>NZ_JBQQCD010000004.1:0-455847 GCF_052245555.1 Streptomyces sp. KR80
GGGTTGTTACTCACCCCCGGGAGGACCCACAGCCCGTATCTGCCCGGCCAGCGACGCGTCCGGCGTCCCTTCATGTACCGCGGCTCCGCGGCTCGGAAAGGACGGCGCCCAGTCACCGGCAGCCCCGGGGGGATCGCGGGCCTTGAGGGGCTGGGGGTTGCTCCGTCACCCCCGCTGTGGGCGGTCGCCGCGTCGGCATTTCGGGCATTGGCAGGGCGGCCATGTGGAGGTGCGTAGCGGCGCGAGGTCGTCTGTGCCGCGCACGATGATCTCTGGTTCCCATGTGCGCCCGCTGTTGCGCGAGACGCGCAGAGTGAGCATGGGCCGCCGCTGTCCGCTCACTTGCGCCCCCCATGGGGGTGGCGCCGGATCTCAACGTTGCAGTCCGTCGCCTGCGAGTGGTCGCCCTGGACTGCGGCCTCGCGCCTCTGCCTGTCCAGGGCGGCACACACGTCGCACCCGGGCACCGGATCGGGCTGCTCCGCGGGCGGCGTGAGGTGAACCGGCGGTGCCATTGCGGTCTTCGGACTGCTGCTCATGACCGGGACCGTAGGCCCGGTGAGCAGCGCTGACCCGAGCTGACGGTTCACCCGAACCGTCAGCTCGGGTCAGAGCACACCCATCCGTTCGGCAAGCGCCTCGGCCTGCCGCGCGTGCATCGCCCGGGCACGGCGGACCAGGCCGAGTACCAAATCCCGTGCCATCGGCGCGCGTGCGAGGTCTTCGGGAGCCAGCTGCTCCAGCTCCAGCAGGTGCAGCAGCACCGCGGCGTCCGCGCGGCGCAGGTCGTAGCAGCGCGCCACTTCGAGGGTGAACGTGAACGACCGCTCCAGCGACGGCAGACGGCCCGTGTCCACGGCGTCCGCCAAGCGGAGGGCTTCACTTGCTTCACCGGCCTCCATCTCGATGCTGACTTGGTGAAGCTCCACATTGGTGGGACCGAACACGGTCCACATGACGTTGCCTTCCCCGGCCCGACGGGCAGCGGGTCGCGCGTACCTCGACAGCCGATCGCGGGCTGTCCACCAGTCCCGTCGGCGGGCGGCAGCGACCACGGCCACCAATTGGAGGGCGCCCGCCATTGCGGCGTGGTCCGGGTAGTCCGGCTCTCCTTGCCGGATCTGCGGGCGCAGCCGCTCGATTCCCCGTACGGCGACCTCTTCGGCTCCGTCCGCCGCCTGCGTGGAGAGCAGCACGTGACCGAGATTCCAGCTTGCAGCCGCGATGCGCAGCGGGTCGTCAGCGTCCTCTGCGGCGCGTGCCGCGCGGTCTGCTGCCATCAGGGACAGATCGAGGCGGCCGGTGCGGCGCAGGTAGGAGCGCAGCAGGAAGTACAGGTCAGCGGCCACGCGCAGGGTTTCCCGGTGGGCGGTGGCGTCGGTGCCTGTGCGGCGGACCCGTACGGCGTGCTCGACGTCGGCGATCAAATGGGGCAGCACGGCCGCAGCGTCGGTGAACCGGGTTGGTGAGGTCTGCCAGACGTACCACGCCTGCTCGACGCGCTCCCGCAGTAAGTGGGGCGGAGTCACGGGGTTGCTGTGCGGCGGGCCATAGCCCATCAGCGCCTGGGTGATGGCTTGCGCGGTGGTCTCAGGGGGCGTCGCGGCTGTACCGGCCCTCTCGGTGAGCAGGGCGGCGGTCGGCACGCCGAGCTCCCGGGCGATGGCATGCAGGACAGGCAGGGTCGGGACCTTGATGCCCCGTTCGATCTGCGACAGGTAGTCGGGGGTGATGCCGACCAGACCAGCGATGACGTCTTGGCGGCGGTGCTGGGCCTGGCGGTGGTGGCGGATTCTGCCGCCGATGGGCAAGTCCTGAGCCTCCATGGCCAGCCTCCGTCGACAAGCTGATGTTTGACTCCCCAGCGTAGATGGCTGCTCGACAGCGGGTCACTGCTTCGGCGAGCCGTGTGACAGGCTGGGTGGTCCTCGCGTCGACTCCGGGAGCGGACATGGCCAAGCGGCTCGTGCTGTGGGACATCGATCACACGCTGGTGGATACACGCGGTGTGGGGCGAACTCTGTTCGCCGAGGCGTTCCACCAGGTGACTGGGCGGACGATGGAGCTACAGGCCAGGATTGACGGACTCACCGATCCGGTCATCTTCCGGGAGACGGCGAAGCTGCACGGACTCGATACCGGCCGCGACGATTTCGAGGCGTTCGCGAAGGCGCTCGCCGAGGGCCATCTGCGCCGGATTGCGGAACTCCGCGAGCAGGGACATGCATTGCCGGGGGCAGCCTCGATCTTGGCCGCGCTGGCCCAGTTTCCCGGCGTCGCACAGACTGTGGCGACCGGCAATATCCGGGCGGTCGGTGAGGTCAAGCTCACGGCGTTCGGCCTCGACCGGTACATAGACCTGACGGTGGGCGCCTACGGGGAAGACGCCGACCAGCGCGCCGAGTTGCTGCGGATGGCCCTTGAACGGTCCGGCGTACCGGCGGCCGATGCGGTTCTCGTGGGCGACACCCCGTCCGACGTCCGCGCCGGACAGGATACGGATGTCCGGGTGGTGGCCGTCGCCACCGGGCGGAGCAGCGAACAGCAGCTTGAAGAGGTCGGCGCCGCCGTCGTACTTCCCGATCTGACCGATACGGCGAGCCTGGTCCGCCTGCTGACCGGTTGAGAGCACTGGATGCGCCTGGGCATGGAAGTGGTGCCGCGGGCACCGATCCGCCGCGGCCCGATCAACGTCACCGGTGTGGGCCACCGCGGCGCGGCTCACACCGGTGTGTGGTTCCGCCGCGTCCTGCCTAAGTCATAGTCTCGGGATCATGTTCGCTGCCTACGCCGCCCGCATCGACCGTGACCAGCCGCTCAGCGGCCTCGAACTGGGGGACCGCCCGGCCCCCGAGCCCCGCCCCGGCTGGGCGATCGTCAACGTCAAGGCCGCCTCGCTCAACCACCACGACCTGTGGTCGCTGCGCGGGGTCGGCCTCGGGGAGGAAGCGCTCCCCATGATTCTCGGCTGCGACGCCGCCGGGATCGACGAGGACGGCAATGAGGTCGTCATCCACTCCGTCATCGGCCAGACCGGGCACGGCGTCGGCCCGGACGAGCCGCGGTCCATCCTGACCGAGCGTTACCAGGGCACCTTCGCGGAGCAGGTCGCCGTCCCGGCCTGGAACCTGCTGCCCAAACCGAAGGAGCTGTCCTTCGAGGAGGCGGCCTGTCTTCCGACCGCCTGGCTGACGGCGTACCGGATGCTGTTCACCAACGCGGGCGTACGCCCCGGCGACAGTGTCCTCGTGCAGGGCGCGGGCGGCGGGGTCGCCACGGCCGCGATCGTCCTCGGCAAGGCGGCCGGCCTACGGATGTACGCCACCAGCCGCGACGAGGCCAAGCGCAAGCGCGCCGTCGACCTGGGCGCGGTCGAGGCGTACGAGCCGGGGGCGCGGCTGCCGCAGCGGGTGGACGCCGTGATCGAGACCGTGGGCGCCGCCACCTGGTCGCACTCCGTCAAGTCCCTGAGGCCCGGCGGCACTCTGGTGATCTCCGGTGCCACGTCAGGACCCAACCCCAAGGCGACCGAGCTCAACCGGATCTTCTTCCTGGAGCTGAAAGTCGTCGGGTCGACGATGGGCAGCAAGGACGAGCTGGAGGACCTGCTCAGCTTCTGCGCGGCGACCGGCGTACGGCCCGTGATTGACACCGTGCTGCCGCTGGACCGGGCGCGTGAGGGCTTCGCGAAGATGGCCGAGGGCGACCTCTTCGGGAAGGTCGTCCTGACCGTGTGACCGGCTCACAGCGTGGAGGTGTGCCCGATCGGGCGACCGGGCGCGCGACCGTTGACACCGGGCGGATGGTCTTCCGTGACTTCTCGGTGTGCCCATCGGATGAGCAGGCGAACGGGCCGTCAGGCCACCGATGAGGCAGAGGGGACATGCGATGAACCGTACGCAGCGCAGGGCGCTGGCGCGAGGTGTGATCGGGCTGGTGGCGACGGTGGTCGCCGGCGCGTGGCCGATGGGGACCGCGCAGGCCGACGAGACGCCCACGCACGCGCACAACGGTCCCCGGGTGGGGCTGATCAACACCGGTCAGGTCGACGACCCGATGGAGGATGTGCTGGAGCACACCCTCCTGTTCGGTGACCGCTACACATGGAAGTGACACCGGGCGGGTGCTGACCGCGTCGCGCGAGGCGGGGCGCGGACTTGCGGCATCGGCCACCGGTCCAGGGGCGTGGGGCGGGCGGTTGGGGTTCCGGCAACGGTGCTTCAGGGCTTCGGGGCGCGGAGCAGGGCGCCGAGGTGAGCCGCCGCCGTCGAGAGATGGCGGCGGGCCTCCCGCAGCTGCTCCGCGCTCACCCCGTGGTCGCGGGCGGCGTCACGGACGTCGTCGCGGAAGCGGTCGAGCAGCCGCTCCAGATCCCTGGCGGGGTCGGCGGAGGGGACTCCCGGGTCCTCGGCCCACTCCGGCTGCCCGACGTCGGCGGGTTCCGGCTTCACGTACGGGGGCCAGGCCGTCGTCGGACCGGCGAGCTTGCCGAGATCGCCCATCTGCCGGGCGAGTTCGGTCATTCCGTCGTGGAGCGCGCTTTGCCAGTCGCCCGCGTTCGCGCGCGACTGCACCTGGTCCTGCACGTGACGGGCGATCCGCTGGACCTCCTCCGCGTAGCCCTGGGCTGCCTGCTTGCGCGCCTGTTGCGCCTCCTGCCGGGCCCGGCGGCTCTCCTCCTTCGCCCGGCGGGCCTGCTCCTTCCACTCCTCCTTCGCGCGGCGCATCTCCTCCTTCGCCCGGCGCCAGGCCTCCTTGTCGCCCTCCCAGTCGTCCTTTCCGACGTGGGCCGTACGGGCCTCCCGGGCGGCGGCGCGCATCTCACGGCGGAGGTCGCTCGCCGATCCGCGGACGTCCTCGCGGATCTCGGCGGCCAGTTCGGAGACCGACTCGCGGATCTCCTGCTCCAGCTCGGCGAGCTCGCCCTGACGATCGGCGAGTTCGGCCAGGCCGGCGTCGGTGATCGAGTAGACCTTGCGGCCGCCCTCCGTGGCGTGGGTGACCAGGCCCTCGGCTTCGAGCTTGGCGAGGCGGGGGTAGACGGTGCCGGCGGACGGAGCGTAGAGGCCCTGGAAGCGCTCCTCGAGGAGGCGGATCACCTCGTAGCCGTGGCGCGGCGCCTCGTCGAGCAGCTTGAGGAGGTAGAGCCGCAGTCGGCCGTGAGCGAAGACGGGAGGCATTCAGAGCACCTTCTTGTCGGCCGTGTGGGCCTGAGGGGCCTTGTCGGCGGGGACGTCCTGCGGTGTGTCGTCGGTGGGCGGGCGGCGCAGGAGTGCGATGGCGCCCGAGACGGTCGTCGCCTTGAGCCGTCCGGTGCCGGCCCCGAGCGTGCCGGTGATCTTCTTGGCGCCCCACTGGCCGGTGACCCGCAGATCGTCGAAGGCGCAGGAGACCGGGCCGCTGGTGGTGTTCGCCTCGACCCGGGCATCGGCGGGGTGTGGCAGCCGGATCGCGATCTCGCCGGAGACCGTGGTGAGGTTGATGTCGGTGCCCGCGTCCGTGGGGGCGAGATCGAGGACGACATTGCCGCTGACCGACTCGGCGCGCACCGCGGAGCCCGCACCCTCGACGACGGTGAGGTCGCCGGAGACGGAGTTGAAGCGCAGGCCGCCGGTGACCGCCTGGGCCTCGACGCGCCCGGAAACGGTGTCCGCGCGGACGGCGCCGGTCAGGCCCAGGAGTGTGCTGTCGCCGGAGACGCCGCGCAGGTCCGTACGGCCGGAGATCCCGGAGACGACGGCACCGGCGCCGACGACGCCGACCTCGACACGGGTGTCGGCGGGAACGGTCAGGGAGACGACGGCGCTGCGGTTCCGGCCCTTGCGGTCGAACCACTTGAGGAAGCCCTTCCAGGGCAGGTCGTCGTACGCGACGGTCAGCGTCCCGTTCTTGTGGGTGACGGTGAGCGGTGGGCCGTGTAGCTCGCTGATCTCGAGCCGGGCGGGGCCACCCGACTCGGTACCGACGACGTTGACCGTGCCGCCGACCGTGCGCACCTGCACGGCGGTGACGGGCTCCTCGAGGGTGAGCTTCTGCGGCTCGTCGACTGACCACTCGGACCGGGCTGACATCCCTGACCTCCTCGGCGTGGACGCGTACGCAATATATCGCGTCTTCTCTAGACACGATATATCGCGGATGGCGGAAGTCAAGAAGTGCCGACGCCGGGCGCTCGTGCGGCCTGCGCCGGCTCACCCGTTACATGTCGTCCTCGTCGTCGAGGCGCGCCAGCCAGGTCGCCAGCCGCTCGACGGGCACCTCGAAGTCCGGGTTGAGATCGACGAACGTCCGCAGCTGCTCGGCGAGCCACTCGAAGGTGATCTCTTCCTCGCCGCGTCGCTTCTCCAGCTCCTCGATGCCGCGGTCGGTGAAGTACAAGGGGTGCTCCAGGTCCAGTGGTGTCTTCCGGTCTAAGGGTATGCGCGCCATGACCGCCATCTCGGGCCCGATGGAGGGACCCCGGAGATCCATGGCCAGCGGTGAGGAGCCGGGCCCGGCGGGGCGCTCGACGCGGGCCCGACGTCGCAGGGCCCGGCCCGCGTGTGCGGAGCCGGGCCCTGGCGTCTGTCGCGATCGGTGCGACAGCCGCGGGTCAGATGTCGAAGACCTCGCTGACCAGCGCCTGCTGCTCCGCCTGGTGGCGCTTCGCCGAGCCCACCGCGGGGGAGGAGGAGTGCGGCCGGGAGACCCGGCGCAGCCGCTCCGCGTGGGGGATGTCGGCGCCGACCGCCAGTTCGAGGTGGTCGATCAGGTTGAGCGCGATGAACGGCCACGCACCCTGGTTGGCGGGCTCCTCCTGGGCCCAGACGAACTTCTCCGTGTTCGCGTACTTGGCGATCTCGGCCTGGAGCTCCACGCCCGGCAGCGGGTAGAGCCGCTCGAGCCGGATCACTGCCGTGTCGCGGGCGCCGCGTCGGTCCCGCTCCGCGGCGAGGTCGTAGTAGACCTTGCCGGAGCAGAAGACGACCTTGCGGACGCCTGCGGCAGCCACCGCGCCGGAATCCACCGCGGGGTCGCTGATGACCGGGCGGAAGCCGCCGTCGAGGAACTCCTCGGTCTTCGACGCCGCCGCCTTCAGCCGGAGCATCGACTTCGGGGTGAAGACGACCAGCGGCTTGTGGTGCGGGTTGTGGACCTGCCAGCGCAGCAGGTGGAAGTAGTTCGACGGCAGCGTCGGCATGGCGACCGTCATGTTGTTCTGGGCGCACACCTGGAGGAACCGCTCGATACGGGCCGAGGAGTGGTCCGGGCCCTGGCCCTCATAGCCGTGCGGCAGGAGGAGGGTGACGCCGGAGGTCTGGCCCCACTTCTGCTCGGCGGAGGAGATGAACTCGTCCACGACGGTCTGCGCGCCGTTGACGAAGTCACCGAACTGGGCCTCCCACATCACCAGGGCGTCCGGCCGGGCCAGCGAGTAGCCGTACTCGAAGCCCATCGCCGCGTACTCGCTGAGCAGCGAGTCGTAGACGTTGAACCGGCCCTGGTCCTCGGACAGGTAGAGCAGCGGGGTGTAGTCGTCGCCGGTCTGCCGGTCGACGAGCACCGCGTGCCGCTGGCCGAAGGTGCCGCGCCGCGAGTCCTGGCCGGCGAGCCGCACCGGGGTGCCCTCCAGCAGCAAGGAGCCGATCGCCAGCGTCTCGCCCATCGCCCAGTCGATCGAGTCGTCCTCGACCATGGCCGCGCGGCGCTGCAGCTGCGGCAGCAGACGCGGGTGGACGGTGATCCGGTCGGGGATGTTGACCTGCGACGCGGCGATCCGCTTGACGACCTCGGCGGAGATCCCGGTGTGCACGGCGACCGGGAACTCGGGCGTCGGCTCGGGAACCTGGGCGGGGGCCGGGTGTGACGTGGCGTCGCGCACTTCGGTGAAGACCTTCTCCAGCTGGCCCTGGAAGTCCTGCAGGGCCTGCTCGGCCTCCTCCAGCGTGATGTCGCCCCGGCCGATGAGGGACTCGGTGTAGAGCTTGCGCACCGAGCGCTTCTTGTCGATCAGGTCGTACATCAGCGGCTGGGTGAAGGACGGGTTGTCGGCCTCGTTGTGACCGCGGCGGCGGTAGCAGATGAGGTCGATGACCACGTCCTTGTTGAAGGCCTGGCGGAACTCGAAGGCCAGCCGCGCGACGCGGACCACGGCCTCTGGGTCGTCGCCGTTGACGTGGAAGATCGGCGCTTCGATCATGCGCGCGACGTCGGTGGCGTACATCGAGGAGCGGGACGCGGTCGGGGCGGCGGTGAAGCCGACCTGGTTGTTGATCACGATGTGCACGGTGCCGCCGCAGCGGTAGCCGCGCAGCTGCGACATGTTCAGCGTCTCGGCCACGACGCCCTGGCCCGCGAAGGCCGCGTCGCCGTGCAGCTGGACCGGCAGGACCGTGAAGTCCGTGCCCGCCTTGCCGATGATGTCCTGCTTGGCGCGGGCGACACCCTCGACGATCGGGTCGACGGCCTCCAGGTGGGAGGGGTTGGCGGTCAGCGATACCTTGATCTGCTCGCCGTCCAGGCCGGTGAAGGTGCCCTCGGCACCCAGGTGGTACTTCACGTCGCCGGAGCCGTGCATCGACTTCGGGTCGAGGTTGCCCTCGAACTCGCGGAAGATCTGGGCGTACGACTTGCCGACGATATTGGCGAGGACGTTGAGCCGGCCGCGGTGGGCCATGCCGATGACGACCTCGTCCAGGCGCGACTCCGCGGCCGAGTCGAGGACGGCGTCGAGCAGCGGGATGACGGACTCGCCGCCCTCCAGCGAGAAGCGCTTCTGACCGACGTACTTCGTCTGCAGGAAGGTCTCGAACGCCTCGGCGGCGTTCAGGCGGCGCAGGATCCGCAGCTGCTCCTCGCGCTCCGGCTTGGAGTGCGGGCGCTCGACGCGGTCCTGGATCCACTTGCGCTGCTTCGGGTCCTGGATGTGCATGAACTCGATGCCGGTGGTCCGGCAGTACGAGTCGCGCAGCACGCCGAGGATGTCGCGCAGCTTCATCATCGACTTGCCGGCGAAGCCGCCGACGGCGAACTCGCGCTCCAGGTCCCACAGGGTCAGACCGTGCTCGATGATGTCGAGGTCGGGGTGCTTGCGCTGCTTGTACTCCAGCGGGTCGGTGTCCGCCATGACGTGGCCGCGGACCCGGTAGGAGTGGATCAGGTCGAAGACGCGGGCGGCCTTGGTGACGTCGTCGTCGTGGCTGACGTCGATGTCACGCAGCCAGCGGACCGGCTCGTACGGGATACGCAGCGACTCGAAGATCTCGTCGTAGAAGTCGTTCTCGCCGAGCAGCAGCTGGTGCATGATCCGCAGGAACTCGCCGGAGGCGGCGCCCTGGATCACGCGGTGGTCGTAGGTGCTGGTCAGCGTCATGACCTTGGAGACGCCCAGCTTGTTCAGGGCGTCCTGGGAGGTGCCCTGGAACTCGGCCGGGTAGTCCATCGCGCCGACGCCGATGATCAGGCCCTGGCCGGGCATCAGACGCGGCACGGAGTGGACAGTGCCGATGCCGCCGGGGTTGGTCAGCGACGCGGTGACGCCGGTGAAGTCCTCCATCGTCAGCTTGTTCGCGCGGGCGCGGCGGACGATGTCCTCGTAGGCCTGCCAGAACTCGAAGAAGTTCAGTGTCTCGGCCTGCTTGATCGCGGCCACGACCAGCTGGCGCTCGCCGCTGGGCTTGACCAGGTCGATGGCCAGGCCGAGGTTGACATGCTCGGGCTTGACGAGGGTCGGCTTGCCGTCCTTCTGCGCGAAGGAGTAGTTCATCGACGGCATCAGCTTCAGCGCCTGCACCATGGCGTAGCCGATGAGGTGTGTGAAGGAGACCTTGCCGCCGCGAGCGCGCTTGAGGTGGTTGTTGATGACGATGCGGTTGTCGAACAGCAGCTTCACCGGCACCGCGCGGACGGACGTGGCCGTCGGCAGCTCCAGTGAGGCGCTCATGTTCTTCGCGACGGCCGCGGAGGGGCCACGAAGCGGTACGAACTCCGGTCCCGCTGCGGGGGCCGCCGGCTCAGCTGCCTTGGCGGCAGCAGCCGCCGGCCTGGCCGGAGCGGTGGCCGGCTTCGCCGGGGCGGCCGCGGCGGCGCTCGGCGCGGTCGTGGCACCGGCGGGCGCACCAGGCGCGGCCTGTGCGGCCCCCGCGCCCGCACCACTCGGGGCCGTGGTGGCAGGGCGGGCTTGCTGGGCGGCCGGGGCCTGTGCGCCTGCGGTCGCCGGAGCAGCGGCCTGCGTCGGCGCGCCCGCACCGGGTGCGGCCTGCTGCGCAGCCCCTGCCGCGGCGGCGGAGCCGCCTGCGGGCCCCGTTCCGGCCTTCGGCGGCGCAGCCGCCGACGTGCCCGGCTTGTAGTCGGCGAAGAAGTCCCACCAGGCTCGGTCGACCGAGTTCGGGTCCTGGAGGTACTGCTGGTAGATCTCGTCGACGAGCCACTCATTGGGGCCGAACGAGGCCGCGGGGGACTTCCCCTGACCGTCTTCGTCGGTCGTGGGGGCCCCACCCGGCCGGAGGCTGGGTGAACTCGAGGTGTTGGGGGACTGTGGCGACACGGCGGCAACCGCCCTCTTCCGCTTACCTAAGGTGGTGGACAGCGGAAATAAAGGCTACGCCTCTTACCCGGTCATCTGCAGTCCGGGCGGGTCAGTCGTCATGCACGTCACATTGATCGACTGGTTTCGGAGCGGAATCTGGCGGGAAATATCTGAGGTTCCGCTCCTGTGCGGATGCGCCCCACCCCAGGCGCGGGCCGTTCCCGCGCCAGTACTGCCACGCCCGGTCGGACTCTACGTCAACCCTGATCCTGGGTTCGGCCCGGGAGAGTGACGCGGATCCGGCACCCGCGGGCGGATTCGGCCACACCGATGCTGCCCCCGTGCAGATCGACCGCCCAGCGTGCGATGGCCAGCCCGAGTCCCGTGCCGCCGTCGCTGCCCGGCCCGTGCGGTGTGGACACGCAGCCGCGGTTGAAGCGCTCGAAGATGCGGTGCCGCTCGGACTCCGGGATGCCGGGGCCCTCGTCCAGCACCTCCAGCTCGAGGCTGCCCGCCCCGGCGCCGCGGCGGGCACGGAGCGTGACGCGTCCGTGGGGCGGGCTGTGCTTGACCGCGTTGTCGACCAGATTGGCCACCACCTGGTGGAGCCGCTCGGCGTCGGCGTACGCGGCGAGCTCCGGCGGCGAGACATCGAGGTGCAGATGGACGTCCGTACGGCCGCGGGCGCCGCGCCCGTTCTGCCCGACGGCGGCCGCCGCCATGTTCGCCTCTCTCAGCACCCCGGACAGATAGGGCCAGACCTCGAAGCGCCGGGCCCGCAGCGGTACGACACCGTTGTCCAGCCGGGACAGGTCGAGCAGGGTCTCGACCAGCCGTCCGAGCCGCTCGGTCTGCCGCAGCGCCGTGCGCATCGTCTCCGGATCGGCCTTCGAGACCCCGTCCACGACGTTCTCCAGCACTCCGCGCAGCCCCGCGATGGGCGTGCGCAGCTCGTGCGAGACATTTGCCACAAGCTCCTTGCGGTGGCGGTCGACGGCCTCCAGATCGGCGGCCATGTGGTTGAAGGTCGCGGCGAGGTCGCCCAGCTCGTCCCGGCGCTCGGCCCGCACCCGCCGGCTGTAGTCGCCGTTCGCCATCGCGCGGGCGACGGTCTTCATCTCGTCGAGCGGGGAGGTGAGGCCGTGCGCCACGAACTGCGTGATCAGCATCGTGGCGATGATCGAGAAGATGGTGACGATCCGCAGCTCGGTGTCGGTGTGGATCGCCACGAACACCAGCAGCGTGGTGATCGTCACCGACACGATGACCAGCGCGCCGAGCGCTGCCTTGACCGAGCGGTACGGGTCGAGCGGCCGCATCGCCTCCCAGAGCCGGTCCCACACACCGCGAACGGCGGACGGCCCCGGACGTCTGCCCCGCTCGGGCCGCCGGTGGTTCACGACGCTGGGGCCGCCGGAGTCTCGAGCGCGTAGCCGACCCCGTGCACGGTACGGATCCGCTCCGCGCCGATCTTGCGCCGCAGTGCCTTGATGTGGCTGTCGACGGTGCGGGTGCCCGAGGCGTCCGCCCAGTCCCACACCTCGGCGAGCAGCTGCTCGCGGGAGAGCACCGCGCGCGGGGTGTTGGCCAGGCAGACCAGCAGGTCGAACTCGGTCGGCGTCAGATGCACGTCCTCGCCGCGCACCCGGACCCGTCGCTGCGCGTGGTCGATCTCCAGCTCGCCGAGGCGCAGGATGCCGGTGCGCGGGGTGGTCGCGGCCTGTGCCGCCCGTTCCACGCGGCGCAGCAGCACATGAACCCGGGCCGCCAGCTCGCGCATCGAGAACGGCTTGGTCATGTAGTCGTCCGCGCCGACCCCGAGGCCCACCAGCATGTCGGTCTCGTCGTCGCGCGCGGTCAGCATCAGCACCGGGACCGGCCGCTGGGCCTGCACCCGGCGGCAGACCTCGAGCCCGTCGAAGCCTGGCAGCATCACGTCGAGGACGAGCAGGTCGGGCTGCCAGGCCTCCGCGGTGTCCACGGCGGCGGGGCCGTCCATGGCGGTCTGCACCTGGAAGCCCTCGGCGCGCAGCCGGACCGCGATGGCGTCGACGATCGTCGCGTCGTCCTCCACCACGAGCACGCGGCGCTGGGCGCCGGGGGTGGCCGCCGCGCTGCCCGCAGCTACGTTCTGTGTCTGCTCCATCGTCCGTCCCCGCATGTCCCCGCGATCTGCGTCTTGCATGGCGGTCTGGGTACCTCCACGCCTTACGTCGCTGCTCGGAGCAGCGTACGGGCAGGGTGCGTGCCTCGGCTACGCAGGCTGCTCAGCGGCGAACCGCGAGGTGGACGGCGTCGGGGACGCCTCGGGCAACCATGATCTCTTCGGTGCGTACATTGGCAAATCCGGCATTCCGCAATGCCTCCTCGAAGGCGGTGGACGGCCTCGCGGACCACACGGCGAGCACTCCGCCGAGGGCCAGCCGCGCGCGGCAGGCCGCGAGCCCGGCGGGCCCGTAGAGGCTCTCGTTGTCCTCGGTGACCGTCCAGTCGGGGCCGTTGTCGATGTCCAGGCACAGCGCGTCGTAGTCCCCCGCAGCGTGGGCTGCGTGGGTGGGGGCACCCGCAGTGCCGGCTGGGGGAGTGCCCCCATCGAGAGCGGTGCGGAGGTGCTCCACCAGGTCGGCGTGGACGATCTCGGTCCGCGGGTCGGCGAGCGCTGCGGCGGACAGCCGCGCCAGCGGGCCGGTGCGGTGCCAGTCGATGACGGCCCGCTCGCGCTCGACGACGGTGATTCGTCCCCAGCGCGGCTCGGCGGCGGCGTGTGCGAGCGAGAATCCGACGCCGAGGCCGCCGATCAGCAGGGCGGGGGAGGGGCGGTCCGCCGGAAGCGCCGCCAGTGCGGCGTCGATCAGCAGCCGCTCGGACCGCCCGTCCGAAGTGTCCATGAGGAAACAGCCGTTGGCGATGATCTCGAAGTGCTCGCCGCGCTGCCGCAGCACGACCTCGCCGTACGGGCCCTCGCGGCGGTCCAGGGTGACCGGCGCGATCTGCTCGCTGGGCAGGGGCATGGGCGGGACCGGCTCCTCATCCTCGACGCGTCTTTGCGCCGCCAAGGTTAACGAGGGCGTGCCGCATGCCACGCCCGAGAGAGCCCGTGGCCACGGGCGACGGCGACGAAGGACGCTCGCTGTGCCGGTGCCGGGTTCCTCGCGCGGGAGCCCCGCCACCGGCGCCCGTGCGGCGCGAGTGGGGAGGCTTCCCGCTGTGGTGTGCGTCAGAAGTAGGCGTGCGGGGAGCCCGCGCCCTCCGGCCGCGGACCGCGCACCGCGAGCAGCGCCGCCCCGGCCGCGAACATCGCGCCTGCCGTCCACCACGCCGCGGTCTGCGGGCCCGGCTGCATGGGCCAGGCCCACACGGCGGCCGGCCCGCCGGGTTTCCGCGGCGCCGTGAGGTAGACGGGCCCGAGGTACACCAGCGCCGGGAGCCAGCTGAGCCGGGCGCCGAGCCGTGCGGCACTCCCGGCCGTGAGCCCGGTGACCCCGACGGTGTTCCGGACCATGGCAGGGGCGCCGAACGTCTCCGGATGGCCGGGCACAGACAGGGCGAGCAGCGCGGCCGCCACCGCGGTAAGGGCGACCAGGTGCCCGAGGTGGCGCGGCCACCACGGGCGTACGGCCGTCCGGTTCCAGCTCGTCGGCGGGGCTGTACAGGCCCGTGCCGATCGCCGCCGACGCGAGCAGGGGCGCCGGCACGACGACCGTCACCCGGGTGGAGGGGCCGAACTGCGGCTGCTCCAGCAGCCAGTGCGCGCACCAGGCGGCCACGACCGCGCCGGTCAGCAGCGTGGCCACGGTGGCCGGGAGGACCTCGCGCACGGTCTCCGGGTCGGTGCACCGCCGGGCGAGCCGGGCGGGCAGCCAGCCGGCATGCCGGTCGTACAGCACACCCAACGCCTCTGCGTCGCCCGCCGCGACGGCGTGCAGCAGCTCCGCATCGCCCGGCGGTGTCTCTGCCCTCACGGGCCGGAACAGTCTCACGCCCCTCTATCGCTCCGGCTGCCGCCTCCGGTTCACGGCTCGGGGACCGGCGGTCGCCCACCAGCGCTCACGGGTGATCGCTCACAGCGAACGCACACCGGGGAACACCCGAGGCGGCCGATGCATTGAGTCAATAACGCTCAACTTGACTGCCGAAGGGGAGATCATGGCTTCGACGTCCACATCGCTCATCCTGCCCGCGCTGCCGCTCGACGACGAGGTCGTCCTCCCCGGGATGGTGGTGCCGCTGGATCTGTCCGACACGGAGGTGCGGGCCGCCGTCGAGGCTGCGCAGGCCGCGGCCCGATCCAAGGGCGGCGGCAAGCCACGCGTGCTGCTCGTGCCCCGGATCGAGGGGACGTACGCGGCCGTGGGCACGCTCGGCACCGTCGAACAGGTGGGGCGGCTCTCCGACGGCGATCCCGGCGCGCTCATCCGCGGCGTGAGCCGGGTGCGCATCGGGGCAGGCACCACCGGGCCTGGGGCCGCGCTCTGGGTGGAGGGCGTCCGGATCGAGGAGGTGACGCCCGACCCGCTGCCCGGCTCGGTCACCGAGCTGATGAAGGAGTACAAGGCCCTCGCTACCAGCTGGCTGCGCAAGCGCGGCGCCTGGCAGGTCGTGGACCGGGTCCAGCAGATCGACGACGTCGGACAGCTGGCGGACAACTCCGGCTACTCCCCGTTCCTCTCCGTCGAGCAGCGCGTCCGGCTCCTGGAGACCCTCGACCCCGTCGCCCGGCTCAAGCTCGCCACCCAGTGGCTCAGCGACCACCTCGCCGAGCAGGACGTCGCCGAGTCCATCGCGAAGGACGTCCAGGAGGGCGTCGACAAGCAGCAGCGGGAGTTCCTGCTCCGCCGTCAGCTGGAGGCGGTCCGCAAGGAGTTGGCCGACCTCAACGGGGAGCCCGGGGACGAGTCGGACGACTACCGCGCCCGCGTCGAGGCGGCCGATCTTCCGGAGAAGGTACGGGAAGCGGCGCTCAAGGAAGTCGACAAGCTGGAGCGGTCCTCCGATCAAAACCCCGAGGGCAGCTGGATCCGCACCTGGCTGGACACCGTCCTGGAGTTGCCCTGGAACGTGCGGACCGAGGACGCATACGACATCCCGGGCGCGAAGGCCGTGCTCGACGCCGACCACGCCGGTCTGGACGACGTGAAGGAGCGGATCACCGAGTACCTGGCCGTACGGAAGCGGCGGCTGGACCGCGGCCTCGGCGTCGTCGGCGGCCGGCGGGGAGGCGCGGTGCTCGCCCTCGTCGGTCCGCCCGGCACCGGCAAGACCTCGCTCGGGGAATCGGTCGCCCGCGCGATGGGCCGGAAGTTCGTCCGGGTCGCGCTCGGTGGCGTGCGGGACGAGGCCGAGATCCGCGGCCACCGGCGCACGTACGTCGGCGCGCTGCCCGGCCGGATCGTCCGCGCCATCAAGGAGGCCGGATCCATGAATCCGGTGGTCCTGCTCGACGAGATCGACAAGGTGGGCTCCGACTTCCGCGGCGACCCGGCAGCGGCGCTGCTCGAAGTCCTCGACCCCGCCCAGAACCACACCTTCCGGGACCACTACCTGGAGGTGGAGCTGGATCTGTCGGATGTGGTCTTCCTGGCGACGGCCAATGTCCTGGAGGCCATCCCGGAGGCGCTGCTCGACCGGATGGAGCTCGTCCGCCTCGATGGGTACACCGAGGACGAGAAGGTCGTCATCGCCCGCGATCACCTGCTCCCGCGCGAGCTGGAGCGGGCGGGGCTCGAGCCCGGCGAGGTGGTCCTGGAGGACGCCGCCCTGCGGCGGCTGGCCGGGGAGTACACGCGCGAGGCGGGCGTACGGAACCTGGAGCGGTCCATCGCCCGGCTGCTCCGCAAGGTCGCTGCCCAGCACGAACTCGGCAAGCGGGAGCTGCCGTTGACCCTCGGGCCGGACGGGCTGCGGGAGTGGATCGGGCGGCCGCACCACGTGCCCGAGTCGGCCCAGGACCCGGAGGAGCGGCGTACCGCCGTGCCGGGCGTGGCGACCGGACTCGCGGTCACCGGTGCGGGCGGCGACGTGCTGTACATCGAGGCGTCGCTCGCCGACCCGGAGACCGGCGGCAGCGGGTTGCAGCTCACCGGCCAGCTCGGTGACGTCATGAAGGAGTCCGCGCAGATCGCGCTCTCCTTCCTCCGGTCGCATGGCGCCGAACTGGAACTGCCCGTCGGCGACCTGAAGGAGCGGGGCGTGCACCTGCACGTCCCGGCCGGTGCCGTGCCCAAGGACGGGCCGAGCGCGGGCATCACCATGACCACCGCCCTCGCCTCGCTGCTCTCCGGCCGGCAGGTGCGGGCGGATGTGGCGATGACCGGCGAGGTGTCGCTGACCGGCCGCGTGCTGCCCGTCGGCGGTGTCAAGCAGAAGCTGCTCGCCGCCCGCCGTGCCGGTATCACGACGGTCGTGATTCCGAAGCGGAACGAGGCCGACCTGGACGATGTGCCGGCCGAGGTGCTCGAGCGGCTGGACGTCCAAGCGGTGAGCGACGTCCGGCAGGTGCTCAAGCTGGCGCTGGAACCCGCCCGCAGCCGGCCGGACACGGAGGTTCCGGTCGCGGCGTGAGCGCGGCGTCAGCTGCTGCGGGCCAGCCCCGCCGGGCACGGTGGCGTACGGCCCTCCCGCGCGGGGAGGGCCGCGCGCTCAGGTAGCCGTCGCGGCCGCCCGGATCAGCCGTTGGCGAGCGCCTTGAGGCGGGTGTACGTCCCGTTGAACTTGTTGTGGTCTCCCACGACCGGTCCACTCGAGGTGTACTGCCAGAAGGTGTAGTACGCCCAGCCGGCCGGCAGCGGGCCGGGCGTGCTGGCGTAGCGGGCTATCCAGAGCGGGTTCTTGCTCCCGAAGCCCGAGTAGTTCCCGGTGCATTGCTTCCACCAGCCGGTGGTCGTGTAGATCACCGCGTCGCGGGAGGTCCGCGCCTTGTACCTGTTGAGGAAGTCGCGGATCCAGGCGACCATCGCCGACTTGCTCTTGCCGTAGCAGGTACTGCCGTACGGGTTGTACTCGATGTCGAGCACGCCCGGCAGCGTCTTGCCGTCCTTCGACCACCCCCCTCCGCGGTCGATGAAGTAGTTGGCCTGGTTGGCCCCGCTGGAGTCGTCGGGGGTCGCGAAGTGGTAGGCCCCGCGGATCATGCCGACGTTGTACGAGCCGTTGTACTGCTGGGTGAAGTAGGGGTTGCGGTAGAAGTTGCCCTCGGTCGCCTTGACGTAGGCGAAGCGCACCCCACGGGCCCAGAGTGCGGACCAGTTGACGTTGCCCTGATGACTGCTGACGTCGACGCCCTCGACGCTGGCAGTCGGTGTGGGGGAAGGGACGGCGTCGGGGATGACGGGCTCGTGCAACGGGATGGTCGAGCCCATCCAGTCGCGTTCGGGGTGACGATCGGGGCGATCGGCGGCCGAGGCCGCGGTCGCCGTGGCGGGCAGGGCGATCACGAGGGCGAACAGGGGGACGAGGACGGGGACGAGAACGGTGCGTGCGGATGCGGATGGGAGCGCGGGCATGGAGTGCCTCCGATGGCCTCGAACGTGGGGGTTGTTGTGGCCATGTCAGAAATAATGCTACGCGCGTCATTTGTGCGGGTGAAGGGAAGCGGAGTGCTGCCGTTGGTCTAATCCTGCGAAATACTGGCGGAGGTGCGGTAAACAGCGGCCGTTGAAAGTTGAATCCCCGCCGAGGAAAGGTGCGAAACGGCGTGAGCGGCGTGGACGAGGAATTTCTGGCGCTGGAACGGGAGTTGACCGTCTTCCTGCGCCGCGCCCGTGCCTCCTCCGGTGAGATGGCCCGGGCGGTGCACCCCGACCTCGAACCGGCGGCGTACGGACTGCTCCTGCGGCTCGAGGACGCCGGCGAGCAGCGGGCCACGGACCTCGCCGCCTACTTCGGCGTCGGCAAGGCGACCATGAGCCGTCAGTTGCGAGCCCTGGAAGCGCTGGGCCTGATCGCCCGCCGGCCGGACCCCTTCGACGGACGGGCGTCGCTGGTCGCCCTCACGGACGAGGGCCGCGGCCGCTTCTCGGTGGTACGGAACGCCCGCCGCGAGCAGTACGTGCGCAAGCTGGAGGGCTGGGACCGGGCGGAGATCGCCGAACTGGCACGGCTGCTCCACCGGTTGAACACGCTCCAGGACGAACAGGAGACAGGGAGGTTGCGGAGCGCGCGGACGTGACGGAGAGGCGGTTCCCCGCGCACGGCGGCGGGAGCGGTGCCGGGTCTCTTGATGTGAACCGGCGCCTGTGCCATACATGTCTAGACCATTGCTGTTATGGGGGCACCTCCCAGCGGTAGCTGGGGGAGGAAGGCGCGACCATGAGACGGATCCTCGGGCCCGCAGCGCTGACCTCCGCCGCCCTCCTGATGGTGACCGCCTGTGGTGACCAGGACTCGACGGCCCCTTCGGCGCCGGCCGGCGTCACGGTCCATGCCGGCAGCTCCACTTCCGTGCACGTCATGTGGAACCGGTCCACCGACAACGTGGGCGTCTCCCGTTACGAGGTGTACCAGGCAGGCACGAAGGTCAAGGAAGTCCCGGGCGAGCAGTACATGGTCGACATCGCGGGACTGAAGCCCTCGGCCGCCTACACGTTCACCGTCCGGGCCCGGGACGCCGCGGGCAATCTCTCGCCACCGAGCAGGGAGACGGCGGTCACCATGCGGCCGGCGACCGCCGCGGACCACCAACCGCCCACCCGGCCCGGGGACTTGCGACGGCGGGCTGAAGGCGCCCGTGCCGCGACCCTCGTCTGGCGCAAGTCGACGGACGACGTGGGCGTGGCCTCGTACGACATCTACCAGGGCGACTCGAAGATCCACAGCGTGGGCGGCGGCGAGACCAGAGCACTGGTCACCGGGCTGCGGCCCGGCACGGCCTACACCTTCACCGTCAAGGCCCGCGACGCCGGGGACAACCTCTCCCCGCCGAGCCGCGCCGTGGACATCACCACGGCATCGGCACCGGAGCGCGCCGCCGGGACGGCACCGAGCGGCTTCCGGGTGAAGCCCCGCGCCGCGGCGGGCGGGCACTACCTCGACCTGTCCTGGATCCCACCGAAGACCGGCGGTGAGGTCAGGGAGTACCAGATCTACCTCAACGGCAGGTTCGCCACGACCCTGGTCTGGGGAGGCAAGGCGCCGGGGAGCCCGGCCAGGCACAGCGTCTACGTCGGCGACAAGGCGGACGCCACCTACACCGTGAAGATCCGGGCGAAGCTCCCCGACGGGAACTGGGGCAGCTTCTCCGCCGAGCGGACCGCCACGACCGGCCGCCGCTCCTGATCCCCGTCCCCCGGCGCGGCGTCGCCACGGACGCGGTGACGTCGCAACGTCGGGACGGACGCCGAACGTCCGGACGTCAGAACTCAGCCAGAATCGCCGACGCGTCGTCATACGCCTTGCCGCGCGGGAAGGTCCTGCCTTCCGGGTCCGCCGCCTCCGCCGCCCGGACCCGCGCGACCAGCGCCCGCGTGCCCTCCTTGCTGAGCATCGCGAAACAGTCGGACCAGTCGCCCTCCGCGAAGACCTCGACCCAGCGCGCCGCGCCGTCCGTCAGCGCGGCCAGTGCCCGTACGTCCGACCGCGTCCAGGTGCCCGTCACGGAGCGCCGGGCCACGGCGGGGTCGGCAGCCGCCGTGAAGAAGCCGCCCTCCACGTTGCGCAGGGCCTCCACCGCCCGGCCGTACTCCGCCCCCGCGGTGGCCCGTTCGGCCGAGCCGCGCGGCAGGGCCCGCACGGTGTCGCGCAGCGCACGGACCTCCGCCGGGAGGTGGTCGAGGCGGTCGTCGCGCACCGCCGTCACCGCGCCTGCCATGCCGTTCGGGCCGGCCGCCGCCGCCAGGAGTAACACGGAGTCCGACAGCACCAGATGCTCCACCGACACCTCGTCCCACCGCGCGGCGACCACCGTCGCCTGCGGTGTACGTGAGTGAGAAAGGTCACACGTCGACCGATGGGCGTTCGCGGTGCGCCGGATGGACTCGGCGAGGCAATCCGTCAGCGGCAGATCCCGCCGTGAACCGGACAGTTCGAGCATCGCACCGCCGAGCCGGGCGATGAACCACGGCACCCCGTGGACGCAGCCGGCATTCCCCGGCGGCGGGGTCACACCGTCGAGGAGCACGAGCGCACCACCCTGCCCCGACGCTGGTAGGGCTACGGAAACGTAGTCCTCGTTGGGGCGCCGGGGATCGCCGGGTTCGGACGTGAGGTCGATGCGCATGCGGCCAGTCTGCCGGAACGCCGGACGGTTGCCGGGTGTCCTTCCGTCGCTCGGCGAGCGTGCCGTCGCCTCACCTCTGACCTGCGGCGAGAAACGTTCGATCGATGTCCGCGCTGCCGGAATTCCGCCGGATTCACCGCGTCCGAGCACCGGTCGGCGGGGCATCCTGCCAGGCTCCCGGAGTGTTTTCCACCCACCTCGTCCGGCCGCCGGGCCACCGTCCGGGCGCGGGAGTTGTTCGCCAACTCCTCATTGCTGTTCACTCGTTCACGTGACCAAGCGGGCGACGAGCAGCCTGCCCGGACCGGTATGGGGCGGTCGATGTGGACCGACTGCGGAGGGGGGCTCGTAGGGCGTCCCGCGCGCGGCTGGCCCGAGTGAACTGTTGTCACCTCGGTCCACGGCAGACGAGAGCAGATTGCGAGCACCGGTGCAGAGAATGCGGCTTCGGGGCCTCAAGCGCGGATCGAGCGGGTCGAGGGGGACCGCTGTGGTGGGGGCCCGGGCTTCGGCAGGCGCCCCGCTGTCCCAGCGCCCGGCGCGCGTCCGCAACCGCCTGGTCGGATACCTCGCCGTCGTCGCTGTGGCCGTGGTCGCAGCCGGTGCACCCGGCGTCGCCGCCGCCTCCGCCGACCTGACGGAGTCCCAACGGCTCGTCTCCCTGTCCGAGCTGAACGCCCAGGCCGTCCTCCTCGCGCACTCCCTCGCCGACGAGCGCGACACCATGACCGAGTACGTGGCCGCGGGGCGGAACGCCGCCTCCGGCGTCAAGGGCGTCTCCGAGAACCGGCGCAGCCGCGTCGACCGGCAGGTGTCGGAGATCCGCGCCGACGCCCCCGAAGCGCTGCGCCGCGTTCTGGCCCGTCTTCCCACGATGCGGCAGGAGGCGCTCTCCGGCCACGGCAAGGCTATCGCCACCTTCAACGCGTACACCGACGCGGTGCAGGCGCTGCACGCCGTCTCGGCCGACCTCGCCCGCCGGATCCCGCCCCGCGCGTCCAACGGCCCGGCGGAGGCGCTGCCCTCGCTCGGCCGGGCCGTCGAACAGGCCTCCGCCACCCGCGCTCTGCTCCTCGGCGCGCTCTCCGGCACCGACAGCCAGTCCCAGCTCACCGATGCCGCCCAGCGCCGGCGCGTGCAGGAGCGGGCGGCGCTCGCCGAGTTCGAGCAGATGGCCCCGGAATCCGCCGCCGACCGCTACGCGAACACGGTCAACGGGAACGAGATCAGCACCGCTGAACGCTTCCTCGCCCGCCTCACCGACCAGCCGCAGCTCTCCTCCGAGGACCGCGCGCTCGACCGGGAACGGGTGGAGGCGACCCTGTCCGGCCGGATCGACCGGATGCGGGCTGTCGAGTCGGCCCTCACCACGGCCGAGACTGCCCGCCTCGCCCAGCTCCGCGACGACGACGTCACCGCGCTGGAGCTGCGGATCGCGCTGGCCGGCGTCTGCCTGCTGCTGGCCGTCGGCATCAGCATGACGGCGGCCCGGTCGATGACCCGGCCGCTGGCCGTGCTGCGGCTCGGTGCACAGCGGGTCGCGGCCGACCCGGTGGCGGAGGAGCCGGTCCGCTTCACCGGCCGCGACGACGAGTTCGCGGACGCCGTACGGGCCGTCAACGAGCTGCGGGAGACGGCGGTACGGCTGCACGCGCGCGTGGCGCAGCTCGGCGACGACCGCACCCGGCTGATCGGCGAGCGGCAGCGGCTCGCGGACGAACGGCAGGAACTGCAGCGCACGAAGGAGGAGCTCGCCGAACGCCTCGACCGCCTCCAGGACCGCGTGCACGGAACGTATGTCAGCCTCGCCCTGCGCACCCTGGGCCTCGTCGAGCGACAGCTCGCCGTCATCGAGGACCTGGAGGAGAGCGAGCAGGACCCGGACCAACTGGACACGCTCTACAAGCTCGACCACCTCGCCACGCGCATGCGACGGCACAGCGAGAATCTGCTGGTGCTCGCGGGCGCCGAACACGGCAGCGGGCACGCCGAGCCGGTTCCGCTGCTCGACGTGCTGCGCGCCGCCATCAGCGAGACCGAACACTACGAGCGGGTGCAGATCCAGCCCCTGCCCCCGCACGCGCGGGTCGCCGGCTTCGCGGCGGACGCGATCAGCCACCTGGTCGCCGAACTGCTGGAGAATGCGGCTGGGTTCTCACCGCCGGATGCCACCGTGCAGGTGTCCGGCTGGCTGCTGGAGAGCGGCGAGGTCATGCTCTCCGTCCAGGACGAGGGCATCGGTATGACGGCGCACCGCCTGGAGGAGCTCAACTCCCGCCTGGCGGAGCCGAACGAGGGCTCAGCCGACGACGAGGAGAACGTGCTGGGCCTGGGCCTGTACGTGGTGGCCCGGCTCGCGGCGCGGCACGGTTTGCGGGTACAGCTGCGCGAGCAGAAGCAGGGCGGGGTGACCGCCGTGGTCGTCCTCCCGAAGTCGATCCTCCCGACCCGGCCGCCGCAGGGTGCACCTACGGCCGCGGCGGCAACGACAACGCCGTACGCGGCGGGGGCCTCCACGGCTGCGGGCACCGTCGGCGGCACGCGGGGGAGGGTCAGCCTTCCCGGTTCGGAGGCGGAGGCCAACTCCAATGCCCTTCCGCGCCGCACCCTGGAACCGGCCGTACCGCAGTCGGAGCCGGAGTCGCGAGTGTCCGGGGCCGGAGACTCCGCCGAGCCGGAATCTCCGGCGGAGTCTCCTGGGGCCGCGGTCCCGCCCGGGCAGGCCCACGAGGAGGCGGGCGAGCAGACCCGCGACCCGCAGAGTCCCGCCACGTCCCAGCCTGACACCGACATCGAAGACGGCAGCGAGACGGGTGCCGACAGGGAAGCCGCGCCCGAGACGGGTGCCGATGCCGAGGACGGCGCCGAGACGGGTGCCGACAGTGAAGACGCTGCCGGCATGGGTGCCGATGCCGCTGTGCCCGCCGACGTCGGCCTCGTTCCGCCGCCTCGTACGGCGGACGCGGACCCGCTGGTCTCGGCGGCCGAACGCGCTGTCGCCGCTGCCGAGCTCGACAGCGCCCCCGGAACGGCGGTGTCGCATGACGGCGACGGCGGCCCATCGACGCCGGGTGCGCAGCCGACTGACGCGCCAGCAGACGTTCCGCCGTCGGACGGCGAGAGCCCCGCCAGACAGGTTTCCCCACCAGCGGTGGTCCCCCTGGGCTCAACGGCCTGGGCGGAGGCGGACCTGGGGGAGAAGCCAGGGGAAGTTGCCCCAGGCGGCGCATCCCAGGGCGGGGCATCGGATGCCCAGACCCCGGATGGCCAGGACGCCGAGGCTCCCGACGACGGCGGTGTGGCACCCGCCGAGTCCTGGACGACAGCGCACGACACCTCGCTCGGGGCCGAAGGCCCGGCCCCGACGTCGGCTCTGGCGCCGGAGCAGCCCGTCGCGCCCGCCGCCGACAGCCCGTACGCCATCGGCCAGGACGAGCACGCGCGCGCCGAAGACGAGCGGCCCGGCACCGGCACCGGCGACCAGCCCACCCAGATGCCGCGCCCGGCGACAGCCGACCCGGAGCCGTCGGATGCCGACCTCGTGGTCGGGCACCCTGACGGCAGGACCGTCCAGGGCACTGGACCCCTCGCACGAGGGGAGGACGCGGGTGGCCCGGCCGATGCCGCGGCCGCGCAGGCCGAGGCCACGGATCCGCCGACCTCCGCAGACGGCACCGCGCCGAGGTGGGAACGCGTCGCGGCGCCGGAGCCGCCCACAGCGCATGCGCTGTCCACGGAGCACACGCTGTCCATGGAGCACGCGCTGCCCACAGAGCACGCGATGCCCAAGGAGCAGCCGCTGCCCAAGCGGACGCCGAAGGTCGTCGCGCCCACCGCTGCCCCCCACGAGCGGACGGGACGCGTCGACGCGGAGGAGCTGCGCCGTCGGCTCGGTGGCTTCCAGCAGGGAGCCCGCGCCGGACGGCGCGACGCCGAGGCCGAGATCGCCGCGGGCGAGGAGTCCGCAGAAGGAACCGGGGAGCACCGGATGGGGGCGCTGGACGAGGGTGGCACAGTCGAGGAGGCACGCGGTTGAACGCGTATACCATGCCCAGCCAGGACCCGCAGACCACGGGCGCGAGTGGCTCGGGAGGTGGGACGAGCACGGCGACCTATGGACTGAGCAGCGAAGCCCGTAATCTGCAGTGGCTGCTGAACAACTTGGTCAAGGAGGTCCCCGGGGTCGACTCGGTCGCCGTGATCTCCTCCGACGGGCTGCTCCTGCTCTCCTCCGACGCCGCAGCGGACGCCGCCCCGGACCGGAGTGACTCCCCGCCGGCCGACGGCCGGGCGAAGGAGGCGGAAAGTCCGAGGGGTTCGAGTGCCGAACTCGCCACCATCGTCTCCGGTCTGGCCGCCCTCACCACCGGGGCCGCAGACCTGCTGAACGGCGGGGCGATGAAGCAGACCATGGTCGCCATGGACCAGGGCACTCTCTTCGTCATGTCGATCAGTGACGGCTCGCTGCTCGGTGTGCGGGCGGCGCCGGACTGCGACATGAGCGTCGTCGCCTACCACATGGCCCTGTTCGTCGGCCGGGCCGGCCACGTCCTCACTGCCGAACTCCGCAGTGAACTGCACCAGTCCATGGAGAGGGACCAGTGAGCTCCGAGCCCAAGCTGCCGGTGCGGGGCGGCGGCCCCGCCGGCCCGCGCAGAAGACCGGCTCGGGTACGGCCCTATTCGCTCACCGGCGGCCGTACCCGCGTCCCCCACATCCTGCTCGTCGAGACCTTCGTGGCCGCCCTCGACGCTCCCGAGGAGCGGCCCGAGCTGACCGCCGGCGACTGGACCGACCGGGTGATGCCGGAGTTGCGGGCGATCGTCGAGCTGTGCCGCCGGATGCGCTCCGTCGCGGAGATCGCGGCGCTGCTGAAGATGCCGCTGGGCGTGGTCCGCGTGCTGCTCAGCGACCTGGCGGACCAGGGAAGGATCCGCGTCTACGGGACCGGGCACGGCGTGGGCCACCCGGACCGCGTGCTGCTCGAAAGGGTGCTCGATGGACTTCGTAGGCTCTGACACCACGGCCGCAGCGGGCGACGGTACCCGTGCGGGCGGCCCGGCCCAGGCCGACGCGGCGACCGCGGAGGCGACCGGGGCCGCGGAAGAAAGCCTCCAGAGCTGGCAGACCGACCGTACGCGCGCCCCGCTGGCCACGAAGATCGTCGTGGCGGGGGGCTTCGGTGTCGGCAAGACGACCTTCGTCGGCTCGGTCTCGGAGATCCGGCCCCTCACCACCGAGGCGCTGATGACCCGGGCCGCGGCCGACATCGATGACATCGAGGCGACTCCGGACAAGCGGACGACCACGGTCGCCATGGACTTCGGCCGGATCACGCTCGATGCCGACCTGGTCCTCTATCTCTTCGGCACGCCCGGCCAGCAGCGCTTCTGGTTCATGTGGGACGACGTGGTGCGGGGGGCGATCGGGGCCGTCGTGATGGCCGACACCCGGCGGTTGGAGGACTGCTTCCCGGCACTCGACTACTTCGAGAGCAGCGGACTGCCGTACATCGTCGCGGTCAACCACTTCGAGGGGACCTACGACTACGCGGCCGAAGAGGTGCGCGATGCGCTGTCCGTACCCGAGGAGATCCCCGTCGTGATCATGAGCGCGCTGAAGCGGGTCTCGGTCATCGAGACCCTTCTGGTCCTCGTCGGCCATGCCCTTGACGTCACGCCCGAGTGACTGCCCAGCCTCGGCCGGCACGGCCGCCCAGGAACTCGCCGTTCCCGTTTCTGCGTTGAGAGAGAGCCCAGTCATGCGGAAGATACTCGTCGTCGGGGCCGGGCAGTCCGGCCTCCAGCTCGCCCTCGGCCTGCAGTCGCAGGGCTACGAGGTCACCTTGATGTCGAACCGCACGGCCGACGAGATTCGCGGCGGGCGGGTCATGTCCACCCAGTGCATGTTCCACACCGCGCTCCAGCACGAGCGCGATCTGGAGATCAACTTCTGGGAGAGCCAGACGCCCCGCATCGACGGCATCGGGGTCTCCGTCGCCGGGCCGGAGTCCGCCAGGGTCATCGACTGGGTGGGGAAGCTGGACAACTACGCCCAGTCCGTCGACCAGCGGGTGAAGATGGCCGGCTGGATGGAGACCTTCGCGCAGCGCGGCGGCCAGCTGGTCATCCACGGCGCGGCCGTCTCCGACCTGGACTTCTTCGCCCGCCGGTACGACCTGGTGCTGGTGTCGGCGGGCAAGGGCGAGCTGGTGTCCATGTTCGGCCGCGACGCCTCCCGCTCGCCGTACGACGCCCCGCAGCGCGCGCTCGCGGTCAGTTACGTCCACGGGCTCGGCCCGCGCCCCGAGCACCCGGAGTTCGATGCGGTCCGCTGCAACCTCGTGCCGGGCGTGGGCGAGCTGTTCATCATGCCGACCTTCACCACCTCCGGACGGGCCGACATCCTGTTCTGGGAGGGCGTCCCGAGCGGACCACTCGATGTGTTCCAAGACGTCAAGGACTCGGAGGAGCACCTGTCCCTGACGCTCGAGCTGATGGAGAAGTTCACGCCCTGGGAGTATGCGCGGGCCACGAAGGTCGAGCTGACGGACGCGAACGGCACGCTCTCCGGGCGTTACGCGCCGACCGTGCGTCACCCGGTCGGGCGGCTGCCGAGCGGTGGACTGGTCCTCGGCGTGGCGGACGTGGTCGTCGCCAACGACCCGATCACCGGCCAGGGCTCGAACTCCGCCGCCAAGTGCGCGGCCTCGTATCTGGCCTCGATCGTCGAGCACGGCGACCAGCCCTTCGACGAGGAGTGGATGCAGGCCACCTTCGACCGCTACTGGGAGACGGCCCGGCACGTCACCAAGTGGACGAACGCGATGCTGGCCCCGCCGCCGGAGCATGTCCTCAACCTGATGGGCGCCGCGGGTCAGCTTCAGCCGGTCGCCGACCGCTTCGCCAATGCCTTCGACAACCCGGCCGACTTCGAGAACTTCTTCTTCGAACCGGAGAAGGCTCAGGCGTACCTCGGAGCAGTCGCGGCGGGCTCGGACCGGTCCTAGGCCCTGTCCGGCCGATCATGCCGTCTCCCGACGGGGCCCGGCCCGCAACCTGGGCGCCGGGCCTTGTCGGCGGCTGGTCAGGCGGGTGCGGCGGAAGAGCTGTAGCCCCGGTGGTCGCCTGCCGAAGCGCCTGTCGGGAGGTCCGGGAGGAGATAGCGCAAGAGCGGCTTGTCGCCCTGGTCCGGCCGGACCACGCCCAGCAGCGGGTTCGCCGCGATCGGCGAGATCTTCACCACGGCCCCCGGTCGCGGGGCCTGCACCACCAGGCCCAAGCCGATGTACAGCGCCACGTGCGTCGCGCCCCGGTAGTAGATCACCAGGTCCCCGGGGCGCACGCTCCGGATGGACACCTTCGGCAGCCGTCGCCACTGTTCCTGGCTGGTCCGGGGGATGGCGCGCCCGGCGCGTGCCCACGCCTGCGAGGTCAGTCCCGAGCAGTCGAACGAGTCCGGCCCCTCCGCGCCCCACCGGTACGGCTTGCCGAGCTGTCTGATCGCGTATCCGATCGCCCGGCTGCCGGCCTTGGACGGCGCTCGCAGGAGGCGCACCGCCCGGCCCCGGGATGCCGTGGTCACGGCGGCCCGCCGCGCGGTGCGGACCTGCTGCCGCTCCAGTCGTTCGAGCCGGTCCAGCTGCTCGGGAGACAGCGAGACGAGCACCCGCTGCACCTCCTCCAGCCGCCCCTGCACCTCGTCCCACTGCCGCTTCTTCTTCGCCGCGAGGGTCTGCTGCTTGTCGAGCGCCGTCCTGGCCTTGCTCGCCAGACCGTCGAGCCGACGCTCGCCGCGGACCAGCCGGGTCACCGTCGCGGCCCGGTCGCGCCCCGCCAGCCGCAGCAGATGGCTCTGGTCGAGAATCTGCTGCGGGTGGCGGCTCAGCAGCAGGCGCAGATACGGCGAGAGGCTCCCGGCCGCCCCCCGGTACTGCTCGCGGGCCAGTCGCCCTGCCGCGTCGCGCTCGTCGGCGAGGCGCATCCGGGCCAGGGCGAGCTGGGCGCCGAGACTCCGGACCTTGTGCCGCTGCTTCTTCAGCTGTTCGTCGGTGGTGGTGTAGGCCTCGTTGGCCGTCTCGGCCTTGCGGTACAGCGTGTGCAGCTCCGTCAGCAGCGAGCCGACCGGGCGGTCCGCGGGGGCTGCGGGTGCCGGGGGGAGCGTGGGCGCGGCCACGGCAAGCGCCGTGCCCGCCGCCATCGCCGCCGTGCGGACCGACCGTACGAATCGTCCTGACACGAGGTCACCTCCGTTGATCGCCAGCGCGCGGAGCGCACATGACGATCTTTCAGAGGCAGTCCGATTGTCGGCAAACCATAGTGGTCGGAACCGGCTAATTCGGTCACCCGAAGGACGTCCGGACCCGGTCCGCCCGGCGGCGCTTGACGCACTCGTCAGCTCGTGCGTGCTATGAGCCGCTGCCGAAGTAGCTGTCGAAGTTCTTGGAGAACTCCCGCTTGTTGAAGTTGTCCCAGTTGATCGACCAGGTCATCAGGCCGCGCAGGGCGGGCCAGGTGCCGTGGGTCTTGTAGCTGCCGCAGTTCGTCTTCTTCGTCAGGCAGTCGAGCGCCTTGTTGACGTCGGCAGGCGGGGTGTGACCGTTGCCCGCGTTGGGGGAGGCCGGCAGGCCGATGGCGACCTTGGAGGGGGGCAGCGGCGGGAAGACGTTGTCCTTCTTGCCCGCGACCGGGAAGCCGGTGAGCAGCATGTCGGTCATCGCGATGTGGAAGTCCGCGTTGCCCATGGTGTGGTACTGGTCGTCCAGGCCCATGATCGGGCCGGAGTTGTAGTCCTGGACGTGCAGCACAGTGAGGTCGTCGCGCAGGGCGTGGATGACCGGGAGGTAGGCGCCGGCGCGCGCGTCCGACCCGCCAGAGCCGCCGTAGCGCTGGTATCCGAGCTGGACGAAGAAGGTCTCCGGAGCCATGGTCAGGGTGAAGTCCTTGCCGTACTTCCCCTTGAGCGACTTCAGCGCCGATATCAGGTTGACGATGACCGGAGTCTTGGGCTTCTTGAAGTCCGTGTCGTCGGCGTCGAGCGAGAGCGAGTGGCCCTCGAAGTCGATGTCCAGCCCGTCCAGCCCGTACCGGTCGATGATCGCGCTGACCGATTCGACGAACTTGTCGCGGGCGGCCGTCGTGGTGAGCTGGACCTGGCCGTTCTGGCCGCCGATGGAGATCAGGACCTTCTTGCCGGCCTTCTGCTTGGCCTTGATGGCGGCCTTGAACTCCTCCTCACTCTCGACGTTCGGACACTCGCTCTTCGGGCAGAGCTTGAAGCGGATGTCACCCGAGGTCACGGAGGTCGGCTCGCCGAAGGCGAGGTCGATGATGTCCCAGCTGTCGGGGACATCGGCCATTCGGGTGTAGCCGGAGCCGTTGGCGAAGCTCGCGTGCAGATAGCCGACGAGCGCGTGCTCGGGGAGCGCGGGCTTCTCGGGCTTGGCGGTGGCCGTGGGGGAAAGGAGGCCGATCGCGGAGACGCCCGAGAGAGCGGCGACAGCGGCGGCCAGATACCTCTTACGGAGACGCATGGGGGCTGCTCCTGGTCGAGTTCAAAGGCAAGCTCGCATGCAAGCAGGACTAGACCAATCCGTCAATGGTCCGGACTAACAGCAGGGCGCGCGGCGTCAGTTCGGTTTCGACCACGGCCACTTGAGGCCGCGTACGGGTTTCGCCTCCGGGTCGTACTCGTATCGCCAGCCGCGCTGCAGCCCAAGTCGCCTGGAGTATCCGGCAGGCACCCGCCGGTAGATGTGCACGGTCGGCCGCCCGCCCGCGGGATCCGGCACCGGCACCTCGTACACCTTGGGCGGGTGGCCCGTCGCCCCCACCAGCACCGGCAGCACCCGGCCGTCCAGGGGCCCGCCCACGAAGGGCGTCTCCTCGCTTCTCACGGCACCATTGTCAGCGGGGGGTACGGGGGTCGCTCTCCGGAGGGCCGACGTCCAGCAGGTGCGCCGCGTCGCCCAGCACGGGAATGACCCGGCGGGCCAGGGACCCCAGCCGTGCGTCCGCCGTCTCGAGCGTCAGTGCGGCCCGCGTCACTCGCGCGGTCTGCGGGTCGCTCGCGGCGGTGGCCGCCAGCAGGGCGATGAAGTGGTCCACCAGCCAGTCGCGCAGCTCGTCCGCAGGGGGCTGCTTGTCCTCGTCGAGCCAGATCAAAGAGGCGGCCTCGACGACCGTGATCCAGGTACGCACCATCATCCGCAGCCGCGCGCCCGGCTCCGGCACCCTCATGTGCCGGAGGATCTGCACTGCGGCCGCCCGCCGGACCTCGTCGACGATGGCGTTCGTACGGGAGGTCTCCGCGACGCTGCCCCCCTGGAGCAGGGCGGTGAAGCCCGCGTCGTGCTCGTCGACGAAGGACAGATAGCGGTCGAGCGCGCGGGACAGGCGGCGGGTGAGCGGGCCGGTCTCCGGCTCGGCGAAGCACCGCTCCAAGTCCTCCGCGGCGCTGCGCAGCGCCGCCTCGTACAGCTGCTGCTTGCCGCCGGGGAAGTAGCGGTAGACGAGGGGGCGCGAGACCTCGGCGGCATGGGCGACGTCATCCAACGAGACGTCCTCCGGGGCGTGGTGGGCGAACAGCTCCAGCGCCGCGGCGAGCAGCTGGGCCCGCCGTTTCTCGACGGTCATCCTGCGGTACGCGACGTCGTGGCCGCCATTCCCCGCGCGCTGGTCCCGTGCCGGTGCGGCTCCGCTGCCCTTCATGGCAGGCAGCGTAACCCTCCTGCGTCGGCCCAGGCAGGCCCGGTGATCGGCCGCGTCCCTCCCATCCGGGTCGTTCCCCCAGCTACCTCCCCCAGCTACCGCTGGGAGGTGCCCCCAGGGTGGTGCCCCCATCCGCGACACCGGCGAGGGCTACGGAGGGCCCGGCACCCGGGAGCCGGGGGCGGAGGCGCTACGCCAGGAGGCCCGAACTGCGCCACAGTTTGCGTCCGACGCCCCGCATCAGGCCGATGTCGTCCAGGAAGTCCGTGAGCCGCCTGGCGCCGGTCTGCATCACTTCGCGCCGGTGCGCGCTCGCCTTCACCTGGGCCACGGCCTCGCGCCGGTCCAGGCCGACGTCCGAGTACACCTTCGGATTGACGAAGGCGATGGAGAAGACCCGGGCGGCCTCGCCCGCGCTGATCCGGGTCAGCTCCGCCTCCCAGCGCGGGCAGGACGCCATCTGACGCCGCAGCTCCTCCCGCGCGTACCGGACGTGCCGCGCCTCCTCCACCACATGGATCCGCGTGACGCCGCGCACCAACGGCTGGATCCGCTCGTCCGGGAAGGTCAGCCGCTGCATGTAGTCGAGGATCTCCTCGCCGAGCAGCGTGCAGGCGAACGAACCCGGTGTCGTCGAGATCGTCTTGAGAACGCGCGCGAGATTGTGGTGCAGCCGGGCCACCGGGTACGTCGGCGCGCCGCCCTTCTGGATCATGCGCGCGAACATCATGGAGTGTCGGCACTCGTCCGCGATCTCGGTGAGGGCGTATCTGACGTGTGCGCTGGTGACCGGAAGGTCGTAGATGTGCCGGACAAGCAGCTGCATGAGGATGATCTCGAACCAGATGCCGAGCGAGGCGAGCGACGCGGCCTCGTGCCGGGCGAGGTCCATCCGCTGCTCCTCCGGCATCTTCCGCCACAGCGGGGTGTCGTACAGCGAGACGAGCTCCGGTGGCCAGAACCACTTGCCGTCTTCGATCGGGGCGCCCCAATCGAGTTCGGTGTCCGGGTCGAAGGAGTGCTTCGCCGAGGATTCCAGCAGGCGCCGGGCGACCTGCTCACGGTCCTTGAGCAGTCCGAGGGCGTCCTGGAGCGTGTGGTCTTCGGTCATGGACGTCATGGCTGAGCGCACCTCGCAGCAGGGTTACTCGTGGTTCCGTCTTATGAGACTCCTTGTCAGCAAGCCCGTCAATCCCCTGTGCGCAAGTTGTTGACCGCGCAGTAACAAACGTGTGAACCTGCCAACCATCCGTCCATGAACGGGAGTCCGTGAGGCGAAGGAGGCGCCGATGCCGACGCGCGAGTTCTACACACAAGATCCCGGAGACGGGCCGTGGCAGGTGCCGGCCTCCGGCGCAGCTCGGTTCAGCTGGGAGTACGACGACGGCCGGGACCGGCTCCTCGCCCTCTACCAGAAGGGCAAGGACAAGCAGTGGGACGGCGCGAAGCGGATCGACTGGGACCTGGAGGTCGACCCGTACGACCCGCTGGGCACCCCCGACGAGTCGCTCGCCCTCTACGGGACCCGCCACTGGGCGAAGATGACCGAGCGGGACAAGGGGGAGCTGCGGCGGCACTACTCCTCCTGGCAGTTCAGCCAGTTCCTGCACGGCGAGCAGGGCGCGATGGTCTGCGCGGCCCGGATCGTGGAGTCCGTCCCCGACCTGGACGCCAAGTTCTACTCCGCCACCCAGACCATGGACGAGGCCCGGCACGCCGAGATATACGGCCGGTTCCTGCACGAGAAGATCGGGATGCTCTACCCGATCAACGACAACCTCCAGTCCCTGCTCGGCGACACCCTCCGCGACTCCCGCTGGGACATGCCGTACCTCGGTATGCAGGTGCTCATCGAAGGCCTGGCGCTGGCCGCCTTCGGCATGATCCGTGACACCACCGACAAGCCGCTGCCGAAGCAGATCCTGGCCTACGTCATGCAGGACGAGGCACGGCACGTCGCCTTCGGGCGGATGGCGCTGCGCGACTACTACAAGCAGCTCAGCGATGCCGAGCTCCGCGAGCGCGAGGAGTTCGTGATCGAGGGCTGCTACCTGATGCGCGACCGGCTGCGCGGCACGGAGGTGCTGGAGAACTTCGGCATCGCGGCGGAAGAGGCCGCCGAGTACACCGAGCAGTCCGAGTTCCTGCACCTCTTCCGCAAACTGCTCTTCAGCCGGATCGTGCCCTGCGTCAAGGACATCGGGCTGTGGGGCGAGCGGCTGCAGCGGGCCTACGTCGACATGGGCGTCCTCGAGCTCGGCGACTCCAACCTCGACCTGCTGATGGCCCAGGACGAGGAGCTGGCCGAACAGCTCGACGTGGAGCGCTTCGCGCAGGAGGAGGCGGCCCGCACGGCGGAGGTGGCGGAAGCGATCGCCGCCGGCGCAGTCGAGTGAGGCCCCCACCCCGCAAGCCGGGAGTCCTGCGCTTGCAGCCCGGCGCGCGGTCGGCGTGAGCGGAGCGCAACCTGCCCCTTACCGGCGGGAAATGGCGTGCTGACGCCCGTTCCCTAGCGTGATGTCGCGTGACGGGGAACCAGAGACCAGGTTTGCGCCGGTTCATGCGCCTCTTGCCCGGCTGGAGCACCATTCGCGGCCGCGTCGCCGTTGTGCTCGCCGTGCCGACATGCTTGCTGCTCGTCCTCACCGGGCTTGCGGTCGCCGACCGGGCCGCCGACTGGTCCGCCGCCGAGGTGACCCGCGACCGGGTGGACCTCGTGTTGCAGGTGCAGGCGCTGGTGCACGAGCTCCAGCGCGAACGGGGTCTCACCAACGGCCTGCTGGGGGGCGCCAAGGAGTACCGGGACGACGTCGCGCAGCAACGCGAGCACTCCGACCGCGCCCGAGTCGACCTCGCCGCCGCCCTCGCCCGGAGGGACGGTGCCACCGTGTCCGCGGTCGAGGGAGCCCGGGCGCGCCTCACCCGGCTGCCCACCGTACGGGCCGAGGTCGACCGCGGCACCGCCCCCCGCGGCAAGACCCTGGACTTCTACACCTCCCTCATCACCGCGCTGATCATGGCCCAGTCGGCCGACGGCGACGCCGTGGCCCGCGGCGACCGGGCGCTGGCGGCCGGCATGGACGCCCTGCAGGCGCTCGCCGACGCGAACGAGTCCGTGGCACTGGAGCGAGGCTCGCTCAACGGCGTCTTCGCGGCCGGGCGCTTCCGGGGCGGCGAGTATCTGGACTTCACCGAGGTACGGGCGGTGCGCGTCGCGGCGCTTCGGCAGTACGCGCAGGTGGCCTCCCCCGCCCAGCGCAAGGCGCTCGACCGCGCCTTCGCGACCCAGGAGGCCAAGCGGGCCGGGGAGCTGGAGCAGCGGGCTGCCGCCGGCGGAGCCGGACCCCCGCTGAAGACCGACCCGGACCTGTGGTGGCGGTCCATGACCGTCCTCGTCGACGACCTCCACTCCGTCCAGCAGCGGGTCGGTGCGGATGTACGGGCCAGGGCCGAGCAACTCAGCGCTGCCGCGTCCGCACAGCTCGCGGGCTTCCTCGGGCTCGGCGCGCTCATCGTCGCCGTCGCCACGGTCCTCGCCCTGGTCTCGGCCCGTTCCATCACGCGCCCACTCGGGGCGCTCGCCAAGGAGGCGGACGAGGTGGCGGGCAGCCGCCTGTCCGCGGCCGTACGGCGGATCCAGGACGCCGACCCGGACGACGCCGAGCACCTCGGGCCCGTACCGGTTCGGTCCGCACTCCACAGCAGCGCGCAGGAGATCGCGCAGCTCGCGGCGGCTCTGCACAACGTCGAGCGGACCGCGGTCGGACTCGCCGCCGAGCAGGCGGTACTGCGCCGCAACAACTCCGAGTCGCTCGCCAACCTCGGTCGCCGCAACCAGAATCTGCTGCGCCGCCAGCTCGGACTGATCACCGCGCTGGAGAGCCAGGAGGTCGATCCGGACGCGCTCGCCGAGCTCTTCGAGCTCGACCATCTCGCCACCCGGATGCGGCGCAACGCGGAATCGCTTCTCGTGCTGGTCGGCGAGCAGGCCCCGCCGCGGGTCTGGACGGGATCGATCGGCGCGCTCGAAGCCGTCCAGTCGGCGGTCTCGGAGGTCGAGCAGTACCGGCGGGTGTCGGCCGTCGACGTCGAGCCGTGCCGGATCCGCGGCCACGCCATCGCGGACCTGTCCCATCTGCTGGCGGAGTTGATCGAGAACGCCCTGGTCTTCTCGCCCCCGGAGCTCGCCGTCGAGGTCTACGGCTGGCGGGACGGCAGTGAGTACTGCTTCGCCGTCGTGGACCGCGGCGTCGGTATGACCGCCGAGGAACTGGCCCGCGCCAATGCGCGCATCGCGGGGGAGGAGAGCTTCCTCATCGCCCCCACCCGCTTCCTCGGCCACTACGTCGTCGGCCGGCTCGCCGACCGGCTCGGTGCGCAGGTCGAGCTCCGCGAGACCGAGGGCTCGGGCATCACCGCCTACGTGGCCCTGCCCCCGACGCTGCTCGCCGCGCCCGCCCCCACCGACCGACCGCCGGGCCCCGACCAGGTCCGGTCCCTGCTCAACGGATTCCGCGAAGGCGTCGCCCGAGGCGTGACAGCCGGAAAGGACAGCGCATGACCATGACCACCGGCGCTCCGCTCACGGGCGAAGCGCAGAACTTCAACTGGCTCATCGGCGAGTTCGTCCGCACCGTCCACGGAGTCGTGGATGCGGTCGCCGTCTCCTCCGACGGGCTGCTCATGGCCGGCTCCGACTCCCTGGACAGGGCCCGGGCCGACCACCTGGCCGCCGTCGTCTCCGGCATCACCAGCCTCGCCCTCGGAGCCTCCCGGGCGCACGGCCGGCCCGGCGGCGCAGGCGTCAAGCTCGTGATGGTCGAGATGGATGACGGGGGTACGCCCTGGGGGGATTCCCACCCGGCGGCCGCCGGCGGAGGCAACTGGGGGAAGTTCCTGCTGATCACCACGGTCCGGGACGGCAGTTGCCTGGGCGTACTCGCCGCCGGCGGCAGCGACATCGGCATGATCGGCTACGAGATGGGGGTCCTGTCCGACCGCGTCGGCGGCCTGCTCACCCCTCAGTTGGTCACCGAACTCCAGTCCGCCGCCACCGGCTGAGCCTCGCGCCGCCCCCGACAGCGGCCCGGGCTCTGCTGGCGAGCGGTCCGGACGGTGCACGAGTGGACGGGCACTGACGGGGTGGCGGCGTGACCGTTCTCCCGGGCGGGGTGCGCTCAGGGGCGCGATCGCCGGTCACCTGCTGGGTCAGCACCAGAACGGAGCCGGACCGATGTTCCTGAGGTAGTGGCCGGATGCCCAGGCCCACGTGCCGTTGGTCAGCAGATACCAGCGAGGGTTGCCCTCCAGCCACTCGCCGTTGACCTGGCACTTGATACGGGCGATCGTGCCGAAGACGAGCTTGCCCACGACCTTGGCGTGGTGGCTCGGGGCGGAGCGCAGCAACAGGCCGGACTTGTTGATCACACGACTTTTGAAGTGGCGGCGGTCGTCCGCGCCATCCGTTGCGGACGACGCGAGGGCCGGACCGGCCGCGGTCAGGGTGACGAGGAGGCCGGTCGTGGCGCACAGGGCGAGCTTGCGATGTGTCGACTGCGGCATCTGAGTCCTCCTGAGAAGGGGGAGCCCACACCCATCACGCTAAGGAGGCTGCACAGAGCGCGCAACCCGTCACTGAGTGTAACCGACGCGGCGTACTACGACTCCGAGTTCTCCGCCGACTCGGCCTCGCGCTGCAGCGCGCCCAGCACGCTCTCCGGGTCCCCGCCCTCCTCGACCGTGCTCCCGATGACGGACTTGAGTCTGCTCATCGTCGGCGCCCACGACCGCTTTCCGACCGGGAGGAGCTCGGCGGAGGGCAGCTTGTCGAGGAACTCCCACACGTCCTTGTAGTTGCTGTTGGCGCGCATCGCCTCGGAGGCGGCGAGGGTCACGGGCAGCAGGTCGTACTGATCGGCGAACTTGAGGACGTTGGATTTCGTGTACACGAAGTCGAGAAACTTGCCGATCTCCTCGCGATGGCCGTTCTTTCTGAACGCCAGCATCCAGTCGGCCACGCCTGTGGTGGCCTCGGACGGTCCCTTCCTGCCGGGCAGTGGCGCCGTACCGAAGTCGATGCCGCTCTCCAGGGCCCGCTGCATCAGTGTCGGGTGGCCGTTGAGCATGGCGACCTCGCCGCGGGTGAAGGCGTTGAAGACCTCGTGCCGGTTGGCCGAGCCGGGCGCCGGATTGGTCAGCCCCTTGCCGACCAGCTCATCGCGCAGCCACTCGAACGTCTTGATGTTCTCGGGCGAGTCGATGGTGTACCGGCCGATGTCGTCGGTGTAGCCGCCACCGCCGCTCAGCATCCAGTTCAGGGCCTCGGTCTGCGGCTCCTCCGGACCGAGCGGCAGCCCGTACGGCACCTTGACGCCCGCGCGCTTCAGGGCTTGGGCGTCCGTCTGCAACTGGTCCCAGGTCTTCGGGGGGTCCGGTATGCCCGCCTTGGCGAGCAGGTTCTTGTTGTAGAAGAGCCCCCGCGTGCTGGCGACGAACGGCAGGCCGTACTGGACCCGGTGCACCTTGCCCGCGTCGGCGAGGCCGGGGATGAACGCGGCCTGAGTCGGGATCGAGAGCAGCTCGTCGGCCCGGTAGAGCTCGCCCCGCACGGCATAGTCGGCGTACGAGCCGATCTGCGCGATGTCAGGTGCCTTGCCTTCCTTGACCAGGGAAGCGACCTTTCGGTCGACCTGGCTCCAGCTGTAAACGTCGACGTCGACCCTGATGCCCCGGTTCTTGAACGCGAACTCGCCTGCCAGCTGGTCCCAGTACCGCTTCGAACTGTTGCTGGACCGGTCGCCGTACTCGGCCGCGACGAGTTTCAGGGTGACTTCGTCGCCGACGGCGGAGTCGCTCGCGCCGCAGCCCGAGACGGTGAGGGCCAGGGTGCCTGCGAGCCCTGCTGCTATGAGTCCCACATATCGCTGCTGCCGCTGCACTGCCCATACCGCCCTTTTGTTCAGAAACATGCTCAAGGCGCCGTGGCGTCGTGCGTCGGCGCGAGGATGGAGTCTCTCCCGGCGGGCGTCACGGGTCGACCTCATGGCGCGTATCGCTTCGGTATCACATAAGGCACCGTGTCCCGTGACGGGTGGACTCATACGACAGTGCGAGCTGGTGCCGTCAGTGTCGGTGATATTGCCAGTGCCCGGTCATCAGGTGGAATGTCCCGGCAGCCGCAGGGGAGACTGTCCCGCACACCACGGCCAACGGGCCGTTCAGCGCCCAAGGGAGAGAGCATGCGTGTGATCGACTTCGACCACCTGGTCCTCAACGTCGCCGATGTCGAACGCTCCCTGGAGTTCTACTGCGGCTCACTCGGTCTGGAGCCGGTCCGAGTCGACGCATGGCGGGCCGGTGAGGCGCCCTTCCCCTCGGTGCGGGTGAGCCCGACGACGATCATCGACTTCGTACCGGGCTCCCCCAAGGGCTCCAACGTCGATCACATCTGCCTGGTCGTCGAGCCTCTCGACTGGCAAGAGGTCATCGATTCGGGGGAGTTCACGGTCCTGGGCGGCCCTGGCGAGCGTTTCGGCGCCCGCGGCACCGCCCAGTCCGTCTACGTCCGCGACCCCGACGGCAACACCGTCGAACTGCGCTGGTACCCGGACGACGCCCGAGCCTGACCGCAGGGCGTCGGGCACGAGGTCACGTTCGTCTCGGTACCGAAGGTTTCCCACAAACGTCCTGCGTCTTCATTGCAACGGCCGGGTGCCATGCGGTTGCCTGGTGGCACCAACCCATGAGTGGTGCGCCGTGGAGGGCGGGAGGCAGATCATGGATCTGGACATGACCCTGGTGAACTGCCGGTCGGGGTCGATGTCATGACCGCCGAGTCAATAGATTGGGACGAAGCGGATGCCGCCCACTCGCTGCAAAACTCGGCGATCGTGATCTCGGGGCTCCGGAAACTCTTCGCCAGGGCTGCCCGCTCCCTCCCCGCCACGGCACCGAGCGGTCGTCGGTTCGACGAGGTCGACCGACCAGGCGATGGGCCGCGGGGAGGCCGCTGATCCATCGCCCGTACCGCGGAAGTCCGCCGCACGATGGGCCAACGACGGCCAGTGCCGCTGCATTTTCGCCAGCCTGGCTTGCATTGCCCGACCGGGGACCGGAGATCGTCGTGCGACGTGCGACGCTGGGTAGAGCACACCGCAGACCGTCGAACCGATGATGCGCAGGGTACGCAAGAACCTGCGCCAGTCACCCCTTGGAGTTTTTCTGACGCTTGCCCTGAAGGGGCGGAATAGGTTCGGGATGGAACTGTGATCACGATGACGGGGGAGCTATGTCGTATGGGCCGACGACCGATGAATCACTGGGCGCATTCCTGCGCCACCTGCGGACGAGCGCCGGGCTGACCCAGGAGGAACTCGCGGACCGCTCCGGTCTCAGCGTCCGGGGGATCGGAAACCTCGAGAACGGACGGACCGGACGACCTTACAGCCGGTCCCTGCGGCTGCTGGCAGACGCGCTCGGCCTGGACGGATCCGTCCGGGAGGAGCTCCTGAGGGCGGCCCGCAACCACCGGCCACCGAACAGCGAAGCGGCGTCTGTGCCGACGAACGGCGAGGTGGCCGAGGGCGAGGGGGTCGAGGTGGCCCCTGTGCCGCCGCCCTGCCCGGCGCAGCTCACCGCGGATACGGCGGACTTTTCCGGCCGCGCGGAGTTGGTGACGCACTTGCGGAATCTCCTTTCCGCCGATGACGGTGCGGTTCCCATTGCCGCGCTGGCCGGCGCCGGTGGTCTCGGCAAGACCGCTCTCGCCGTACACGTTGCCCATCAGTTGGTCGAGAATTATCCGGACGGCCAGCTGTACGTGAATCTGCGTGGCGGGAGTTCCGAGCCTCTGGAACCCGTCGACGTACTGCTGCGCTTTCTGCATGACCTGGGTTTCGATCAGTACGCGCTACGCGGCGGAGAGGCTGAGCTGTCCGCGATGTATCGCACGGCGCTGCACGGCCGGCGGCTGCTCGTCGTGCTCGACGACGCGGCGGATTCTGCCCAAGTCCGGCCGCTGCTGCCGGGCGGCAGTGGCTGCGCGGTGCTGATCACCACCCGGGGCAGGCTCGCCGACCTTGAGGGAAGCCGGCTCATCAACCTCGATGTCCTTCGCCACGACGAGGGGCGCGCCCTCCTTGCCCGCATCGCCGGGCCGGAACGGATCGCGGCTGAGCCGTTGGCCACCGAGCGGCTGCTGGACGCCTGTGGCGGGCTGCCACTGGCGATCCGGATCACCGCCGCCCGGCTGGCCTCCCGGCCGACCTGGTCGGTGGCCCGAATGGCCGACCGCCTAGCGGACGAGCGCTACCGGCTCGACGAGTTGAAGCTGGGTGACCTGCAGGTCCGGGCCAGTTTCGAGGTCAGCTATCGCGCCATCGCCGTACGCGACAACCCGGAGACCCTGGGCCCGTCGCGCGCCTTCCGGCTACTGGGCACCTGGCAGGGTGCCGACATCAGCGAGGCCGCCGCGGCGGCTCTCTTCGGCACGTCGAAGCGGACGGCCGCCGCCGTGCTCGACGAGCTCGTCGACGCGAACCTGCTGGAATCGACGGCCGACGGCCGCTACCGGTTCCACGACCTGCTGCGGCTGTACGCCGACGAGCGCGCCCGCGAGGAGGAGCTGCCGAAGGACCGCCTGCAGGCGCTGCGCCGCCTGCTCACCTGGTACCTGCACACCGGCGTCGAGGCGATCGCCATGATGGAGCCCGCCCGCCGGAAACCCACCATGGATTCCTCGAAACTGCTGGAACTGGGCATCGAGAAAGAGACTTTTGCCGATCATGACGCCGCATTGCGGTGGTGTGAGGCCGAGCTCACCAACGCGGTGACCGCGACCAGGCAGGCCGCGGCCGAAGGCCTCAACGAGGTCGCCTGGCGGCTGCCGGCCGTGCTGTGGCGGTTCTACCTGCGTCGTTCGCACTGGCCCGAATGGATCGCGACCCACCGCACGGCGCTGGACAGCGCCCGGCGACTGGGGAACCGGTCGGCCGAGGGCTGGCTGCTCAACTATCTCGGCAACGCGTATCTGCAGCAGCACGAGTTCGACGAAGCGCGACGCTGTCTGCAGCAGTCCGTTGTCATCGTCCGCGAGACCGGTGAGCCGCACGCGGAGGCGCGCGCCCTCACCAACCTGGGCATGACCTCGCTCTGCCTCGGCCGCCTGGACGAATCCGCCGAGCAGTACCGTGCGGCGATCGCCATCGGACGGGAGATCGGCGACAGATACGCCGAGTCGCATGCGCTGAGCCGACTGGGCGAAGTATTCGGCCGGATGGCACGCATCGACGAGGCCATCGACCTGCTCGAACAGAGCCTGCGGATGCGGCGGGAGATCGGCGATCTGTGCGGTCAGGCCGACAGCCTGGACCTGCTGGGCGAGGTGCTGAGCTGTACCGGACGTCTCGGTGCGGCGCTGGAACGCCTGGACCAGGCGGTTGCATTCCGCCGTGCGACCGGTGACCGATACGGCGAGGCGCTCTCGCTCGGCAAACTGGCGCAGGTGCACGCCGAGCTCGGTTGCTCAGGGGAGGCGACCGAGCTCTATTGCCGGGCTATCGACATCCAGCGGGCGATCGGACACCGCGCCGGGGAGAAGTTGACGCTGGAGATGATGAACGCCTCCGTTACGCATCTGGTCCACAAGAACGGTCACGTCGTACGGTCATGAGCAGCCCACCGCCTCTGCGGACCGAGATCAACGGGCGTGCCGCACGGATCGAGGAGCTGCGTTTCCCGGCGCTCGTCAACTACGGCCACTTCACCTCCATGCAGGTGACCGAGGGTGCCGTGCGCGGCCTCGGCCACCATCTGGAGCGGCTGGACGCGGCCACCCGGGAGCTGTTCGGCGTGGCACTGGACCACAACCGGGTCCGCGCATGCATCCGGCACGCGCTCGGCACCGACACCACCGACGCCACCGTGCGGGTCAATGTCTTCTGGCCCGAGGCCGATGGGGGCACGCCCCCTGGCTCCGCCGGGGGGACCCCCACCCGGGCCGATAGGCCCAGGGGGACGGACCCCTCGCTGATGGTCACGGTGACCGCGGCCGCCGAGGTGTCGCCCACCCCGCAGCACCTGCGGTCGGTCGTGTTCGGCCGACCTCTTCCGCACCTCAAGCACACCGGCACGTTCGGTCAGATCTACCACCGGCGAGCGGCGCAGCGCGACGGCTTCGACGACGCGCTCTTCGTCGATCGCGACGGGATGGTCTCGGAGACCGCAGTGGCCAACATCGGCTTCTACGACCGGGGTGGAACGGTTGTGTGGCCGGACGCACCCGGGCTGCCCGGCGTCACGATGCAACTGCTCGACGAAGCGCTGAGCGGCGTCGGACGGCGTCCCAAGAGACGCCCATGTCGCCTGGGCGACCTGGCTGACTTCGGTGGCGCCTTCCTGACCAGTTCCCTCGGCATCTGCCCCGTGGGCCGGATCGACGATCTGCCGCTTCCCGTGAACGCCGAGGTCATCGCCGAACTCACCGGGCTCTACCGGTCGGTTCCCGTGGAGCCCTGCTGACCCACCGGCGTCCAGCCGACGAGCGGCGGCACAGTGCCACGAGACTTCCGGAAGAGTGCCGCCGGAGTTCCTGGCAAACCGGGTTCTGCGGACGCGATCATCGACAGCGTGTGCGATTCGTCGTCACGCCGAGTCGGCGCGATGGCCGTCAACCTCAAGCGAAGCAGGTGGGCATGGATAGGATTCAGGACTATGTCGGTATTGGCATCGGTCCAGCAAACCTGAGCCTGGCCGCGCTCGCGGCCGCTGTTCCCGAGCTCTCCGGTCAGTGTTTCGACAAGCGGCAGAAATTCCAATGGCACCCCGGCCTGTTGCTGGACGGGGCGACGATCCAGGTCTCTCCGCTCAAGGACCTGGTGACCCTGGTCGATCCGACGAGTCCGTTCTCCTTTCTCTCATACCTGAGCAGTCATGGGCGGCTCTATCGATTCCTGATCGCAGACTTCCCCAATGTCTTACGGGCGGAGTTCAATGACTACTACCAGTGGGTCAGCAAGCAGATAAGCAATCTCAACTTCGGGCAGCCGGTCAGCGAGGTGGACTATCTCGAGGGCCACGGCGTGTTCCAGGTGACCACTCCGACCAGCCGGGTCCACGCGAGGAACATCGTGCTCGGCACCGGTCTGACGCCGTATGTGCCGCCGATCTTCCAACGGCATCTCGGAGCAAAGGTCATCCACGCCAGCGACTATCTGACAGCCAAGCCGGACGTGGCCGGCAAGCGCGTCCTCATCGTGGGGGGCGGACAGACCGGCGCCGAGATCTTGCTGGATCTCCTCGCCCGGGACGCGGACCGGGCGCGTGAGGTCACCTGGGTCAGCCGCCGGTCCAACTTCCTGCCGATGGACGACTCGCCGTTCACCAACGAGCTCTTCCTCCCGCCGTACTCGGACTTCTTCTTCTCGATCCCCGAGAAGAAGAAAGAGCCCCTGCTGGCCGAGACGAAGCTGGCCAGCGACGGCATCGACCTGGAAACGCTGCAGCAGGTCTACCGACGGCTGTACGAGATCGACTGCCTCGGAGCGCCCGCGACCAAGGCGCGCCTGCTCCCCGGCCGGGAGGCAACCACGGCCACGCGGACCGCCGATGGCTGGGACGTCGGGCTGCGCAACCAGATCAGCAGGGGACCGGAGACGGTCAGCGCCGACGTCATCGTGCTCAGCACCGGCTATCACTATGAGTCCCCGGCCTGTCTGGCGCCGATCGAGAATCGGCTGGCGCGCACCGATGGTCTCTTCGACATCGACGAGAACTACGCCATCAAGTGGGACGGCCCGGAGAATCGAAAGATCTACCTCCAGAACGGTGCCCGCCATGCCCGCGGTTCCGCCGATCCGAATCTGAGCCTCCTGGCCTGGCGCAGCGCGCGCATCATCAACGACCTCGTCGGTTATTCGCGTTACGAGATCGACAACTGTGATGCCGCACTCAGCTGGAAGCAGGTCGAACTCCGCAACCCCAGCGGCGTCGCTTCGTAGCCGGCAGCCCTGGTAGGGAGGAGAGATCATGACGACGCCATTCGGCCCGCTCGAGCACTACTCAGAAGGCGTGACCGTGGAAGCAGCCAACTTTCCCGGTTCGACCATCTCAGGCGCACCCTTTGATGCGACGCGGATAGTCGTCGCTCCGGGCGCGAAGTCACCGGTCGACCAGCACGCTGTCACCGAGTGCTGGTTGGTGGTCACCGGCAGCGCGACCATGCGACGCGGCGACGAGGAATTCGAGCTGACTGCAGGAGACATGGTGGACATCGCGCCGCACGTTCCGCACCAGGTGCTGAACAATTCCGGCGAGGACTTCACCTTCTTCTCCGTTTACTGGAACGCGACCGGCGATGCATAGCCCGCACCGGAACTTCGACCTGGTGGTGGTCGGCGCTGGCATCGTGGGCACGATGACGGCCTACCTCGCCGCCAAACTGCGCCCCGACGACCGGGTTCTCCTCGTCGATCAGGGCCAGGTCGGCGGGGGTGCCACGGCATTCTCCGCCGGGTTCGACGCACCACTGGCGCCGACCGCGGCCCACCGCGAGTTCGTGCAGCGCAGCGGCCGGCTCTATGACGTGCTCCGCAACGATGTGCCCGCACTGCCGATCGCTCCGGTGGACGTCTACTGGGTCATCGACCCAGACCGGGAGACCGAGCTGGCGTCCATGCTCTGCGGCACCACGCTGACCCCCGCGAGCAGAGACGATCATCAGCTCCTGCGCGGCAGCTATCCGGGCCTGGTCATCGGCGGCAATGAAGCCGTGTATCGCATGGAGACACCGGGCTACTACGGCTCGCCCCGGGAGGTCGCCGAGCGGATCGCCGCTGCCGCCCGCGAGTCCGGGAGGGTCGAATGCAGCATGGGGACCCGGATCGATCGCGTCACCCGGCGGGACGGCGGATACGTCCTGCACTGCGCGGACGGCACCGTCATCACGGGTGCCCGCGTGGTCCTCGCCACCGGACCGTGGTTGCGGACCAGCCCGGCCCGCAACGCGGCCGGACACATCGGGGGCCAGCCCGGGGGACCGGCCGGGCTGCGGGTGAAGAAGGTCGCGGCGCTGCATGTCGAGCGCATCCCGCCGCCCGGCGCGCCGGCCCTCTTCTTTCCGCACGACGACGCGTTTCTGCTGCCCCGTGCCGACGAGCGCCGATGGGTGCTCAGTTTTGCCTCGGAAGAGTGGGACTGCGCGCCGGACGCGGAGCAGCTGGCGATAACCCCGGAGGACCGGAAGCGGGCCCTCGACGTGCTCATGCGGCACGTACCGGCCTTCGCGCCGGATGTCCACGGCGGACGTGTGTGGTGCGACGGGTACACGCAGGACCGGGCGCCGTTGGTGACGGCGGCCGGTGACGGCTCCGGCGTCATTGTGGCCGGAGGCTGCTCCGGATCAGGATTCCGGCTCGCACCTGCGATCGCCGAGCGAGCCCTGCACCTGGTGGACGACCGTCCGTCCCGGGCGTACGCCGTTCCGAATCAGCGATCCAGCCAGCCAGGAGTCGAGCAATGACCAAACCGTGGTTCCGAACGTCGTCACGGCGTCGCTACTTCCTCGTCCCCCTCATGCCGACGCCCAACGGGCGCCTTCATCTTGGGCACATCGCCGGCCCCTTCCTGCGCATGGACATTCTGGCCCGGAACTTCCGGCGGCGGGGCGACGACGCAGTGGTGATCTTCGGCACCGACGCCTACGACTCGTATGTGCCGCTGGCTGCCAAGAAGGACGGCTGCCGGCCGGAGGACGTCTGCCATCGCCATCACGCCCTCATCCAGCAGGATCTGGCCGCGATGGACATCGACGTCGATGAGTTCATCAACCCCATCGACCCGCGCTGGCAGGAGCCGTACGACCGCAGCCACCGGGCCTTCGCCGAGCACCTGATCAGCACGGACCGGGTGGTGTCCGTACGGGAGAGCGTGCCGTACTGCACGGTGAGCGACCGGTATCTGGTGGGCGGCTTTCTGTCCGGCAGGTGTCCGGACTGCATGGCCGAGGTCGCCAACTTCCTCTGCGAGAGCTGCGGCGCCCACCTGCGCCCCGATGAGCTGCTGTCGGCGCAGCCCCGGTTCAACGACGGCCCGGTCGAATGGCGCCCGGTCGACAGCCTGTTCATCCTGCTGCCGGAGGAGCGGCAGCTGCTGAAGCAGCTCACGGAGATGGGGATCCCGGAGGAGCTCCGGGAGGGAGTCGGCAGGTACGTGCGTCGGCACGGCCCGCTGGCACGGCTCACGACGCCCGGCAGGTGGGGCGTGCAGGGTGACTACAAAGGCGCCTCGCCGGACAGCATCCTGTTCTCCTACACCGGACTACTGCCGTATTCGCTCTACTGCGGAGAGGTCTACCGCGACCTGGATGGCCAGGGGAGGGCCCATCCCTTCGCCCCGGATTCCGACGTCATCACCATCGCGAGCTGCGGTACGGACAACCTGGTCTCCGCGCTCGCCGCCGTGGTGGGCGGCGCCATGACCCACGGCGAGGTCCGGCCCTTCGACCATCTCCTGCTCAACCACCTCTACAACCTGGAGCGCAAGAAGTTCTCCACCAGCCGGGGACACGCCATCTGGGTCGCCGACATCACGTCGCTGCCCGGGCTGCCGGTCGACGCGGTCCGGTACTTCCTGGCGGTGGTGAATCCGGAGGACGGGCCCGCGAGCCTCAACGTCGCGGAGTTCATCGAGGTGTACAACCACGACCTGGCCGGCCGGCTGACCCCCCAGGTAGCCGCGGCCGTCGGCGCCATGGATCGTGCCGGGCACCCGTCAGAGGCACCGGCCGACGGCTTGGCCGGGCGTCTCGAAGAGCTCCTGGACGAGCAGGACCGGGCGCTCGAACCGCCGGGCGTATCCACGGCAGGCGCCGCGTCGGCCATGCGTTCCTGGATCCATGACGAACTGCCCGCGGACGACGGCCAGGCGTACTGGTGGCTCAAGGGCCTGGCGCTGCTCAGTTACCCCATCGCGCCGCGGATGTCCGGTGCGCTGTGGTCCGGCCTGGGGCATTCCGGGGCGCCATCGCTGGCCGGCTTTTCGGCCCTCACCACGCCCGGCCCGATCCAGATCCCCGCCTTCCCCGCGTTGGATTGGGCCGGTCTCGAACCCGTTCTGCCCGATTCGCTGCGCGCCGACGACCTTCCCCCAGAGCTGTCGCCTGGGCGGTACCCCCAGGGAGGAGCCGATGTCTGAGCGGACACGGGCTCCACAGAGCCTGCAGGTCCGGTCCGGCGGCGGCTTCTTCGCGATCTACACCGGAAGCCTGCTGATCGCCGGTGCGTACGGGCTGACCCTGCTGCTTCCCGCGTATGTGAAATCGCTGGGCGAGAACGAGGCCATGGCCGGGCTCATCTACTGGTGCGGCGCGATCGGGGCCGTCGGCTCGCTGGTCGTGGGCGGGCGTATGGCCCAGCGGGTCGGCCCCAGCACCGCGGCCATGGCAGGCTCGGTCATCTACGCGGTGGCCACCGGAATCATCGCAGGGACCACGAACTTCGCGGCGATCCTGGTCGCGGGGGTCCTGCTCGGCACCGGTTGGGCACTGTTCTTCACCACCGTGCCGATCGTCATCTCCGCGCGGATCGAGGCCGAGAAGCGCAGTTTGTACTTCCTAGTGCTTGCCGGATTCAATGCGCTTGGCATGGGGGTCACCCCGATCATCGGCGCCAAGATGGTGGATCAGGGAGCCTCCTATCGGCTGGTTTTCGTGGTGGCCGTCCTGCTGAGCGTCGTATCGGCGGCCGCTTTCGCCACCGTCGTATGGAGGCAGCGCAAGAGCGGCCTTCTCACCTCTGACGAGGGCCGAGAAGGTGGAATTTTCGGTCCGGTCGCCAGGGTTCTGCGCTCGCCGGCCCGGCCGTTCTTGGTCATGGTGCTGCTGGGCGCCTGCGTATTCAGCGCCATGACGACGTACCAGACCACCTTCGCCAACAGTCGCGGCATCGACTCGGCGTACTTCTACGCCGCCTACACCCTGGGTGTCATCGTGCCGCGCTTCACGGTCAGTCGGCGGATCAGCGGGTGGGATCCGGCACGTACCACGATGGTCCTCCTTGCCGGAATGTGCGCCTCGCTCGTGCTCTTCCTGCTGGTCGGGCACAACGTGATCCTTTACGCGATCAGTTCGCTGATCCTCGGTATCACGTACGGCCTGGTATATCCGATCATTCAGGCACAGGCGGCCAATTATGCACCGGGCGAGCTGCGGCACTGGGCTCTCTGGTATTTCAGCCTGGCCTATTTCATCGGGGTGTACGGATTCCCGCTCATCGCGGGGACGATCATCGTCGTCGCCGGCTACCAGATCTTCGTCGCCGCATTGCTGGCGATTGCCATGGCCGAACTAGCCGTTTCCTTGAAGGTATTTACCACTGGGGTCACTGCACCTGCAGAAACATGAGGAGGACACCGTCGTGGACCCGTTCTACCGTGTGATGGATCTGCCGCCCCTCGACAACGAGGCGATGGAGGAATTCGGGAAACTGCCCTTCGACCCCTACACCGGTGGGCGTCAGCGGCACCGCAGGTTCTCGCAGTACCGCATCAGTTATCAGCCGGACACCATGGGCTGGACGATGGAGCTGCTGCCGCACCGTCCGTTCCTCCAGCCGAAAGCGGTCAACCAACTGGTCGGCGGTGTGCAGCGCGAGCTGGAGCCGCTGCGCATCGACCCCACCCCGCAGATCGACGCGGCGGCCAAGGGGATCGGACTGGACCCCGCCCACGACTGGCACGTCAACGTGCACCAGTGCCGGGTGTCCGTCGGACCCGACATCGAAGGCGTCTCCGTACCGGAAGGGCCGCACCGGGACGGCCACGACTACGCGATGCTGGTCGTCTTCGGACGGCACAACATCAAGGGCGGTGAGAACCAGCTCATGCCGACCAACGGCGGCGAGCCGTTCTTCCGCGTCACCCTCCAGCCGAACCCCCAGGCGCTCGCATTCGACGACACCCAGATGTGGCACACCGCCACCGACCTGGAATCGCTCGACGGCGGCCCGGGCCACCGCGACCTGTGGATCGTCGTCTTCAACCGTTGGGACCGGCGCAAGTACGGCGAGGAGTTCGAGCGTGCGGCGGTCGCGAAGGCAGCGCAGTGAGGAGGCACCTGGATACCCGCGCGATCCACGTTCCACCCACGGGCCCGCTCTCCTCACGCCCGGTGTCCACCCCGATATACCAGACCTCGGCGTTCGCGTTCGACGATCCGGAGGCCTGCGCTGAGGCGCTGCGCCATCCGGACCGTGGCCACGCGTACATCCGGCACGGCAATCCGACCGTACAGACGCTGGAAGGCGCGCTCGCCGACCTGGAGGGCGGCGCCGCCGCGCTGGCCACCGGCTCCGGAATGGGTGCCATCAACGCCGTACTGCTGGCACTTCTGCGCGGCGGCTCCCACGTCATCGCGCAGACCCGGTTGTACGGCGGCACCTACCAGATGCTGCACGACCTGGCCGACCGGTTCGGCGTCGGCGTCAGTCATGTGTCCGGCACGGATCCGGCCGAGCTGACCGCCGCGGTGCGGCCGGAATCCGCCGTCCTCTATCTGGAGACGATCGCCAATCCCACGACGTCGGTCGGAGACCTGACGGCGATGCTCCGGGCGGGCCGTGCCGCCGGCCTCATCGGTGTCGTGGACAACACGTTCGCGACCCCGGTGCTGTGCCGGCCGCTGGAACATGAAGCGGACATCGTGCTGCATTCGGCAACGAAGTACCTCGGCGGACACGACGACGTCAGCCTGGGCATCGCCGTATTCGCCGACCCGGAACTCCACCGAAGGGTCTGGCGATTCGCGGTGGAGCTGGGCGTAACGCCGGACCCGTTCGCCGCCTGGCTGGTCCTGCGCGGACTCAAGACGCTGCCGCTGCGGATGGCCCGGCACTGCTCGAACGCCGGCCACCTGGCCCGCAACCTCGCCAAGCATCCCGCGGTGTCCGCCGTGCACTGGCCGGGGCTGCCGGACCACCCCGACCACGCGAGGGCACAGCGGATCCTGGCCGACTACGGCGGCGTGCTGGCGTTCGAACTCGCCGGCGGAAGGGATGCGGCCGCCGCCTTCCTGCACCGGCTGCGCTGCGCCCTGCTCTCCCCGTCCCTCGGCGGGCCGGAGACGCTGGTCCTGCATCCCGCATCCACGTCCCACCGGGAGCTGGACGCCGAGGCGCTCCGTGCAGCAGGGATCGGCGAAGGGCTGGTCCGGGTCTCGGCCGGCCTGGAACACCCCGACGACCTCTGGTCGGACTTCGAGCAGGCACTTGCCTGACGCACCTGACCCGGCGGCCGGACTCCACCCCCGTGAGTCCGGCCGCCGACCCGGTCCCGCGATCCAAGATCATTTCTATGGAAGGCGGCCCTGGGGGCCGTAAGGGTGGGGAAGGCGGTCCGCCCGCGGTGCGTGGCGCCTGGGTCGTGCTGAGCCAGCACGTTCCCGCGTTGCGGCCTACCGTCGAGATATGAGCGAGATCATCGTTGTGTACGAGCCCGACAAGCCGGTGACTGGGGCCGGCTTCGGTGGCTCGTCACGTGGCGAGGAACGGCCCGTCCGCCGGGTACATGCGGCGCCTGCCGCTCCGGGGAAGGCGTCCTCACCTGGTCCGCGGACCTTCTGCGGCAAGGACACCTTCGACATGGAAGTGGCCGGCTGGAAGCCCGCTGAGCATCCCGATTCCTCGTGGTATGCCCCCAAATACGCAGACCGAGTCTGCGCCGCTTGCGATACCGCGATGGAGAACTGAGGAATCCCGGCCCAGGCATGCGACTACGGCGTCGTGGTGCGGCCGAGGCGTCGAACGGGCCTGTCAGAGGCGGCGCAGCCGCGCGGCTGCACCGTGCCCGATCAGCAGGTAGATCGCGGCGGGCAGGCCGTAATTGAGGAGGACGCGAAGACCGTCTGTGTCCATCGTGAAGATGTCCTGTGACCACCAGGCCAGCCAGTCCGCAACGCCTTCCACGAATCCTACGAAGACGTTCCCCTGGTTGGCTTCGAGCACGTAGAGCAGGATCCACAGCACCAGGAAGCCTGCGGCGATGTCGGCGATGGTATGGATGACCAGGGCTGTCTGCTTTGCGCCGGAACCGTCCCTGTTGCGGTTGTGGTGGTAGTTACCGCCCTGGCCTCGGTCGTATCGCTGGTTCTCGGGCAGGGGTTCGGTGTTACTCACTGGGGTTCCAATCTGACGCGTCAACCGCCTCGACGGTACGGAGAAGGGCCCACGGCCGAGGTATCTCCCCCCACAGGAGAAACCCCGGCCGCGGTCGCATACGGGTCGCTCGGCCGCACCCGTGATTCAATCTGCGTCTCCCGGACATGGCGCGTTACATGGTTATCGCGTCGGCCACCCTCGGTGACAGGCCGTCTCCGAGGGGTCCCGTCGTCATCGAGCTCTGCCGGCTGCGTGGCCTGCAGCGCCTCGGCCACCGCGGACGGCGTTTTTCGGGCAGTCCCAGCTCGCCGCATCGTCGGCGACGACACCGATCGGGGTCGGCACCACCTGAACGACGGGCGGCCAGAGGGTGCGCACTGATGCCCGGTCCGCTGGGGTCCGGCATAGGTGGGGGAGTCCGCTGCCGGGTCTGAGCGTGGCGGCTCATCCCGGCCGGCCCGCAGCCGGTGCCGGGCGGCGAGAGAAGCGGCGTGCGCTGGGCACCAGTGCGGCCGCGGCCGGCGCAAGGAAGCAGGTCAGCGCGCAGGTGGCGAGGACCGCTCGGGTGCCGAAGGCGTCAATGGCCGGGGCGATGAGCGCGAGCCCGACCGGGGCCAGCCCGTAGGACAGCATGAAGTCCAGGGACGAGACGCGGGCCAGCTTGTCGGGTGCCACCTCGCGCTGAGTGGCGGTGAACCAGGGCACGTTGAACAGCTCGATGCCGAGCCCGGCGACGACGTAGGCGGCGATCACCATGGCGGGGTGCACCGGGAGCATCAGACTCAGCGGTGCGAAGCCGTAGACAGCCAGTCCGGCCAGGGCGGCCCAGCCCTGGGCGCGCGGGCGCCAGCGCGCGATGAGCAGGGCCCCGGCGAGGGCACCCGCTGTGTAGGCGGTCATCGCCGCGGCGAGCACCACCTCGGTGCCGTACCGATCCCGGCTCACCAGGGGCAGGGCGACGCCGGTGGCGGAGTAGCCGGTGGCGATGACGGCGGTCAGAGCGGCGAGACCGGCCACGAACCAGGGGTGCCTGCGCGCTTCGCGTATCCCGTCGGTGAACTCGGTGAGGAACGGCGCGCGCTGCCGTACGGCGGTGGGTGCGCCCTTGGCGCCGGGCCCGGGTACCAGCGCGGCGACGAGCCAGAGCAGCCCGATGCCCAGGAGCAGCGCCCAGATGTCGAGCACCACGGCGAGCAGGGCGGCCAGCGAGGGCCCGACCAGGGTGGTGACCCGGACCGCCAGGGTCATGGCGGCGTTGGCCTGCTGCCTGCGGTCCTCGTCGATCACCTCGGCGGTGAGCGCCTGGAACGCCGGCCGGCAGGCGCCCTGCCCGGCGCCCGCCAGGGCGGCAGCGGCTGCCATCAGCGGGACCGACCGCCCGAGTCCGGCGGCGAGCAGCGGCGCCGCGACCGCGGCGGCCAGTCCTGCCCACAGGGCGACGGCCCTGCGGGAGTGTCGGTCGGCCAGGACCCCGCCGATGGGCACGGCCGCGAGGAACCCCGCGGTGCGGACGGCGAGGACGAGACCGAGGCCTGCGGGGGTGAGCGTGCGGTCGAGGACGGCGAGACCGAGTACGAACGGCAGGGCCCAGGTTGCGAGGCCGGATGCCGTGGTGCCCGACCAGAGTCGCAGGAATGCGGTGTCGAGCAGAACGGACCGCTTGAGGGGTGGGCCGGTCTCGGAGGTGGTGTCTGCTGCGGGTGATGTCTGCACGGTGTGATGCTCCTGTGGTTGTCGTCCGGGTCGGTCACGCGCGCAACGGCCTGTGTCCGCAGGTCCGTTGGTGAAGAGCGGCAGCAGCGTGGACCCCGATGGCTCTGACATGCGCCGCTCATCAGGTGGTAGCTTAACGAAAACGATTATCGTTATGATGCTTGCCATCGTGCCCGCACTCATCGGCTGTGCGGCAGCACTTGTGCACAGCCCAGACCGGAGGATCCATGCGCCACCCCGCCCGCCTCGGCGTCGCCCTGACCATCGCTCTCGCGGCCGTCGGCTGCTCGGCCTCAGGGGGCGACTCCCCCTCGGCGGACAAGGCCGCGGCGCAGGAGACGACCGTGACGAGCTGCGGCCAGAAGCTGTCCTTCAGTAATCCGCCGAAGCGAGCCGTCACTCTCGATCAGTCGTCGACCGAGGTGCTGCTGGAGCTTGGCCTGAAAGACCGTGTGGTCGGCACCTCCAACCTCAAGACCAAGATCGCGAAGGAGTACGCGGACGCTTACGCCGACGTCCCCGTACTCAGTCCCAAGATCCTTACGAGTGAGCAGCTCCGCTCGGCCACCCCGGACTTCGTCGTCGCGGGCTTCACTGACTACTTCACGAAGGACATGGTCGGGACCCGCGAGGAGCTCGCCGAGCTCGACTTGCCCTCGTACGTGAGCGCGGTGGACTGCCCGAAGGACAACGATCCCGGGCGGTCGCCGTTCGACCTCCTCTTCAAGGACTACGACAACCTCGGGAAGATCTTCGGCGTCGAGGACCGTGCGCGGGAACTCGTCAAGGAGCAGCGGGCCACGCTGGACAGAGCGGCCGAGGTCGCGGACGACGTCAAGGGGGAGCCGACCGTCGTATGGCTCTACTCCGTGTACGGCGACACCCCGTACGTGGCGGGGAAGAGCGCGATGCCCAGCGAGATGAGCCGGACCGCGGGTGCGAGGAACGTCTTCGACGACATCGACGAGGACTGGCCGTCGGTCTCCTGGGAGGAAGTGGCCGAGCGCAACCCGGACTTCATCGTGATCGGCGATCTGTCCGAACGCGGCAAGCCCGGTGACAGCGCGAAGGACAAGCTCGCCGCGATGCGCAAGAACCCCGTGATGTCCAAGCTCGAGGCGGTCACCGAGAACCGCATCATCGAGATCCCCGGCACCGAAATGGACCCCTCGGTGCGCACCGTGAGCGCCCTGCCGCGGCTGACCGACGGCATGAAGGACCTGGGGTATGTCCGCTAGCCGGGATCCCGACCCGGGCCCGGTCGACCTGCTGCACCCGGCTGCCGGCCGTGCGGCGCGGCCGGTCCCGGAAGCCGTCTGCCCGAAGGCTGTGCCACCGGGGCCCGATCGGCCGCGATCCGGCCGCTCCGCGCTGTCCCAGGCATCGCTGTTCGTCGGCACCGCCGCGGCCCTGGTCGTGTCGGCGGCGGTGTCGACACGGATCGGCACCACCGACATCGGATACGCCGACCTGGTCACGACACTGGGCTTCCATCTGGGCCTGGACGTCGAGCCGTTGCCCCGGCTGGTCGACTCGCTGATCTGGGATCTGCGCGTTCCCCGCGTCCTGATGGCGGCCCTGGTCGGTGCCTCGCTCGCGGTGTGCGGCGCCGCACTGCAGGCCGTCACCCGCAACGCGCTGGCCGACCCGTATCTCCTCGGCGTCTCCTCCGGGGCGTCGACCGGTGCGGTGGTGGTGGTCGTCCTCGGCTACGGGGCGGGCTCGCTGGGTGTGACCGGCGGTGCGTTCGCCGGTGCGATGCTCTCGTTCGGGCTGCTGATGCTGCTGCTGCAGCGCACTGGTCTGGACTCGGTCAGGGTCGTGCTGACGGGCGTGGTCGTTGGGCAGCTGTTCACGGCCCTGACCTCGCTGATCCTGATGGCCTCGGGTGACGCCGACATCATCCGCGCGATCACTCAGTGGCTGCTCGGTTCCATGGCGACCGCCCGCTGGGATGCGGTACTCGTCTGCGCGGTGGTGACGGCGGCCGGTCTCGCCGTGGTCTGGCTGCAGTCGGGTGCCCTCGACGGGTTCTCCTTCGGCGCGGACACGGCGTCCTCTCTCGGCATCGACGTCCGTACGACGCGTTACGTGCTGCTCGTTGTGACATCCCTGATGACATCCGTGGCGGTCGCATCCGTGGGCGCGATCGGGTTCGTCGGACTGATCGTGCCGCACGGGGTCCGGTTCCTCGTCGGGCCGCTGCACCGGGTGCTGCTGCCGTTCTCCGCGGTGGTGGGCGCGGTGTTCCTGGTGTGGACCGACGCGCTCGCCCGGGTCGCCTTCGCGCCCCAGGAGGTTCCGGTCGGCGTGTTCACCGCCCTGCTGGGCGTGCCGCTCTTCCTGCTCGTCCTGCGCAAACGAGGTGAGCTGTGAGGATCAGCGCCGAACGGCTGAGCTGGTCTGTGCCGGGCAAGACTGTCGTCCACGACGTGACCCTGGACGTCGCTCCAGGTGAGACGGTCGGGCTGATCGGCCCGAACGGCTCCGGCAAGTCGTCACTGTTGCGCTGCCTCGCAGGGCTGCGCCCCCCGACGTCAGGCTCGGTCCGGTACGACGGCGAGCCGATCCGGGGCTGGGACGCACGCCGGATCGCGCGGCAGGTCGCCTTCGTCGAACAGGCCACCGACACCGACAGTGATCTGCGGGTCGTCGATGTTGTCGGTCTTGGCCGTACCCCGTTCCGGGACCGGTGGCGCGGCCTGGACGCCACCGACCGGGCCGTGGTCGCCGCCGCGCTCGCCGGGTTGGGACTCACCGAACTGGCCGACCGGGCGTGGAAGTCGCTGTCGGGCGGCGAGCGCCGGCGCGCCCACATCGCGCGGGCCCTGGCCCAGCAGCCCTGGTGCATCCTGCTCGACGAGCCGACCAACCACCTCGATGTGAAACACCGGTTGGAGCTCATGGAGCTGCTGGCCGACACGGACCAGACGGTGCTGGTCGCTCTGCACGACCTGTCGCTCGCCGCCCGCTTCTGTGACCGGCTGCTGCTGATGCACCACGGGCGCCTGGTCGCCGCGGGTCCGCCCAAGGACGTCCTGGCCCCGGACCGGCTGGCGGACGTCTTCGAGGTCGACGCGGAGATCGGCCTCGACAGCCTGGGCAACCTCGCGGTCGCCTACCGCGGTGTCGCGCCACAAGCGGACCGAGGCCGCGCACGAACGATGGCCGAGCCCAGATAGCACACGAGCCCATCGGCACCCTGCCCAAGGTGCCCCACGGGCACTGCTCGACAACGAATCCCTTTCACCTGACTGATCCGTACCAGAGAAGGAGCCTTCGTGGATCGGACGGCAACCGGACCTGCCCTGCTGGAGCAGCTTCCGCCGCCCCTGCCCGCCCAGCAGATCATCGCCCTCAACCAGCCCAGGGCCGATCTGCACACCACCCGCAGCCACGCAGGGAACGGCTGGACCCTCGAGCTGCCGCCCGGCGTGTTCCGGCCGACCCGCGGAGGCCAGGCATGAGCGCGCAGACGTTCCCCGCCCGCCCGGCCACCGTCGACGACCTCCTTGCCGCCGTACTGGCGGGAGAACACGGCCCACGCCCGTCGGAGCTCGTGGCCACGAGTGTGTTCTGGATCCACCACGGAACCCGGCTCGCCGGGGGCAACACCACCTACCTCAACCAGTACGTTCTCGTACGCCTTCGGGGGGCCTTCGGGGCCTGTGCCTTCGAGGCCGACGAGATCGATCCGGCGATCTGCCGCGACGCCTCGGGCAGCCCGCTGGACGTACTCCTGCGGGAAGCGCCCCGCCCGCTGCGGATCGCCGCCCTCGACGCCTACCTCGCCGAGACCCGGCCACACCGCGATGCGGCGCGGGCCGAGCCCGTGACGCTACCGGCGGGACCTCCCGAGGTCCGGGCGAAGGCCCGGGACGCGGCGATCGCCGGGTTGCTGAACATCGCGGACGGCGCGAAGGTCGCGCTGATCGGCGTCGTCAACCCGCTCGTCGCGGCGATCCGCGAACGCGGCGGCGTCCCGCTGCCCTGCGACTTCAACCTGCGGACGACGCAATGGGGCGACCACGTCACCGACGACATGAACCAGGTCCTCGGCACCGCCGAAGCCGTGGTCGCCACCGGAATGACGCTCGGCAACAGCACGTTCGACACGATCCTGGCGCGCTGCCGTGAACGCGAAGTGCCGCTGATCGTCTACGCGCAGACCGGCAGCGCGGTGGCGCGGGCCTTCCTGGGCGCCGGCGTGACCGCACTGTCCGCAGAGCCCTTCCCCTTCTCGCAGTTCAGCGCCGAACCGACCGTCCTGTACCGCTACCGCGTCGAGAGCGGCTCGTGACGGCGAGCACCCGCCAGGCCGTACCCGGTGCCGGTGAAGTCAGCACCGGCACCGGGCATGCCTCCTGCCACCACGGGGAGATCCTGCAGGGCGTCTTCCTCGACGAGTGCGGGCGGCGCTGCGCCGGGCTGGTCACCCTGCCCATGACCGGCCTGGGCACGCACGCCGAGTTCGTACGCCGACCGGGCACTCCGCCCGAAGACGTGTCGGTGACCCCCGGCGACCGTACGAAGGCTCTGGGCGCTGCGGTCCTCGCCCTCGAGGAGCTCGCCGCCCTGCAGCGCCAGGAGCCGCCGTGCGGTGGGGAGTTGCGGCTCAGCGGCGACATCCCCGTGGGGATGGGGATGGGCTCTTCCAGCAGCGATGTCATCGCCGCGGTGCGCGCGGTCGCGGACGCCTTCGGCCTGCGGTTGCCGCCGGAGACCATCGCACGCCTGGCGGTGCGAGCCGAGCGGGCATCCGATCCGCTGATGCTCGACGGTCGGCCCCTGCTGTTCGCCCAGCGGGAAGGACGCGTACTCGAAATGCTCGGCGACGCGCTGCCGCCGGCCGTCGTGGTGGGCTGCACCCTGGGCGGAGGCAGGCCCGTGGACACGCTGTCCCTTCCCGCCCGCGCGTACGACGACGAGGACGTGCACGCTTACGAGCACTTGCGTTCCCTGCTGCGGCGGGCGATCGCCGAGGCCGACCCAGCGCTGCTCGGGCAGGTCTGTACCGAGAGCGCCCGGTGCGGTCAACGGCTGCTGAAGCACGAGGAGTTCGACGCCCTCAGGGACATCGTCGGACGCGTCGGCGCCGTCGGGCTGCAGATCGCGCACAGCGGCAATGTGGCCGGGGTGCTCTTCGACCCCGCGGCTTCCGGTCTGAGGCGCCGGCTGCGGCACTGCGTACGCGCCCTGGACAGCAACGGCATCCCCGTCACCTGGACCTTCACGACCTTCACCACCAGCGAGGAATTCCTGAATGGACGAGCACATCGCGGAATCGATCGGCCGGCCGGACCTGATACGCCTCGACGACCGGCTCATCTGTCTCCGCTTTGAAACCATGAAGGTCGTCTCCGCCCTTGCGGCGGTACGGCACCTGATCGACACCGGCGTCGTACGGCGCGGCGACACCCTGCTGGACAGCTCCAGCGGCATCTACGCGTACGCCCTCGCCCTCGCCTGCCACCGCTACGGCATGCGTTGCCACATCGTGGGCTCGACCACCGTCGACCACACCCTGCGCACCCAGCTCTCCGTACTCGGCGCGCACCTCGAGCAGATGGACCCCTGCAGCGATCTGAAACTCGACCAGAAACGCCGCGTGGAACGCATCCAGGAAATCCTGCGCGAGCACCCCGACTACCACTGGATGCGCCAGTACCACGACGACATCCACTACCTCGGCTACCGTGCCGTCGCCGAACGCATCCGGCAGGAGACCGACACCGACTGCCTCACCGTTGTTGGCGGAGTGGGATCCGGCGCCTCCACCGGAGCCCTCGCCCGGTACCTGCGGGAATGCTCACCCGGGGTCGAGCTCGTCGGTGTCCAGCCGTTCGGCAGCATCACCTTCGGCAGCGAGCACGTGTCCGACCCCGAGATCATCATCGCCGGAATCGGCAGCTCGATCCCCTTCGCCAACGTGTCGCACACCCTCTACGACACCGTCCACTGGATTGCCTTCGACGCCGCTCTCGCCGGCAGCGTCGACCTGCTGCGCCGACACGCGGTCTTCGCCGGACTGTCCACCGGAGCCGCCTACCTCACGGCCCGATGGGAACGAGGCCGTGATCCGCACCGGACCGTCCTTTTCATCGCCGCCGACACCGGCCACCGGTACGTGGACTCGGTCTTCGCCCGCCACCACGAAGCGGCGCGCGTCGAAGACCTCGCACCCCGCGCCGTATCGACGCTGGACCACCTCGCCCTCCCGTGGTCCCGTATGAGCTGGGAACGCGCGGCTGCACCCGCCACGGCCGCGGCGTAGCCGCCGCACCTGCCCGGCCCAGGGAACCCCGCGCAACTCACCGTCCGGCATGTGGAAAGTGGCATCGGGCCCCTGGTCCAGCGCCTAGGCTGGCCGACGCAGCTGGTTCGCCCTGCCCTCCCCATGGGGGTACCTCCCAGCGGTAGCTGGGGGACTTCGCCATGGGGGACTCGGCAGGCGCGTCGTAAGAGGGAACCCGGTGGGAATCCGGGACTGCCCCGCAGCGGTGAGCGGGAACGACCGCCGTCATACGCACTGGACCCAGGCGGGTCCGGGAAGCGACGGCCAGTAGATGCCTCGTGCCTCACGAGGCGTGCCCGCGAGTCCGAAGACCTGCCACTGCCCGTGCGCGACCGCGCGCGGAGATCCCGGTGACCTCGAGGGCGGGTTGGGGCGCCCCCGGACGAAGTCTGGGGGAGTACGTCATAGGCGGGCACGTATGCACGAACGACGGCACAAGCGATGTCGTCCGCCCCGTCTGCCATCCCTTCGCGCCTTCGTCTCCCCTTCCGGGATCGCTTCATCAAGAGCTCGCGAAGGAGAGTTCCGTGACCAGCAAGTCCGCAGCCGCGGCAGCACGGGCCACCGTGTACGGCTACCCCCGCCAGGGCCAGAACCGAGAACTGAAGAAGGCCGTCGAGGGCTACTGGAAGGGCCGGGTGAGCGCCGCCGAACTCCGGCAGACCGCCTCCGAACTGCGCGCCACCACCTGGCGTCGACTCGCCGACGCCGGTATCGACGAGGTCCCGACCGGCGACTTCTCGTACTACGACCACGTCCTGGACACCACCATGATGGTCGGCGCGATCCCGGCCCGTCACCGCGCCGAGGTCGAGGCGGACGCCCTGGACGGCTACTTCGCGATGGCCCGCGGCACCCAGGACGTCACGCCGCTGGAGATGACCAAGTGGTTCGACACCAACTACCACTACCTGGTTCCGGAACTCGGCCCGGACACCATCTTCATCGCCGACTCCGCCAAGCCGGTCGCCGAGCTCAAGGAAGCCCTCGCGCTCGGCCTGACCGCGCGCCCGGTTCTGGTCGGGCCCGTCACCTACCTGCTCCTCGCCAAGCCCGCCCCAGGGGTCGCGGCCGACTTCGAGCCGCTGACACTCCTGGACCGACTGCTTCCCGTGTACGCGGAGGTGCTGGCCGACCTCCGTTCGGCAGGCGCGTCGTGGGTGCAACTGGACGAACCTGCCCTCGTCCAGGACCGCACTCCGGCCGACCTGAACGCCGCCGCCCGCGCCTACCGCGAACTCGGCGCCCTCACCGACCGCCCGAAACTGCTGGTCGCCTCCTACTTCGACCGGCTCGGAGAGGCCATGCCGGTACTGGCCAAGGCCCCCGTAGACGGGCTCGCCCTCGACTTCACCGGCCCCGCGGCCGCCAATCTCGACAACCTCGCCGCCGTCGGCGGCCTGCACGGCAAGCGCCTGGTCGCGGGCGTCGTCGACGGCCGCAACGTCTGGATCAACGACCTCGAAAAGTCACTGTCCACCCTCGCCACGCTCCTCGGCCTCGCCGACCGGGTCGACGTGGCCGCATCCTGCTCACTGCTGCATGTCCCGCTCGACGCCACCGCCGAACGCGCCATCGACCCGCAGATCGCCCGCTGGCTGGCCTTCGCCGGCCAGAAGACCGCCGAGATCGTCGCCCTGGCACGCGGGCTGTCCCAGGGCACCGACACCATCGCGGCGGAACTGGCCGCCAACCGCGCCGACCTCGCCTCCCGAGCGGACTCCGCACTCGCCCACGACCCGGCGGTCCGCGCCCGCACCGCCGTCATCACCGACGCCGACAGCCGCCGCTCCCAGCCCTATGCCGTGCGGGCCGCAGCCCAGCGTTCCCATCTGCGCCTGCCGCCGCTGCCCACGACCACCATCGGCTCCTTCCCGCAGACCACCGACCTGCGCACCGCCCGCGCCGACCTGCGCGCCGGGCTCATCGACACGGTCGCGTACGAGCAGCGGATCGAGGCCGAGATCCGCGAGGTCATCTCCTTCCAGGAGAAGACGGGCATCGACGTCCTGGTGCACGGCGAGCCCGAACGCAATGACATGGTCCAGTACTTCGCCGAACAGCTCACCGGCTACCTCGCCACCCAGCACGGCTGGGTCCAGTCCTACGGCACCCGCTACGTCCGCCCGCCGATCCTGGCCGGCGACATCTCCCGCCCCGAACCCATGACCGTCCGCTGGACCCGCTACGCCCAGTCACTCACCAACCGGCCCGTCAAGGGCATGCTCACCGGCCCGGTCACCATGCTCGCCTGGTCCTTCGTCCGCGACGACCAGCCCCTCGCCGACACTGCCCGCCAGGTCGCCCTCGCCCTGCGCGGCGAGGTCAACGATCTGGAAGCCGCGGGCACTTCGGTCATCCAAGTCGACGAACCCGCGCTGCGCGAGACCCTGCCGCTGCGCGCCGCCGACCACTCGGCGTATCTGGCCTGGGCCACCGAGGCGTTCCGCCTGACCACCAGCGGCGTGCGGCCCAACACCCAGATCCACACCCACATGTGCTACGCCGAGTTCGGCGACATCGTCGCCGCCATCGACGACCTCGACGCCGACGTCATCAGCCTGGAGGCCGCCCGTTCCCACCTGCAGGTCGCCCGCGAACTCGCCGAGGCCGGCTACCCGCGCGAGGTCGGCCCCGGCGTGTACGACATCCACTCCCCGCGCGTCCCCAGCGCGGTCGAAGCGACCGCCCTGCTGCGCAAGGGCCTTCAGGCCATTCCGGCCGAACGGCTGTGGGTCAACCCCGACTGCGGCCTGAAGACCCGCGGCTGGCCCGAGGTCCGAGCATCACTGGAGCACCTCGTCACCGCCGCCCGAGACGTCCGCTCCACACTGCCCGATAACGAATCCTGAGCACACGGAGGGCCGTTGCCAGCGCACGCGCTCGCAACGGCCCTTCCCCTCGCAGAGCGGAAGAACGTCCGTGACCAGGCGCAAGGCGACGCGGCACGTCGCCCGGTCTCAGGATGCGTTGCTGGAGGCGGGGCCGGCCGGATCCGGCGGGCGCCGGGTGGAAAGACGATCAGCGTCGGGAAGGGACGCACCCGGATCGTGCGTGCTGCTCTCCGAAGGCTGACGGCCGACCCGCGAGGCACCATGCTGCTGCATCTCGTGAAAATCCTCGACAACCGGGAAGTCGCCGCCCGCGTCGACCCGCCCGCGCCGACGGGGGTCGTTTCGGTTCCATGCTGCTTCGCAGCGAAGTTTCTCGGAAGTGTCGTATCGAGCCGTCCGCCGATCGTCTTGCTGGTAGGAGGCCCAATCGGGCAGTGCTGCTGTCCCTGGTCCCGCCGAGTACCTTGCCGCCGGAGTGCCCGGTGGCGCGAAGCGCGTCCCCACCAGGAGGAAGATCAAATGACTACCAAACCGAAGCCGATTCCGGATCGGTACCGCCGGGTCACGCCCTGCCTCACTGTTCAGGGCGGAGCCAAGGCCCTCGAGTTCTACGCCGAGGTGTTCGGGGCGAGCGAGCGCATGCGCTTCCCCGGTCCCGGCGGGACCATCGCCCACGCAGAGATCCAGATCGGGGATTCGGTCGTCATCGTCGAGGACGAGTCACCGGAGCGGGGGACCAAGGCGCCGCCGCCCGGTGGTGTTGCCGGCTCTCCCTCCTTCCTGTTCATCTACGTGGAGGACGTGGACGCCGTCGTTGCGCGAGCCGTGGCCCTTGGCGCGAAGCTCCAGCGGCCGCCCCAGGACCAGTTCTACGGCGACCGGGACGGCTACATCGTGGACCCGTTCGGGCACGGATGGACCGTGGCGTCGCACGTGGAGGACGTGGAGCCCGAGGAGATGATGCGGCGGATGGCCGAGCTGCAGAACCAGGCCCAGGCGTAGCCGTGCACTGGGCCAGACGGCCGGTCCGGCTCGACCCGGACGAACGGCTGCGGCTGATCTTCACCTGCTGCCACCCGGCGCTGCCCCGGCAGGCACAGATCGCGCTCACCTTGCGGGTCGTGTGCGGCCTGACCACCGCCCAGATCGCCCGGGCGTTCCTGGTGCGCGAAACGACCGTTGCGCAACGGATCACCCGCGCCAAGCGAAAGATCACTGATGCCGGAATCCCGTATCGGATTCCTGATGACGATGAGCTGGGCGCCCGCCTGACCGAAGTCCTCGCGGTGATCTACCTGCTGTTGGCTACCTGTCCACCGCCGAGCAGGCGCAGTCACGCGATCTCGTCGACGACGCCGAGTGGCTGGCGACCCTGCTCCACCAGCTCATGCCGACCGAGCCCGAGGTGGCCGGCCTGCTCGCGTTGATCCGGCTGCACCGCGCCCGCGCAGCCGCCCGCTTCGATTCCAAGGGCGGGCTGGTGCTGCTGCAACACCAGGACCGGTCCCTGTGGGACCGGGAGGCGATCGCGGAGGCGGCACGGCTGCTGACCGGTGCCGCCATGCGGCAGCGTCCCGGCCCGTACCAGCTCCAGGCCGCGATCGTCGCCTGTCACGCCGAAGCCGGATGCTGGGGGGACACCGACTGGGAGCAGATCGTGCTCCTGTACGACATGCTGCTGCACCTCGCACCGTCCCCCGTCATCCGCCTGCACCGGGCGATCGCCCTGCGCTATACCTCAGGGCCCCAGGCCGCCCTGACCGAAGTGGACCGTCTCGCCGCCGAGTTGGACCGCTACCACCTGTACCACGCCACTCGCGCTGATCTCCTGCGCGAGCTCGGCCAACCGGACCAGGCTCGTGCCGCTGACCGGCTCGCCCTCGAACTGACCGCCAACCCCGCAGAACAGGCGGTACTCCAGGAACGCATCAGCTGGACCTAGCCCCGGCGTTGGCCCGTGCGACGCACGGCCTGACCCACGCCCGGCTGGTCCCCGGCGGACCCCATGGCCGCAGCATCCGGCCATCCGGTCGGCCTTGCTCCTGGCTCTCGCACACAGACAGACGCACTGCGCTCCGATCGCCCGCTTTGCGTGTCCGAGGCATGGAATGCGTTCTTCACGAACCGGATCCAGCCGGTTCTCAAGGAGCGGGGCTTCCCTGAACCGTCCACGCAGCCGAAGATCTCGAACGTGCACTACCACGACGAGCGGCGGCAGCCGGTCGGCGCTTGAGGGGTCTACCCGCTCAGGGCTGCAAACGGCTGCATACGCACGAAGACCCCGCCCTCAGCGTCCTGGCTGATCACGGGATCTCTTTGCACTTCAGAAGGAGTGCCCCCGGCAGGATTCGAACCTGCGCACACGGCTCCGGAGGCCGTTGCTCTATCCCCTGAGCTACGGGGGCGACTCGTCGGCTCTTGCGGCGACGTGTAGAACCCTACCAGCTCCGGAGTGGGGTTCATGAACAGGGTTTTGTCGGTGCCGAAGCGCATCCGGGCGCAGGGCGACGGGCCGCGGAAACGGGTGTTCGTCTGTTGCGAGCGGCTGGTGGCCGAGAATCATCGGTCGCGTGCGTCGCAGGGAACACATCGGTCACAGCGGGCACCGAACCTCCCCCGCAGGTGGCGGAAGTGGGCAAAACCCGGACGCAGCCGGAGCCGTGGACCTACCCTCAGTTTGTGCCTGGCGCGTCCGGCCGGGTCCTTGTCGTCGACGACAACAAGGTCATCCGGCAGCTGATCAGGGTCAATCTCGAGCTCGAGGGGTTCGAGGTCGTGACCGCGGCCGATGGTGCCGAGTGCCTGGAGGTCGTGCACCGGGTGCGTCCCGATGTCATCACGCTCGATGTCGTCATGCCCCGCCTCGACGGGATGCGCACGGCGGGCCGGTTGCACGCCGATCCCCGTACCCGCGACATCCCCGTCGCGATCATCAGCGCCTGCACCCACCTCGAGGTGGAGAGCGGGCACACGGCGGGCGTGGACGCAATTCTGGCCAAGCCTTTCGAACCGGTCGAGCTCGTGCGGCTCGTACGGCGGCTGACCGGACAGGAGCGCAACGACGGGAGCGGCGGGGACGCTCGGCCCGGGGCGGACGGTGTGTCCTCCGGCCAGTCAGAGGTGCCGCTCTCCGGGGCCGACGGGGCCGGCGGTGACGTGGAACCCGCAGGTCATCCGGCAGGCTGAGCCCGGCTTCCGCCGACCGCCGAGTCCCCCGCGCGACCCCGCGCCCTGTGCTCTCGCGGTGCTGAGCCTCCGCCGCGGTCGGGCCGGAGGAAACCGGTTCGCGGACCCACCCCCCTCCTCCCATAGGCTTGTCCCGTGACCCCCGCCGAGCTCTCCCGCACCGTGCTGTGCACCGTGCGCCGTGCCGTCGAGGCCGGTGAGCTACGTGTGCCGGTGCCGACGCGGGCGGTGGTGCGGCGTCCCCCGCGGCCTGGCTGCGGGGACTACGCCACCAACATCGCGCTGCAGCTGGCCAAGCCCGCGGGGCGGCCGCCGCGCGGGGTGGCCGAGGTCCTGCGGTCCCGGCTCGCCGCGGAACCGGGAATCGCCCGCGTCGACATCGCCGAGCCCGGGTTCCTCAACATCACCCTCGAGGGCGGCGCCCGTCACGCGCTCGTACGAGCCGTGCTCGACGCCGGTGCGCAGTACGGGTACGCGGACACGTACGCCCAGCAGGCCATCCGGCTCGACCACCCGTATGAGACCCGTGCCGCCGTCACCGCAGACGCGTTCGCCCGGATCCTGCGCACCCAGGGGGCCGCCGTCACCCTCCGGTGCGAGCATGCGGCCGACCCCGCATGGGGGGAACTGCGCGTCGCCGCCGACGGCGGCGGCCTCATCCCCGCAGCCGGGCCCTCAACCGAGCCGGCGGTCCGCACGGTACGGCCCGTGCCCGTCAAGCTCTCCGCCGCCGAGCTCCTCCGCACCCTGGGCCCCGACGCCGCCCGCTGGGCCCTCCTCCGCCCCGCCGCCCACGATCACCCCCGGACCGACCCCGGCGACCTCCTCGCCCAGCGCGCGTCCAACCCCCTCTTCCGCGTTCGGTACGCCCACTCCCGCGCCTGCGCTCTCCTGCGCAACGCTGCCGAGCTGGGCGTCACCCCCGTCGCCCCCCAGGAGGCCGAGCCCGGTCACCCCGGTGCCGCGCCCCTGCTCGCCGCCATCGGTGAGTACCCCGCCGTCCTCGGCTCCGCCGCCCGCCTCGGCGCCCCCGACCGGGTCGCCCGGCACCTCGAAGCGACGGCCGACGCGTTCTTCCACTTCCACGACACCTGCCCCGTACTGCCTCGCGGTGACGAGAAACCCGCAGGCCTCCACCGGACCCGCGCCGCTCTCGCCCAGGCGGCCGGGACGGTGCTCGCCGGAGGCCTGCACCTGCTCGGCATCACCGCACCAGTCCACCTCTGAGGTCGCACCTCCGAGGGCCCCGAGGAGATCACTGTCCATGAGTCGTTCCGCCCACCCCGCCGGTCCCCGTCACGCCGACGTCCTGCCCGAGGGGCACTACACCCCACCGCCTGCCGACCTCAATGCGCTCGACCCGCGGGTCTGGTCCCGTACGGTCTCCCGCGACGCCGACGGCGTTGTCACCGTCGGTGGCCTCGACGTCAAGCAGCTCGCCGATGATTTCGGCACCCCCGCCTACATCCTCGACGAGGACGACTTCCGTGCCCGCTGCCGCGCCTGGCTGGGCGCGTTCGGCGAGGGAGCGGACGTCTTCTACGCCGGGAAGGCATTCCTCTCCCGGGCCGTGGTCCGCTGGCTGCACGAGGAGGGGGTCAACCTCGACGTCTGCTCCGGCGGCGAGCTCGCCACCGCCCTGGCCGCGGGCATGCCCGCCGAGCGCATCGCCCTGCACGGGAACAACAAGTCCACCGAGGAGATCGAGCGCGCCATGAGGGAGGGTGTGGGCCGGATCGTCCTAGACTCCTTCCAGGAGATCGCCCGGGTCGCGCACATCGCCGAGCGGCTCGGCACGCGTCAGCGGGTCCAGATCCGGGTCACGGTCGGCGTCGAGGCGCACACCCACGAATTCATCGCCACCGCCCACGAGGACCAGAAGTTCGGCATTCCGCTGGCCGGCGGCCAGGCTGCCGAGGCCGTACGCCGGGTCCTCAAGCTGGAGCATCTCGAACTCGTCGGCATCCACTCCCACATCGGCTCGCAGATCTTCGACACCTCCGGCTTCGAGGTGGCCGCCCACCGCGTGGTCGGGCTGCTGAAGCAGGTGCGCGACGAGCACGGCGTCGAGCTGCCGGAGATCGACCTCGGTGGTGGCCTCGGCATCGCGTACACCCCGGAGGACGACCCGCGCGAGCCGCACGAGATCGCCGAGTCGCTCGGCGAGATCGTCACCCGCGAGTGCGCATCCGCCGGGCTCGCGGTGCCGCGGATCTCCGTCGAGCCGGGCCGCGCGATCGTCGGCCCCACCGCCTTCACGCTCTACGAGGTCGGCACGGTCAAGCCGCTGCACGGCCTGCGGACGTACGTGAGCGTGGACGGCGGCATGTCCGACAACATCCGCACGGCGCTGTACGACGCCGAGTACAGCGTCGCCCTCGTCTCGCGTCGCTCCGACGCCGGGCCGATGCTCGCCCGCGTCGTCGGCAAGCACTGCGAGTCCGGCGACATCGTCGTACGGGACGCGTTCCTCCCCGCCGACCTCGCGCCGGGGGATCTGATCGCGGTGCCCGCCACCGGCGCGTACTGCCGCTCCATGGCGAGCAATTACAACCATGCGCTCCGCCCGCCCGTCGTCGCCGTCAAGGACGGCGAGGCGCGGGTCATCGTCCGGCGGGAGACGGAGGAGGACCTTCTCCGCCTTGACGTCGGATAATCGAGCGGTCTGCGACCAGGCGAAGAAGCACGCGAGAAGGGTGTCTCGACATCCGGAACGGTGACGGAAAGTCTCGTCCGGTGAGTGAGACTGGTGCACTGACACACGAAGTAGGAGAAGCGAGGTCGGATGATGCGTACGCGTCCGCTGAAGGTGGCGCTGCTGGGCTGTGGAGTGGTCGGCTCAGAGGTGGCGCGCATCATGACGACGCACGCGGACGACCTCGCGGCACGGGTCGGAGCCCCGGTCGAGCTGGCCGGGATCGCGGTGCGCCGCCCCGGCCGGGTCCGTGAGGGCGTGCCCGCCGAGCTGATCACCACCGATGCCATGGCGCTCGTCAAACGCGGCGACATCGACGTGGCGATCGAGGTCATCGGCGGCATCGAGCCCGCCCGCTCCCTCATCACCACCGCCTTCGAGCGCGGCGCGAGCGTGGTCTCCGCCAACAAGGCCCTGCTCGCCGAGGACGGCGCGAGCCTCCACGCGGCGGCCGAGCAGTACGGCGCGGACCTCTACTACGAGGCCGCCGTCGCCGGTGCCATCCCGCTCGTCCGCCCGCTGCGCGAATCGCTGGCCGGGGACAAGGTCAACCGCGTTCTCGGCATCGTCAACGGCACCACCAACTTCATCCTCGACCGGATGGACTCCAGCGGCGCCGGCTACAGCGAGGCGCTGGACGAGGCCACCGCGCTCGGCTACGCGGAGGCCGACCCGACCGCCGACGTGGAGGGCTTCGACGCGGCCGCCAAGGCGGCGATCCTGGCCGGGATCGCCTTCCACACCCGGGTCACCATCGAGGACGTGTACCGCGAGGGCATCACCGAGGTCACCGCCGCCGACATCGCCTCGGCGAGCCGGATGGGCTGCACGGTCAAGCTCCTGGCGATCTGCGAGCGCGCCGCCGACGGGCAGTCCGTCACCGCGCGCGTGCACCCGGCGATGATCCCGCTCAGCCACCCGCTCGCCTCCGTCCACGAGGCGTACAACGCGGTCTTCATCGAGGCCGACGCCGCCGGCCAGCTGATGTTCTACGGTCCCGGTGCGGGTGGCGCGCCCACCGCCTCCGCCGTCCTCGGCGACCTGGTGGCGATCTGCCGCAACAAGGTCAGCGAGTCCACCGGCCCCGGCGAGTCCGCGTACACCCGGCTTCCCGTCAGCCATATGGGTGAGGTCGTGACGCGGTACCACATCAGCCTCGACGTCGCCGACAAACCGGGCGTCCTCGCCCAGGTCGCCACGGTCTTCGCCGAGCACCAGGTGTCCATCGACACGGTCCGCCAGCAGGGCAAGGATCAATACAGCGGCGCCGCAGGTGCCTCGGTTGAGGGTGGTGGTGGGCGACGGGAGGGCGGGGAGGCCTCGCTCGTGGTCGTCACCCACCGGGCGCCCGACGCCGCGCTCTCGGCGACGGTCGAGGCGCTGCGCCGGCTCGACACCGTACGGGACGTCGCGAGCATCATGCGGGTTGAAGGGGAGTAAGGAAGAAACCATGTCTGCAGTCGTCGACCGGCCCACCGGCACGCATCAGTGGCGCGGGATCATCGAGGAGTACCGCGACCGCCTTCCGGTGACGGATCGGACCCCGGTCGTCACCCTCCGCGAGGGCGGCACGCCGCTCGTGCCCGCGCAGGTGCTCTCCGAGCGCACCGGCTGCGAGGTGCATCTCAAGGTCGAGGGCGCCAACCCCACCGGGTCCTTCAAGGACCGGGGGATGACCATGGCCATCACCCATGCCAAGGAGGAGGGCGCGCAGGCCGTCATCTGCGCCTCCACCGGCAATACCTCCGCCTCGGCCGCCGCGTACGCCGTACGGGCCGGAATGGTCTGCGCCGTCCTCGTCCCACAGGGCAAGATCGCGCTCGGCAAGATGGGCCAGGCGCTGGTGTACGGCGCGCGCATCCTCCAGGTCGACGGCAACTTCGACGACTGCCTGACGCTGGCCCGCGGCCTGTCCGAGAGGTACCCGGTCGCGCTGGTCAACTCGGTCAACCCGTACCGCATCGAGGGACAGAAGACGGCGTCCTTCGAGATCGTCGACGCGCTCGGCGACGCGCCGGACATCCATGTGCTGCCGGTGGGCAACGCCGGCAACATCACCGCGTACTGGCGGGGCTACCGTGAGTACGCGGAGGACGGCGTTGCCGGCCGCCGCCCGCGGATGTGGGGCTTCCAGGCCTCCGGTGCCGCCCCGATAGTGCGCGGTGAGCCGGTCAAGGAGCCGCACACCATCGCGACCGCGATCCGGATCGGCAACCCCGCCTCCTGGGCGTTCGCCGAGCAGGCCCGGGACGAATCCGGCGGTCTCATCGATGCGGTGACCGACCGTCAGATCCTCGCCGCGTACCGGCTGCTCGCCTCGCAGGAGGGCGTCTTCGTCGAGCCTGCGTCGGCGGCGAGCGTCGCCGGCCTGCTGAAGGCCGCCGAGGAGGGCAAGGTCGACCCCGGGCAGCGGATCGTCTGTACGGTCACCGGGAACGGGCTCAAGGACCCGGACTGGGCCGTGGCCGGCGCGCCGCAGCCCGTGACGGTCCCGGTGGACGCGGACGCGGCCGCCGAGCGGCTCGGCCTCGCCTAGACCCGGACCGAGCCGGGTGCCATATGTCGATCGTTTCGAGCTGAAACGCCGTGGTGAAGCACGGGCAGATGCGCGACACGCATCGTGCGCCTCCTGTGCGCCCTATGTCGCCACAGAACCTTCCTTCGATAGGCTGGCAGTCGAACCCCGCCCCGCCGCAGCTTGCCCGCCACTTATGCGCGGTGCTGTCGCGCCGGGCCCTGGGGTGCCTCATGGGGACGCCCGGGGGCAGTTCCGAAGTTCCACACCAAGGAGAGTCATCGAGCGATGGCCGGTCCCGCTTTCCGTGCCGCCGCCGTACGGGTGCGCACCCCCGCCACCAGCGCCAACCTCGGCCCGGGCTTCGACGCCTTCGGCCTGGGTCTGGGGCTGTACGACGACGTGGTCGTCCGGGTCGCCGAGGCCGGTCTGCACGTCGACATCGCGGGGGAGGGCGCCGAAACGCTGCCGCGTGACGAGAGCCATCTGCTCGTACGGTCGCTGCGGGCGGCGTTCGACGTGCTCGGTGGCCAGCCGCGGGGGCTGGAGGTGGTGTGCGCCAACCGCATCCCGCACGGCCGTGGCCTCGGCTCCTCCTCCGCTGCCATCTGTGCGGGCATCGTGGCCGCCCGCGCCGTGACCATAGGCGGCGCCGAGCGGCTCGACGACACGGCCCTGCTGGAGCTGGCCACCGAGATCGAGGGCCACCCGGACAATGTCGCCGCCTGCCTGCTCGGCGGCTTCACGCTGGCCTGGACCGACGCGGGGGCCGCCCGGGCGATCAGGATGGAGCCCTCGGAATCCGTTGTTCCGGTGGTCTTCGTGCCCTCGAACGCGGTCCTCACCGAGACGGCCCGCGGCCTCCTGCCCCGTACGGTTCCGCATGTGGACGCGGCGGCGAACGCGGGTCGGGCCGCGCTGCTCGTCGAGGCGCTGACCAGGCGCCCCGAGCTGCTGCTCGCGGCCACGGAGGACCGGCTGCACCAGGAGTACCGTGCCCCGGCGATGCCCGAGAGCATGACGCTGGTGAACCGACTGCGGGCGGACGGCGTCCCTGCAGTCATCTCCGGTGCGGGCCCGACGGTGCTCGCACTGGCCGAGGACGCTGCGGCCGACAAGGTCGCACGGCTGGCGGGCGAGGGGTGGGCGGCGAACCGTCTGGCCCTTGACACAGCAGGTGCGAGTGTCCTGCCGCTCGCATGAACACGATTGCCGGTCTGGGAGAGGGGGAATGTTTGTTGGATCCGGTAGTGTTAACCTCAAGTCAGCACTCGACACCTCCACGGTGTGGTGCTCCGTGTCCCCTTCCGGGGCCACCCTTCTTCCGGGAGCCTCCCAAACTGCCTGAGCAGCCTGCCTGAGCAGCTTCGAGCACGCTCCGGAAACGGCGCGACGCGCCGGAACCATCAAATGTTCTCTCCGCCGAACCGGCGGACCACCGCCCCGGCCCGGTCCACGTACGCAAGGACCGTAAGCCGGACAGCACAACCGGTCGCCGAGCCAGAACAGGCCGACGCCCGCTCCAGGGAAGGACCCTTCGTGAGCGACACCACCGATCTGATGGGCGTGACTGCCGACAACACGGTCGGCGCAGCTTCCGCGCCCGCCACGGACGCTCCCGCCGCGCCTGCCACCGGTGCTGCCTCTGGCACTGCCCCGCGGCGCCGCCGCTCCGGCACCGGCCTCGAGGGCATGGTCCTGGCCGAGCTGCAGCAGGTCGCCTCCGGCCTCGGCATCAGGGGGACCGCGCGGATGCGCAAGAGCCAGCTGATCGAGGTCATCAAGGAGAAGCAGGCGGGTGGGGGTACCACCCAGGCCGCAGGCTCTGGGGGAGCCGCCCCCGCCAAGGCCGCTGACGCCAGTGCCGAGGCCGAGGGCGAGTCCAAGCCGAGGCGCCGGGCCACGTCCCGGGCCCGCACCGGCGACTCCGAGGCCGGCACGGAGGCCCCCTCCGAGGCCGTCTCCCAGCGCCAGATCGAGATCCCGGGCCAGCCGGCCAGCGACGAGCAGCCGGCCGGTGAGCGCCGCAGGCGGCGGGCCACCGCGCAGGCGGCCAGCCCCGAGACCGCCGAGGGCACCGCCGCCACCGCCACCAAGGTCCAGACGCGGACCGACACCAAGACCGATGCCAAGGCCGAGGCCGCGGCCGACACGGCCGAGGGCCGGCCCAAGGGCGACCGCCAGGGGCAGGGCCAGGGCGGCCAGCAGGGTCAGAAGGGCGACCGCCGTGAGCGCGGCCGTCGTGGCAAGGGTGACGACGGCGGCCAGGGCGGCGGCAACCGCCAGCAGCGGGAGGGCCGCGGTCAGGGCGGCCAGCAGGACGACGAGGATTTCGAGGGCGGTCGTCGGGGCCGCCGCGGCCGCTACCGCGACCGCCGTGGCCGTCGTGGCCGCGACGACTTCGCGGGCGAGCCGCAGATCGCCGAGGACGACGTCCTGATCCCGGTCGCGGGCATCCTGGACATCCTCGACAACTACGCGTTCATCCGCACCTCCGGCTATCTCCCGGGCCCGAACGACGTGTACGTCTCGCTCGCCCAGGTCCGCAAGAACGGCCTGCGCAAGGGCGACCACGTCACCGGCGCGGTCCGGCAGCCCCGCGAGGGCGAGCGCCGCGAGAAGTTCAACGCGCTGGTCCGGCTGGACTCGGTCAACGGCATGGCGCCCGAAACCGGCCGCGGCCGCCCGGAGTTCGGCAAGCTGACTCCGCTGTACCCGCAGGAGCGGCTGCGTCTGGAGAACGAGCCGGGTGGCCTCACCACGCGAATCATCGACATGGTGGCGCCCATCGGTAAGGGCCAGCGTGGTCTGATCGTCTCGCCGCCGAAGGCCGGCAAGACGATGATCATGCAGTCGATCGCCAACGCGATCACCCACAACAACCCCGAGTGCCATCTGATGGTCGTCCTCGTCGACGAGCGTCCGGAAGAGGTCACCGACATGCAGCGGTCGGTGAAGGGCGAGGTCATCTCCTCGACCTTCGACCGCCCGGCCGAGGACCACACCACGGTCGCCGAGCTCGCCATCGAGCGCGCCAAGCGCCTGGTGGAGCTGGGCCACGACGTGGTCGTGCTGCTGGACTCCATCACCCGCCTGGGCCGCGCGTACAACCTCGCAGCCCCCGCCTCCGGCCGCATCCTGTCCGGTGGTGTCGACTCCACCGCGCTCTACCCGCCGAAGCGCTTCTTCGGTGCCGCGCGGAACATCGAGGACGGCGGCTCGCTGACCATCCTGGCCACCGCGCTGGTCGAGACCGGCTCGCGGATGGACGAGGTGATCTTCGAGGAGTTCAAGGGCACCGGCAACATGGAGCTCAAGCTCGACCGGAAGCTCGCCGACAAGCGGATCTTCCCGGCGGTGGACGTGGACGCGTCCGGTACCCGCAAGGAAGAGATCCTGCTCGGCGGCGAGGAGCTGGGCGTCGTCTGGAAGCTCCGCCGGGTGCTGCACGCCCTGGACCAGCAGCAGGCCATCGAACTGCTGCTGGACAAGATGAAGCAGACCAAGAGCAACGGCGAGTTCCTGCTGCAGATCCAGAAGACGACGCCCACGCCGAACGGCGACTGAGCCGGCGGCCGGCGCCACAGCAGCACACCGGGGCCTCCTCGTCACCGCGGAACAGCGGTGACGAGGAGGCCCCGTTGCTTGTACGATCGCGCTCGCCGAAGGTGGGGGCCTCGCTGCCGAGCAGCGAGGGGCACTCTCGGAAGACTTTTACGGCCGTCGCGGCCCGACTTCGTGCTGCCGTGACGCGCCTGCCGGCCCAAGTCCCTTTCCTGAAGCACTCCTTGTTCCATCCCCATCACGGGAGACGTGAGTGCGTAATTCTCTTCGCGGCGGGCGGCACAGACGCCGCCTCAGCCGTGTCATCCCGGCCACCGGGCTTGCCCTGGCCCTGGTCACCGGCGGTGTGCTGACCGCCACCTCCTACGCGGGGGAGTCCGACCCCCGGCCCGGACTGAGCGCCCCCAAGGGGTTCTCCGTCGAGGACCCGGGCAGCGCCGATGCCGATTCCGGCACGGGCCAGGCGTCCAAGGACGCGCGGATCATCGGCGGCACCAGCACCTCGTACAGCAGCGCGCCCTGGATGGTCCAGCTGCTCTTCGAATGGGACCGCGACGGCCTCTACTACTTCACCTGCGGCGGCACGCTCGTCGCCCCCAACAAGGTGCTCACGGCCGCGCACTGTCTGCACGACGGTGACGGCGTCCGCCAGGACTGGGGCAAGTACGGCGCCGTCCTCGCCGGGACCAGCAAGCTGCTCGGCGGGCCGGACAACAGCGAGGGCGAGTTCGTCGACGTCGTCCGCAGCTGGGTGCGCGACGGCTACGACCCCCAAACGATCAACAACGATGTGGCGGTTCTCACACTCGCCAAGCCGCTGAAGCACAAGACCCTTTCCTGGGCCGGCACCGACGACACGGCGCTGTACGCGCCGGGCACCCAGGGCACCGCGTACGGCTGGGGCCTGACGAGCTCCGACCGGGAGACCGGCAAGCTCTCCTCGACACTGCTGCGCGCCTCGCTGCCGATCAACTCCGACGCCGACTGCACCGAGAACCTCGACGGCATACTCGGCGCCGGCGCCTTCAAGCCCGGCAACATGATCTGCACCGGCCCGATGGGCACGGGCGACGACACCACCGCCACCACAACCTGCCCCGGCGACTCGGGCGGCCCGCTCGTCGTCGGCGGCAAGGTCGCCGGAATCGTCTCCTGGGGCATCGGCAACGAGAAGCAGGCGTGCAATGTGGCGGGCACCTACGAGGTGTTCACCAAGGTCTCCACCTACGCACCCAAGTTCGCGCCGCGCATCGACGACACCGACCTGAGCCGGGACGGCAAGGCCGACCTCTTCGTGCGCGCCGCCACCGGCGGCAAGGCCTACCGTTACGACTCGCTGGGCACCAGCTTCGCCACCCGCAAGGAGCTCAGCGGCTCCTGGAGCGCGTACAACAACGTCCTCCAGGCGGACCTGAACCGCGACGGCCACCAGGACTTCATCATCCGGCGCCGCTCGGACGGCGCGATGTACTGGCGGCACCGCTCCGCGACCAGCTCCACCTACACCGACACCAAGATCGCAAGTGACTGGAGCACCCGGAAGTTTGTCGTCGCCCCCGGCGACGTGACCGGCGACCGGTACCCCGACCTGCTCTCGGTCACCTCGGGCGGCACGCTCTATGTGTACCCGGGCAAGGGCGACGGCACGTATCAGCCCCGGATCACCGCGGGCAACGGATACGCCGGCTACAACTCCCTGCGCGGCAAGGGCGACTTCACCGGCGACGGCAAGCCCGACCTTCTCGCGCGGGCCAGCGGGGGAGCGGTGTATCTGCTCAAGGGCACCGGCAAGGCGTCCGCGCCCTTCGCGGCCGGGGTCAAGGTGCGCGAGTGGGAGCAGTACAACGCCTTCGCGGCACCCGGTGACGTCACCGGTGACGGCAAGGCCGACTACCTTTCGCGCACGTCCGGTGGCACTCTGTATCTCTATCCGGGCACCGGCAAGGCCTCCTCCGAGCTCTTCGCCGCCCGCGTCACGATCGGCACCGACTGGAACCAGTACAACATCTTCGGCTGACACCTCGGCCGAAACCGCAGGTGAGACCGGTGAGTGGGGTCTTCGCCCCGCGACGGCGGACACGGCGCCCCGAAGCCTTCCCGTGAAGGCGCTCGGGGGCGCCGTGCAACCGTGCTCCGAAAGCCGTCGTCCTCAAAGGTGACGGCTTCGACGGTCGGTTGTGTCGGCATGGGGAATCGGGGGAACCCGAGGAGGCTATCCGAGGACCACTGAGGAGCACATGGCGGACCAGAGCAGGAGCGCAGAGGGACCGCGGCCGGGCGGCATGCCCGCCACCGGCCGGCGGTGGCAGGTGCCCGGCCGGGCCCACCGGGCACTCAAGGTGACCGTGTGGTCGGTCGCCGGCCTGACGCTGCTCGGCGCCGCCGCCCTCGGTTTCGTCTACGTGCGCCTCGACGGCAACCTCAAAGGCGTGGACATCGACGCCATCCTGGGCACCGACCGCCCCGATGACGTCGACAACGGGTCGATGGACGTCCTCGTCCTCGGCTCCGACTCCCGCGCGGGCGCCAATGCCAGCTACGGCGGCGAGGACGGCGCCCGCGCGGACACGGCGATGATTCTGCACATCTCCAAGGGCCACCGGCACGCCGGCATCGTCAGCATCCCGCGGGACACCCTGGTCGCCCGCCCCGAGTGCAAACGGACCTCCGGCGGCACCGCGCCCGCCGTGCCGCGCGCCATGTTCAACGAGTCGTACGAGGTGGGCGGCCCGGCCTGCACGGTCAAAACCGTCGAGAAACTGTCCGGCATCCGTATGGACCACTACATCGAGGTCGACTTCACCGGCTTCAAGCAGCTCATCGACGAGCTGGGCGGGGTCCCCCTCACCACGGCCGAGCCGATCAATGACAGGAGAAGCCGGCTCACGCTGGAGCCCGGCGAGCACCGGCTGAACGGCGAGCAGGCTCTCGGCCTCGTACGCACCCGGCACGCGGTCGGGGACGGCAGCGACCTCGCTCGCATAGAGCTCCAGCACGCCTTCCTCAAGGCGCTGATCGACCAGGTCAAGGCCATCGACCTGTTCGGCAGCCCCCGGAAGCTCTACGGCCTCGCCGACACCGCGACCCGGACCGTCACCACCGACTCCGACCTCGCATCGGTCAACAAACTGCTGGACTTCACCAAGGGCCTGCGGAGCATCGGCTCCGAGGACATGAGCATGGTGACCCTGCCGGTGGCGTACGACCGCGCCGACCCCAACCGGGTCGTGCCGATCGAGAAGCAGTGCCGGCAGGTCTGGGATGCGCTGCGCAAGGGCCGGCCCATCCCCGCGTCCGCGACCAAGGGCACCGCGAGCGAACGGTCCGGCGATGCCGCGGACCTGGTCGAACGCCCCTGAGCAGGCACCCCTCGCCCAGCCCGCCCAGAGGGAATAGCGGCCGCCTGCCCCCGGTTTTGGGAGATGCGGCCAGTGCTGGCAAACTGGTACGTCGGCCCCGGTTCACGCATGAGCAAGCCCGCACATGCGACCCGGTGCCCTCCCGAACCTAGGAGATCCCTTGAAGCGCGACATTCACCCGGAGTATGTGGAGACCCAGGTCAGCTGCACCTGCGGCGCCTCCTTCACCACCCGGAGCACCGTCACTGGAGGCAACATCCGCGCGGATGTGTGCTCCGAGTGCCACCCCTTCTACACGGGCAAGCAGAAGATCCTCGACACCGGTGGCCGTGTGGCCCGCTTCGAGGCCCGCTTCGGCAAGAAGGCCGGGTCCGCCAAGAAGTAGCGACCCGCAGGCGCCGGTCTCCGGTCGCCCCCGCGCAGGGGTGATCGGACCGGCGCTTTGTCGTCCCGCAGGCCCGCAGCCCCGTGGGCCCCCAGGTCGGCAAGTCCGCAGGTCCGCACGGTGCCGCCAGGCCCCCGCTACGCCAGCCCTCCCCCAGCTACCGCTGGGCGGTGCCCCACCTTCCGAAGGAACGAGTCCCGATGTTCGAGGCGGTCGAGGAACTGATCGGCGAGCACGCCGATCTCGAGAAGAAGCTCGCCGACCCCGCGGTCCACGCCGATCAGGCGGGCGCGCGCAGGCTTGGCAAGCGCTACGCCGAACTGACCCCGATCGTCGGCACCTACCGCTCCTGGAAGCAGACCGGCGACGACATCGAGGCCGCCCGTGAACTCGGCCAGGACGACCCGGAGTTCGCGGCCGAGGTCAAGGACCTGGAGAAGCAGCGCGAGGAACTGACCGAGAAGCTGAGGCTGCTGCTCGTCCCGCGCGACCCCAGTGACGACAAGGACGTCATCCTCGAGATCAAGGCGGGCGAGGGCGGCGACGAGTCCGCGTTGTTCGCCGGCGACCTGCTGCGCATGTATCTGCGCTACGCGGAGCGCAACAACTGGAAGACCGAGATCATCGAGGCCAACGAGTCCGATCTCGGCGGCTACAAAGACGTCCAGGTCGCGGTGAAGTCGAAGGGCGGCGCCCTCGCCGAGGCCGGCCAGGGCGTCTGGGCGCGGCTGAAGTACGAGGGCGGGGTGCACCGCGTACAGCGCGTCCCCGCGACCGAGTCGCAGGGGCGGATCCACACCTCCGCAGCGGGCGTGCTCGTGCTGCCCGAGGCCGAGGACGTCGACATCGAGATCAACCCGAACGACCTGCGGGTCGACGTCTATCGCTCCTCCGGCCCCGGCGGCCAGTCGGTCAACACCACCGACTCCGCCGTCCGCATCACCCACCTCCCGACCGGCGTCGTCGCCTCCTGCCAGAACGAGAAGAGCCAGCTGCAGAACAAGGAGCAGGCCCTGCGCATCCTGCGCGCCCGGCTGCTGGCGGCAGCCCAGGAGGAGGCCGAGAAGGAAGCCGCGGACGCCCGCCGCAGCCAGGTCCGTACGGTTGACCGGTCCGAGCGCATCCGGACGTACAACTTCCCGGAGAACCGCATCTCCGACCACCGTGTCGGCTTCAAGGCGTACAACTTGGACCAGGTGCTCGACGGTGAACTGGACGCGGTGATCCAGGCGTGCGTCGACGCGGACGCTGCCGCCAAGCTGTCCGCAGCACAGTGACGGCGGCTTGAACAGGGGCTCACGGACCCGCTGGAGGATGACGTGAACGTGGTGCTCGCCGAGGTGGCCCAGGCCACTCAGCGGTTGGCGGACGCCGGCGTGCCCTCACCGCGCTTCGACGCGGAGGAGCTCGCGGCGTTCGTCCACGGCGTCAAGCGGGGCGAGCTGCACCTGGTGCCCGATGCCGACTTCGATGCCCGCTACTGGGAGGCGATCGCCCGCCGCGAGGCCCGCGAGCCGCTCCAGCACATCACCGGGCGCGCCTTCTTCCGCTATCTGGAGCTCCAGGTCGGACCCGGTGTCTTCGTGCCGCGGCCGGAGACCGAGTCGGTGGTCGGCTGGGCCATAGACGCGGTGCGGGCGATGGACGTCGTCGAGCCGCTGATCGTCGATCTGTGCACCGGCTCCGGCGCCATCGCACTGGCCCTGGCCCAGGAGGTGCCGCGGTCGCGGGTGCACGCCGTCGAACTCGACGAGGGGGCCCTGAAGTGGGCCGGGAAGAACGTCGAGGGGTCGCGCGTGCAGCTGCACCACGGCGACGCCCGTACCGCCCTGACGGAGCTCGACGGACAGGTTGACCTGGTCATCTCCAATCCGCCGTACATCCCGCTGACGGAGTGGGAGTATGTCGCGCCCGAGGCCCGTGACCACGACCCCGAGCTGGCGCTGTTCTCCGGCGAGGACGGCCTGGACACCATCCGGGGTCTGGAACGGGCCGCCCACCGGCTGCTGAGGCCCGGCGGCGTCGTGGTGATCGAGCACGCCGACACCCAGGGCGGCCAGGTTCCGTGGATCTTCACGGAGGAGCGGGGCTGGGCCGATGCGGCGGACCACCCGGACCTCAACAACCGGCCCCGTTTCGCCACGGCACGCAGGGCGACGCCGTGACCGTGACCGTGGCCGACCGACGGCACGATGTCGGCAGGGGGCACCTCCCAGCGTTAGCTGGAGGAGACAGCAATGACAGCGCGATGAGCAGACTGAGTGGCAGAGCAGGCACAGCAGGCACAACCGGCAGGATCCCCGGACCCAGGATCCCCGGCACAGGGAGGCCCGTTACATGGCACGGCGTTACGACTGCAGCGACGCGACCGACCGCACCACCGGCCTGCGCGAGGCCGCGGCGGCCGTCCGCCGCGGCGAGCTGGTCGTGCTCCCCACCGACACCGTCTACGGCATCGGTGCGGACGCGTTCAACTCCGAAGCCGTGGGAGACCTTCTGGAGGCCAAGGGCCGTGGGCGGAACATGCCCTCACCCGTCCTCGTCGGCTCCCCGAACACCCTGCACGGCCTGGTCACCGACTTCTCCGAGCAGGCCTGGGAGCTCGTCGACGCCTTCTGGCCGGGCGCCCTCACTCTCGTCGCCCGCCACCAGCCGTCCCTGCAGTGGGACCTGGGGGAGACCCGCGGCACCGTCGCCGTACGCATGCCCCTGCACCCGGTCGCCATCGAGCTGCTGAACGAGGTGGGTCCGATGGCCGTCTCCAGCGCCAACCTCACGGGACACCCGTCCCCACAGGACTGCGACGCCGCCCAGGAGATGCTCGGCGACGCCGTCTCCGTCTACCTCGACGGCGGCCCGACGCCGGCCGCCGTGCCCTCCTCGATCGTGGACGTCACCGGCAAGGTCCCCGTGCTGCTGCGTGCGGGCGCGCTCACAGCCGAGCAGCTACGGGAGGTCGTACCCGGCCTCGAGGAGGCCAGTTGACCGCCCCTGAGGGGCGTGGCATAGCGGGGAAGATCGACGACACCTTCCGCATCCTCCACGTCAGCACCGGCAACGTCTGCCGCTCGCCGATCACCGAGCGGCTGACCCGCCATGCCCTGGCGGACCGGCTCGGCGATCCCATGACGGGGGGTCTGATCGTGGAGAGCGCGGGCACCTGGGGCCACGAAGGCGCCCCGATGGAGGCACACGCCGCGACCGTGCTGACCGACTTCGGCGCGGACCCCGCCGGATTCCTCGGTCGCGAGCTGCTCGACGAGCACGTCATCCGGGCCGACCTGGTGCTCACGGCGACTCGCGACCACCGGGCCCAGGTGATCTCCATGGGCCACTCCGCGGGGCTGCGCACGTTCACGCTGAAGGAGTTCACCCGGCTCGTACGGGCCATCGACGTCGCGACGCTGCCCGACCCGGAGCCCGGCGGCGTCGTGGTGGACCGGGCCCGAGCCCTGGTCCGGGCTGCGGCGGCGCTCCGGGGCTGGCTGCTGGCGCCCAGCCCGGAGGCGGACGAGATCTACGACCCTTACGGTGCGCCGATCACCTTCTTCCGCAGCATCGGCGAGGAGATCCACCAGGCGCTCGACCCGGTGGTCACGGCGCTGACCGGAGTCCCGGCGCGCACGTAGGGCCTCTCCGGTCGCTCATCAATGACCCCCTTCGCCGGCACCGCACTTCCCGGGGAGTCCCCTGCACCTCAGCCCGGCCGCGCGGTGGCGGGGCGTATCCGGGGGCATCCGCTCCGTCGCACGCATTCCCGCAGCTCGGCCACCCGGAGGCGTCGACGGCTCCCCGCGGACCACAGACCCGAGCACGCACCGCGCCGTCCCGCATTCCTGGGCCTACATTGGGGATGACGCCCGCGCGCCCTCATCAGCAGTGCACCTTCCCACGGTCCGGAGCCAGCCATGCCGGTCACCACCTCAGCCAACCAGGGGACGCACCTCAGCGCCCGAACCGAAGTCCGTGGAGAAGGTGAGGCGCACCCCGGCCCCGCCACCCGGTGGGGCCCGGACTACGACGCCCTGCGCCGCCAGGACCCCGAACTCGCCGGGCTGCTGCTCGCCGAGCTGGACCGCCAATCCACCGGACTCCAGCTGATCGCGGCGGAGAACTTCACCTCTCCCGCGGTCCTCGCGGCGCTCGGCTCCCCGTTCGCGAACAAGTACGCCGAGGGCTACCCGGGCGCCCGCCACCACGGCGGCTGCGAGCTGGTCGACCTTGCCGAGCGGCTCGCCGCCGAGCGGGCCACGGTGCTCTTCGGCGCCCAGCACGCCAACGTCCAGCCGCACTCCGGCTCCTCCGCCGTGCTCGCGGCGTACGCGGCCCTGCTGCGGCCCGGCGACACCGTGCTGGCCATGGCCCTGCCCCAGGGCGGCCACCTGACCCACGGCTCCCCGGCCAACTTCTCCGGCCGCTGGTTCGACTTCGTCGGCTACGGCGTTCACCCGAAGACCGGCCTGATCGACTACGACAAGGTCAGCGACCTCGCCCGCAAGCACCACCCCAAGGCCATCGTCTGCGGCTCGATCTCCTACCCCCGCCACCCCGACTACGCCGCCTTCCGGGAGATCGCGGACGATGTCGGCGCGTTCCTCATCGCCGATGCCGCGCACCCGCTGGGCCTGGTCGCCGGAGGCGCGGCGCCCAACCCGGTGCCGTACGCCGATGTGGTGTGCGGGACCACACACAAGGTGCTGCGGGGCCCGCGGGGCGGGCTGATCCTGTGCGGAGCGGACCTCGCGGAGCGGATCGACCGGGCGGTCTTCCCCTTCACCCAGGGCGGGGCTCAGATGCACACGATCGCGGCCAAGGCCGTCGCCTTCGGCGAGGCCGCCACCCCCGCCTTCGCGGCGTACGCCCAGCAGGTGGTGGCCAATGCGCAGACGCTGGCCGCTGGGCTGGCCGACGAGGGGCTGACCGTGACCACGGGCGGCACCGACACCCACATGATCACCGCCGATGTCGCCCCGCTGGAGCTCGACGGGCGGACCGCCCGGGCCCGCTGCGCCGCGGCCCGGGTGGTCCTGGACACCTGCTGCCTGCCGTACGGCGCGGCACCGCCCGCCCCGACCACCGGCATCCGGCTGGGCAGCGCGGCGGTCACCACGCAGGGCATGGGCGAGGCGGAGATGGGGCGGATCGCCAAGCTCGTCGGGGCGGCGCTGCGGGAGGACACGAAGGTGCGCACAGAGGCGACGGAGCTCACCAGAGCCTTCCCGCCCTACCCGGCCGCGCAACCGGGGGCGGAGCCCGGGTAACGGGGGCCTGTGCAACCATCTGGGGAGCGCGCACGTCCTGCACGGTGTACGCGCCTCTCCGCAGACCCGAATAAGGTGTGGGGCGGAGATGGCCAGCGATACCCCTGGGGCAGCCCGTGCGTGAATACCTGCTGACGCTGTGCGTCACGGCCGCAGTCACCTATCTGCTGACCGGCCCGGTGCGGAAGTTCGCCATCGCAGCCGGGGCGATGCCGGAGATCCGGGCGCGTGACGTGCACCGCGAGCCGACGCCCCGGCTCGGCGGGATCGCCATGTTCGGGGGCCTGTGCGCGGGTCTGCTGGTCGCCGCCCATCTCTCCAACGTCGGAAAAGTCTTCGAGCTGTCGAACGAGCCACGGGCCCTGCTCTCCGGCGCCGCGCTGATCTGGCTGCTGGGCGTGCTGGACGACAAGTGGGGCGTGGACGCGCTGATCAAGCTGGGCGGGCAGATGATCGCCGCCGGCGTGATGGTGATGCAGGGGCTCACGATCCTGTGGATCCCGGTGCCGGGCGTCGGGTCGGTCGCCCTGACCTCGATGCAGGGCACGCTGCTCACGGTCGCACTCGTGGTCATCACCATCAACGCCGTGAACTTCGTGGACGGCCTGGACGGTCTGGCGTCCGGCATGGTCTGCATCGCGGCGGCGGCGTTCTTCATGTACGCGTACCGGATGTGGTTCGGCTACGGCCTGGAGGCGGCGGCGCCTGCGACGCTCTTCGCGGTGATCCTCATGGGCATGTGCCTGGGCTTCCTGCCGCACAACATGCACCCGGCGCGGATCTTCATGGGCGACTCCGGCTCGATGCTCATCGGGCTCGTCCTGGCGGCGGGGGCGATCTCCATCACGGGCCAGGTGGACCCGGACGCCCTGAAGCTCTTCACGGGTTCGGAGCGGGCGGCGGTGCACACGACGGTGCCGGTCTACATTCCGCTGTTGCTGCCGCTCACCGTGCTGATGGTCCCGGTCGCGGACCTCGTCCTGGCCATCGTGCGCCGCACCTGGAAGGGCCAGTCGCCGTTCGTCGCCGACCGCGGTCATCTGCACCACCGCCTGCTGGAGATCGGCCACTCGCACAGCCGCGCAGTCTTGATCATGTACTTCTGGTCGGCCCTGATCGCCTTCGGCGCGGTCGCGTACTCGGTCAACTCGGCCAGCATGTGGATCGTGCTGGCGATCGTCGCCCTGAGCGCGGTGGGCCTGGTGCTGCTGCTGATGCCCCGCTTCACCCCGCGGGCCCCGCGCTGGGCGGAGTCCTTCCTCCCGCCCCGCTACCGGCGGAGCGATCGCTTGAGGGAGGCAGCCGCAGAGCTGTCCGTGGTGCCTGAGTTGGCCAGGGGGACGGCGGAGCACGAGGGCCGTACCCGCGTTCCGGTCGGCGCGACGGCGATCGGTGGGCGGTCTCGCGACTGGTAGGGCGTGTGACAAATCTCCCATATGGGGCAAGTGACTTCGTCGTCAGCTCATTGGTGCGGGACCTAGCTCGTATGTGTGACGGGCAGCACACCAAGTAGGTAAAGACCTCATCAAATAGATTGTGATACCGTTCACGAGACCCGGCGGCGAGGCCGAAGAACCTTAGTGCGATGGATCTTTGGCGCGAGGTACGACCTCTGCCGGGACCTACGCTCGTCCATGACGACACTCGCCCCGACCCCCGAGCGGAGTTGCCGCCATGCAGTCACCTGACGCCCGAATGCTGCTCCAAACCGCCGTTCCCACGGCTGCTGTCGGCGTGATCGCCGTCGTTGTCGGCGCCGTGCTCGCCGGTGGCAAGGGGGCGATCGGCGCGGCCGCCGGGACGGCGGTGGTGATGCTGTTCATGGGGATCGGGCTCGTCGTTCTGCAGCGGACCGCGCGGTCCTTGCCCCATCTCTTCCAGGCGATGGGCCTGATGCTCTACACGGCTCAGCTGCTGCTGCTCTTCATGTTCATGGCCGCGTTCAAGGACACGACGCTGTTCCACCCCAAGGTTTTCGGTGGCGCGCTCGTCGCTGCGACGCTGGTCTGGGTCGCCACCCAGGCCCGTGCGCACATGAAGGCCAAGATCCTCTACGTCGAGCCGGAGTCTTCAGCTCAGGGCAAGAAGCCCGAAGCCGCAGGGTCGGCGACGTGACAGGTAGGGCCGGTATAAGCATGCGATCGCGGTCCTGCTATGGTCCGATGCCAACTGCGGCATCGCAGGCGCAGGCGGCTGAGTTTCCAGGGTTCTCGGGACGGAACCGGCAGTCCATGCAGTTGATGCCTGCGTTGGGCTCGATCAGCCGCCCCCACATTCGTAAGACCAGTCCAGTGCCGACCCGCGGCTTCGTGCCGCGCCGACACATCGAGGTTGCCGTACCTATGCGCCACGCTGAAGGAGCTCGCGGTGAGTGCTGACCAGATGACGCTCGCCTTCGAGACCGATTGCCACATCTTCTCGGGATGCGGCTTCGATGCCCCTGGCCTGCACTCCTTTGTCTTCAAGGAGATGTTCGAGGTCGGCGGCATCGAGTTCAACAAGCCGATGCTGCTGGCGCTCCTCGGCTCGATTGCCATCGTGGGCTTCTTCTGGGCCGCCTTCAATAAGCCGACCGTGGTGCCTGGCAAGCTGCAGATGGTCGCAGAGGCCGGCTATGACTTCGTGCGCCGTGGCATCGTCTACGAGACGTTGGGCAAGCGTCAGGGCGAGAAGTACGTCCCGCTCATGGTCTCGCTGTTCTTCTTCGTCTGGATGATGAACCTCTGGGCGATCATCCCGATTGCACAGTTCCCGGTGACGTCGATCATCGCCTTCCCGGTGGGCCTCGCACTGATCGTCTACGTGTTGTGGGTCTCGCTCACCTTCAAGAAGCACGGCTTCGTCGGCGGCGTGAAGAACATCACCGGCTACGACAAATCGCTCGGCGCCGTCCTCCCCATGGTCGTCGTGCTCGAGTTCTTCTCGAACATGATCGTGCGACCGTTCACTCACGGCGTCCGGCTCTTCGCCAACATGTTCGCGGGTCACACCCTGCTGCTGCTGTTCACCATCGCGAGCTGGTACCTGCTGAACGGAATCGGCATCGCGTACGCGGGCGTCTCGTTCGTGATGGTCGTCGTGATGACCATCTTCGAGCTCTTCATCCAGGCGATCCAGGCGTACGTCTTCGTCCTCCTGGCCACCTCCTATGTTCAGGGCGCCCTCGCCGAGCACCACTGAGCACACCCGCACCCTCAGTCCTGTAGGCGTCCGGTGGCCAACCCCCACCGGTCCATGAAGAAGAAGGAAGAAACGGCATGTCCGCTGTGCAGAACCTCGCCGCCCTCGAAGGTGACATCAAGGCCCTGGGCTCCATCGGCTACGGTCTCGCTGCCATCGGCCCCGGTGTCGGTATCGGCATCATCTTCGGCAACGGCACCCAGGCGCTTGCCCGCCAGCCCGAGGCCGCCGGTCTGATCCGTACCAACCAGATCCTCGGTTTCGCCTTCTGTGAGGCGCTTGCCCTCATCGGCCTCGTCATGCCGTTCGTCTACGGCAGCTGACACCAGACAGCGTCGACCAGCCCTATCCGACGAAAGGCAATGATGTGAACGCCCTGGAACTCCTGGCGCAGGGGGAGGAGCAGAACCCTCTCATCCCGCCGATCCCAGAGCTCGTCATCGGCCTGATCGCGTTCGCCATCGTCTTCGGCTTCCTCGCCAAGAAGCTCCTCCCGAACATCAACAAGGTTCTGGAGCAGCGCCGCGAGGCCATCGAGGGCGGGATCGAGAAGGCCGAGGCGGCCCAGTCCGAGGCCCAGGACGTGCTCGAGCAGTACAAGGCTCAGCTCGCCGAGGCCCGGCACGAGGCCGCCCGCCTGCGCCAGGAGGCGCAGGAGCAGGGTGCCGCGCTCATCGCCGAGATGCGCGCGGAAGGCCAGCGGCAGCGTGAGGAGATCATCGCCGCCGGCCACACCCAGATCGAGGCCGACCGCAAGCAGGCCGCGGCCGCGCTGCGCCAGGACGTGGGCACGCTCGCCACCGGTCTGGCCGGCAAGATCGTCGGCGAGTCCCTCGAGGACGTCGCCCGGCAGAGCCGCGTCATCGACCGCTTCCTCGACGAGCTCGAGGAGAAGGCCGAGGCAGCCCGATGAATGGAGCGAGCCGCGAGGCACTGGCCTCCGCGCGCGAGCGTCTCGACGCGCTGACGGACAACACGTCCGTCGACGCGGCGCAGCTCGCCGAGGAGCTGGCCGCCGTCACGGGGCTGCTCGACCGCGAGGTGTCGCTGCGTCGGGTCTTCACCGACCCGGCGCAGGCCGGTGAGGCCAAGGCCGAACTGGTCGCGCGCGTGCTGGGCGGTCAGGTCGGCGGCGAGACCGTCGATCTGCTCTCCGGCATGGTCCGCTCCCGCTGGTCGCGCTCGCGCGACCTGGTGGACGCGATCGAGGAGCTGGCGAACATCGCCGACCTCGTCGCGGCGCAGCGGGCCGACGCGCTCGACGGCGTCGAGGACGAGCTGTTCCGGTTCGCCCGGATCGTGGCCTCGTCCACCGAGCTGCGGGCGGCGCTGACCGACCGTACGGCCACCGTCTCCGCCAAGGCGGAGCTGCTGCGCAGCCTGCTGGGCGGCAGGGCCCACCCGGTCACCGAGCGACTCGTGGTGCGTCTTGTGACACAGCCGCGTGGTCGTAGCCTTGAGGGAGGGCTCGACGCCCTCTCCAAGCTGGCCGCGGCGCGCCGTGACCGGATGGTCGCGGTCGTTACCTCGGCGGTGCCGCTCAGTGACCAGCAGAAGCAGCGTCTCGGCGCTGTGCTGGCGAAGCTGTACGGCCGGCAGATGCACCTGAACCTCGACGTGGACCCCGAGGTCCTCGGCGGGATCTCGGTGCGGGTCGGCGAAGAGGTCATCAACGGGACCATCGTGGACCGCCTCGAAGAGGTGGGTCGGCGGATGGCCGGCTGACCAGCCACCAACTCAACACGATTCACAGCGGCCCGAGTTGGGCCGTGCAGAGTCCTCTGGGGGTCGCCCCCAGACCCCCTAAAGACTTCGGGCCCAACAAGGAGAGCAGGGAACCCAGATGGCGGAGCTCACGATCCGGCCGGAGGAGATCCGGGACGCGCTGGAGAACTTTGTCCAGGCGTACAAGCCGGACGCGGCCTCGCGCGAGGAGGTCGGTACGGTCAGCGTTGCCGGCGACGGCATCGCGAAGGTCGAGGGACTTCCCTCGGTCATGGCGAACGAGCTGCTGAAGTTCGAGGACGGCACCCTCGGCCTCGCCCTCAACCTCGAGGAGCGCGAGATCGGTGCGATCGTCCTCGGTGAGTTCAGCGGCATCGAGGAGGGCCAGCCGGTCTCTCGCACCGGAGAGGTCCTGTCCGTCGCCGTCGGCGAGGGCTACCTGGGTCGCGTCGTCGACCCGCTCGGCAACCCGATCGACGGCCTCGGCGAGATCGAGACCGAAGACCGTCGCGCCCTCGAGCTGCAGGCACCGGGCGTCATGGCCCGTAAGTCGGTGCACGAGCCGATGGAGACGGGCCTCAAGGCCGTCGACGCGATGACCCCGATCGGCCGCGGTCAGCGCCAGCTGATCATCGGTGACCGCCAGACCGGGAAGACCGCCCTGGCCGTCGACACGATCATCAACCAGCGCGACAACTGGCGTTCCGGCGACCCGAACAAGCAGGTCCGCTGCATCTACGTCGCCATCGGCCAGAAGGGCTCCACCATCGCGTCCGTGCGCGGCGCGCTGGAGGAGGCCGGCGCCCTGGAGTACACGACGATCGTCGCGGCTCCGGCGTCCGACCCGGCCGGCTTCAAGTACCTCGCCCCGTACACCGGCTCGGCCATCGGCCAGCACTGGATGTACCAGGGCAAGCACGTCCTGATCGTCTTCGATGACCTGTCGAAGCAGGCCGACGCCTACCGCGCCGTGTCCCTGCTGCTGCGCCGCCCGCCGGGCCGCGAGGCCTACCCGGGTGACGTCTTCTACCTGCACTCCCGCCTCCTGGAGCGCTGCGCCAAGCTCTCCGACGACATGGGCAAGGGCTCGATGACGGGTCTGCCGATCGTCGAGACCAAGGCGAACGACGTCTCGGCGTTCATCCCGACCAACGTCATTTCCATCACCGACGGCCAGTGCTTCCTGGAGTCCGACCTGTTCAACGCGGGCCAGCGCCCGGCGCTGAACGTCGGTATCTCGGTCTCCCGTGTCGGTGGCTCCGCCCAGCACAAGGCCATCAGGCAGGTCTCCGGCCGGCTTCGCGTGGACCTCGCCCAGTACCGCGAGCTCGAGGCGTTCGCCGCCTTCGGCTCCGACCTGGACGCGGCGTCCAAGGCGTCGCTGGAGCGCGGCAAGCGCATGGTCGAGCTGCTGAAGCAGGGCCAGTACGCCCCGTACCCCACCGAGGACCAGGTCGTCTCCATCTGGGCCGGCACCACCGGCAAGATGGACGATGTGCCCGTCGAGGACATCCGCCGCTTCGAGCGGGAGCTCCTCGACTACCTGCACCGGGAGCACAAGGGCCTGCTGACGTCGATCCGCGAGGGCGGCAAGATGTCCGACGACACCCTGCAGGCCGTCGCGGACGCCATCACCTCCTTCAAGCAGCAGTTCGAGACCTCGGACGGCAAGCTGCTGGGTGAGGGCTGAGCATGGGCGCCCAGCTTCGGGTATACAAGCGCCGCATCAAGTCCGTCACGGCCACCAAGAAGATCACCAAGGCGATGGAGATGATCGCCGCCTCGCGCATCGTCAAGGCGCAGCGCCAGGTGGCGGCCTCCACGCCGTACGCGAGTGAGCTCACCCGCGCGGTGACGGCCGTGGCGACCGGCTCCAACACTCAGCATCCGCTGACCACCGAGGCCGAGCAGCCCGTGCGTGCCGCGGTGCTGCTCGTCACGAGCGACCGCGGTCTCGCCGGCGGCTACTCCTCCAACGCCATCAAGGCTGCCGAGAAGCTCACGGAGCGTCTCAAGGCCGAGGGCAAGGAGGTCGTCCCGTACATCGTCGGCCGCAAGGGCGTCGCCTACTACAGCTTCCGCCACCGCACGATCAAGGACTCCTGGACGGGGTTCACGGACAAGCCGTCGTACGCTGATGCCAAGGCGGTCGCCGCTCCTCTGGTCGAGGCTGTCCTCACCGACACGGCCGAGGGCGGGGTCGACGAGCTGCACATCGTCTTCACCGAGTTCGTGTCGATGCTGACGCAGGCCCCGGTCGAGAACCGGCTGCTGCCCCTCAGCCTCGAGGCGACGGAGGAGACGGAGAAGAAGGGCGAGGTCCTTCCGCTCTACGACTTCGAGCCGTCGGCGGAGGACGTCCTGGACGCCCTGCTGCCGCGGTACGTCGAGAGCCGTATCTACAACGCTCTGCTGCAGTCGGCCGCCTCGGAGCACGCGGCCCGCCGCCGTGCGATGAAGTCGGCGACCGACAACGCCGAAGAGCTCATCAAGTCGCTCACGCGGCTTGCCAACCAGGCCCGCCAGGCCGAAATCACCCAGGAAATCAGCGAGATCGTCGGTGGCTCCAGTGCCCTGGCCGACGCGACCGCGGGGAGTGACTGACATATGACAACCACTGTTGAGACGGCCACGGCGACGGGCCGCGTCGCGCGGGTCATCGGCCCGGTCGTCGACGTGGAGTTCCCCGTCGACGCGATGCCGGAGATCTACAACGCCCTGACTGTTGAGGTTGAGGACCCGGCCGAGGCCGGCGCGAAGAAGACGCTGACCCTCGAGGTCGCCCAGCACCTGGGTGAGGGTCTGGTCCGTGCCATCTCCATGAAGCCCACCGACGGTCTGGTCCGCCAGGCCGCGGTGACCAACACCGGCGCCGGCATCACTGTGCCGGTCGGCGATTTCACCAAGGGCAAGGTGTTCAACACCCTCGGTGAGGTGCTGAACCTCCCCGAGGAGAGCGGCAAGGAGGCCGAGCGCTGGGCGATCCACCGCAAGGCCCCCGCCTTCGACCAGCTCGAGTCCAAGACCGAGATGTTCGAGACCGGCCTCAAGGTCGTCGACCTGCTGACCCCGTACGTCAAGGGCGGCAAGATCGGTCTGTTCGGTGGTGCGGGCGTTGGCAAGACCGTCCTCATCCAGGAAATGATCATGCGTGTGGCCAAGCTGCACGAGGGCGTTTCCGTGTTCGCCGGTGTCGGCGAGCGCACCCGTGAGGGCAACGACCTGATCCATGAGATGGAAGAGTCCGGCGTTCTGGACAAGACCGCGCTGGTCTTCGGCCAGATGGACGAGCCCCCGGGCACCCGTCTCCGGGTGGCCCTGGCCGGTCTGACCATGGCGGAGTACTTCCGCGATGTGCAGAAGCAGGACGTGCTGTTCTTCATCGACAACATCTTCCGCTTCACCCAGGCCGGTTCCGAGGTGTCCACCCTGCTCGGCCGTATGCCGTCCGCGGTGGGTTACCAGCCGAACCTCGCGGACGAGATGGGTCAGCTCCAGGAGCGCATCACCTCGACCCGTGGTCACTCGATCACCTCGATGCAGGCGATCTACGTCCCCGCGGACGACCTGACCGACCCGGCGCCGGCGACGACCTTCGCGCACCTCGACGCGACGACCGTGCTGTCGCGTCCGATCTCGGAGAAGGGCATCTACCCGGCGGTGGACCCGCTGGACTCGACGTCCCGCATCCTGGACCCGCGCTACATCACGCAGGAGCACTACGAGTGCGCCTCGCGCGTCAAGGGGATCCTGCAGAAGTACAAGGACCTCCAGGACATCATCGCGATCCTCGGCATCGACGAGCTCGGCGAGGAGGACAAGCTGGTCGTCCACCGCGCCCGCCGTATCGAGCGCTTCCTGTCGCAGAACACCCACGCGGCGAAGCAGTTCACCGGTGTGGACGGTTCGGATGTGTCGCTCGACGAGTCGATCACCGCGTTCAACGCGATCGCGGACGGCGAGTACGACCACTTCCCCGAGCAGGCCTTCTTCATGTGCGGTGGTCTCGACGACCTCAAGAAGAACGCCAAGGAGCTGGGTGTCTCCTGAGCATCTGCTCTCCGGTCAGGGGCGGGCTCGCCCGCCCCTGACCGTCACGCCCGTTATTCTTGACACCCCAGTCTTTGTCTGGACACCTGCCACGGCAGGTGGATACCCGAGGAGCCACGTTGGCTGCTGAGCTGCACGTCGAGCTGGTCGCCGCGGACCGCAATGTCTGGTCCGGTGAGGCCACCCTGGTCGTCGCGCGCACCACATCGGGTGACATCGGCGTCATGTCCGGCCACCAGCCGCTGCTCGGTGTGCTGGAGCCCGGCCCGGTCACCATCCGTACGAGCGACGGTGGCACCGTCGTGGCCGCGGTGCACGGTGGATTCATCTCGTTCTCCGAGAACAAGCTGTCGCTGCTCGCCGAGATCGCGGAGCTGGCGGACGAGATCGATGTGGCCCGTGTGGAGCGGGCCCTGGAGCGGGCGAAGGCCGAGGCAGACGCCGCCGCCGAGCGGCGTGCGGAGGTCCGGCTCGCCGCGACGGCGGCGGGGAACCGCTGAGCCGCCCGGCCACATGCCACGCTCCCCCGGACTCCGTCCGGGGGTGCTCCCACAGCCGCGGACGCCGCTGGGTCTCCCCAGGGTGGTCCGCGGCTGAGGCGAATCACGAGGTCATACTGGTCCGGTACTCGAGGCGAGGAGGTCGGTGAAGATGTTCCTCGCCCTGGTCGTGATCGGCGTGGTCGTCGCCCTGGTGCTGCTGGGGCTGTTCGTCTTCGGCCTGCGCCGCAGGCTGATCCAGCGCTCCGGCGGTACGTTCGACTGCAGTCTGCGCTGGAACGTGCCCGTGCGGGGGGATACGGACGCCGGACCGGCGGCCGGCGACGTCGAGCCCAGCGGCAAGGGCTGGGTGTACGGCGTGGCGCGCTACAGCGGGGACCGGATCGAGTGGTTCCGGGTGTTCTCGTACGCCCCGCGCCCGCGTCGCGTGCTGGAGCGCTCCGCGATCGAGGTGCTCTCACGCCGGGCACCGCAGGGCGAGGAGGAGCTCGCACTGCTCTCCGAGGCCATCATTCTGGGCTGTCTGCACCGGGGCACGCGCGCCGAACTCGCGATGAGCGAGGATGCGCTCACGGGCTTTCTCGCCTGGCTCGAGGCCGCCCCGCCCGGCCAACGAGTCAATGTTGCTTAAAAGGGGCTCCTCGTTGGGTGGGGGCCCCTCCCAGCGGTAGCTGGGGGAGAGTGAATGTGGCTTAAAAGGGCGAGAGGTCCCACAGGTTTACGTGGAGAGACCGGGGAGGCGGGGGCGACACCGCCTCCCCGGCCCGTTCCGGGGCTACTTCAGACCGCTGTCGATCGCGGTCATCAGCTCGCCGTTGGTGGTGTCACCGCTGAATTCCCAGAAGAACGCGCCCTTGAGGCCCTGGTTCTTCACATAGGTCATCTTCCCGGTGATCGTGGACGGGGTGTCGTAGCTCCACCATTCGGAGCCGCAGTGGGCGTACGCCGTGCCCGCGACAGTCCCGTTGGCCGGGCACTTGCCCTTGAGCACCTTGTAGTCCTCGATGCCCGCCTCGTACTTGCCGGGCGCCGCCCCCGTCGCCGTGCCGCCGGGCTCCTTCTGCGTGACACCGGTCCAGCCGCGTCCGTAGAACCCGATCCCCAGATTCAGCTTGCTCGTGGGGACGCCCTTGGACTTGAGCTTCTGGATGGCGGCGTCGGAGTTGAAGCCCTGCTGGGGGATTCCGCTGTAGGAGGTGAGCGGTGAGTGCGGGGCGGTCGGACCCTGCGCCGCCCAGGCGCCGAAGAAGTCGTACGTCATCACGTTGTACCAGTCGGCGTACTGCGCGGCGCCTCCGTAGTCGGCCGCGTCGATCTTGCCGCCGTTGGAGCCGTCGGCGGTGATGGCCGCGGTGACGAGGTTGTTGTTGCCGAACCGGGCGCGCATCGCCTGCATCATGTTCTTGAAGGCGGCCGGTCCGCTCGAGTCACAGGTCAGGCCGCAGGCGTTGGGGTACTCCCAGTCCAGGTCGATGCCGTCGAAGACATCGGCCCAGCGCGGGTCCTCCACCAGCTGATAGCAGGACTCGGCGAAGGCGCTCGGGTTCTGCACGGCCTCGGGGAAGCCCTTGGACCAGGTCCAGCCACCGAAGGACCACAGCACCTTGATGTGCGGGTACATCTTCTTCAGCTTGCGCAGCTGGTTGAAGTTGCCGCGGATCGGCTGGTCCCAGGTGTCGGCGACGCCGTCCACGCTCTGCTCGGCGGTGTATGACTTCTCGTAGTCGGGGTAGGCCTCGCCGATCGTGCACTTTCCGCCCTGGACGTTGCCGAAGGCGTAGTTGATGTGGGTGATCTTGGAGGCGGAGCCGCTGGTCACCAGGTTCTTGACGTGGTAGTTGCGGTCGTAGACGCCCCACTCGGTGAAGTAGCCGAGCTTGACGAGCGCACCGGGATCGGTGGGGCCCGGGTCTCCCGGGTCGCCTGGGTCGCCCGGGTCACCGGGGTCTCCCGGGTCGGACGAGCCGTCACAGGAAGCACCGTTGATCTTGCAGCCGGAGGGGCTGCCGCCGCCGGTGCCGTTGAAGCCGAAGGTGACGCTGGCGCCGGGCGCGAGGCTGCCGTTCCAGCTCTTGTTCTTGGCCGTCCAGTGGTCTCCGGAGTTGGTCACGTCCGCGTCCCAGGCGCTGGTGACCTTGGTGCCGGAGGGGAAGTCCCACTCCACGGTCCAGCTGCTGATGGCCGTGGTGCCGGTGTTCTTCACCGTCCACTTGCCCTCGAAGCCGGTGCCCCAGTCTTGGACTTTGGTGTAGGTGGCGGTGGTCGTGGCCGCCTGGGCGGGAGTCGCCAGGCCGACGAGTGCGGTGAGGGGCAGAAGGAGGGCGGTGAGGGCCGCGATTGCTCTGGATCTGATCCGTCGTACGGGTCTTATGCGTCGTGCGGTTCCTGTGCTCAAGGGTGCTCCTCGAGTGGGTCCGGACTGAGGGGGTGTGACCTTCGAGAACCTTGTGCCGCCCGGTGAGCCCAGGTCACACCTCGCTCACCACAGTGAGGGGGAGCGTAAGAAGGTCTGGACCAATCGTCAAGAGGTCTGGACCAAAGGCGCAAGACGCCTGCGCGCCACCGGTCGCTGACACGGGATGGCCCGCTATGCCCCGTACTTTCCCGAGATCATCCCCATCGCGCCGTGAACCGCATAGTTCAGCGGTTCTCGCCCGGAACCCACAGGATGTCGCCGCGGTCCTTGTTGGCCGTTCGCGCCAGGATGAACAGCAGGTCGGACAGGCGGTTGAGATAGGTCGCCGTGAGCGAATTCATGATGTCGGCGTGCTTCTCCAGCGCCGCCCAGGTGGACCGCTCGGCGCGGCGGACCACCGTGCACGCCTGGTGCAGCAGCGCCGCGCCCGGCGTACCGCCGGGCAGGATGAAGCTGCGCAGCTTCTCCAGGTCCTGGAGGAAGCGGTCACAGTCCGCCTCCAGCTTGTCGATGTAGCTCTGCTCGACCCGCAGCGGCGGATACTCCGGCTCCTCCACCACCGGAGTGGCGAGGTCGGCACCCACGTCGAACAGGTCGTTCTGCACCCGGACCAGAACCTTGACGATCTCCGCGGGCAGCTGCCCGAGCGCGATGGCCACGCCGATCGCCGCATTCGCCTCGTTCGCGTCGGCGTACGCCCCGATCCGCGAGTCGGTTTTCACGGTGCGGCTCATGTCGCCGAGGGCGGTCGTGCCGTCGTCCCCGGTCCGGGTGTAGATACGCGTCAGGTTGACCATAGGTCGAGCCTATCCACGCCCCGGCCCTCAGGAGGGGCCACGTGCCGACGCTCACGGAGCCGCCGTCCCGACACGGTGGCCCGGCACGGTGGCCCGTGCCCGGCTGCGCGAGATGCCGGGGATGGGGCGGACGAGGCCTGGCGAATCGTGCGGGACGATCTCCGCCGGGTCGAGGAACCGTCGGGGAATCGCCGCGTGAAAAGGTGCTCAACTACGCAGTTCGGAACGCGCTTGAGCGCCGCTCGTGTGATGTCCGTCATTCGAGACGTGACGCGCATCTCTTCCCCGCCACCCCGGCCCTCACGAGCGCTAAGGTCCGCCGGAGAGCCGAACTGCGGACAGTGCATGAAGGGGACAGACGTGGCCAGGAAGCTCGCCGTCATCGGGGCCGGACTCATGGGGTCCGGTATCGCTCAGGTCTCCGCCCAGGCGGGCTGGGACGTGGTCCTGCGCGATGTCACCGATCAGGCGCTGACCCGCGGCACCGACGGCATCAAGGCGTCGTACGAGAAGTTCGTGGCCAAGGGCAAGCTGGAGGCCTCCGACGCCGAGGCCGCGCTGGCCCGTATCACCCCCACCACCGATCTCGACGCCGCCGCCGACGCGGATGTCGTCGTCGAGGCCGTCTTCGAGAAGATCGAGGTCAAGCAGGAGATCTTCCGGACCCTCGACGGCCTGGTGAAGCAGGACACCGTCCTGGCCTCCAACACCTCCGCCATCCCGATCACCAAGATCGCGGCGGCGACGACCCGGCCCGAGAAGGTCGTCGGCACGCATTTCTTCTCGCCGGTCCCGATGATGCAGCTGTGTGAGCTCGTACGGGGCCACAAGACCAGCGACGAAACCCTTGCGACCGCCCGCGAGTTCGCCGAGAGCGTCGGCAAGACCTGCATCGTCGTCAATCGCGACGTGGCGGGGTTCGTCACCACTCGCCTCATCTCGGCCCTGGTCGTCGAGGCGGCCAAGCTGCACGAGTCCGGCGTGGCCTCCGCCGAGGACATCGACATCGCCTGCAAGCTGGGGTTCGGCCACGCCATGGGCCCGCTCGCCACGGCCGACCTCACCGGCATCGACATTCTGCTGCACGCCACCAGCAACATCTACACGGAGACACAGGACGAGAAATTCGCGCCGCCGGAGGGCATGCGCCGGATGGTTGACGCGGGTGACATCGGCCGGAAGAGCGGGCAGGGCTTTTACAAGTACTGAGGTTGCGTCAACCGAGCCATCACCCCTCCGGGTGAATTCGGTATCGGTTCGCTTACAGGCGGCAACTTTGTGCTGTGAGAGGCAGTCAGTTCTGTAGACGTAGACCACATACGCACCATTCGGGGAGCGGATATGCATATCAGGGGCGACCACGCCGAGCTGGTCGTCGGGGGCCGCCTCGACGTCCGGAGTGCGGCGGACGCCCGTACGGTCCTGCACACCGCGGTCGACTCCGGGCGGGGCGACCTCGTGCTGGACCTCACCGGACTCGACTCCTGGGATGCCACCGGCCTCGGCGTGATCATGGGAGCGCACCGCCGGGCCGGGCGGGCCAACCGTCGGCTCGTGCTGCGCGGCGTACCGCCCCAGATGCAGCGCCTGCTGGTGGCCACTCGGCTGCACCGCATCCTGGCCATCGAAGGCGGTCTCGAAGCCGATTCGCTGCCGCGGGTCTGACAGGGCCTCGGTGACCTCCCCCAGATTCCGTCCGGGGGTACCCGCAACCGGCGTCCGGCGGGCGCGGCAGGTCCGGGCCACGGCGCGGGACGTGGCGCCCATTCCGGACACCGTCCATCATCTCCACGAAGCTGTGACGTTCCCGACGTCCCGGCGTCCCTCCTGTTCCTGAATACTGTGCGAGGTCTAGGGTTCGGTTGCCCGTCGCATATCCACCGAAAGCCCGTGACGGGCGACCGGACCGGAAGCTCGGCGAGCACGGACAGGCCGGGAGGGCACAGGCACGCAACCCGGATCTGGGGGGCATTCACCATGGACCCGAACAACCGGGGACCGGAAGAGCACGGCCGTGACGACGACGGCCTCGACGCGCAGGGCGACTCCGGCGGAACACCGCGCCGCCCGCCCCGCGATGCCCTGACGGCCGCCTTCGCGACGGCCGAACGCGACGGAGACAAGGGCTCCGGACCCGCGAAGACCGTCCAGCTGGTGGCAGCCGAGTACCTGCTGACGGTCAACCCCGTCGACGGCAGCGAGATCGAGCCGTGTCCGCCCGGAGAGCACCCCGGCCGCCCCGAGCGCCGGAACCCCGAGGAGCGGGACGCGCTGCGCCGTGCCTCGCGGCCCCCCGTACCCGCCGGTCCCCCTGTGCCCGAGCTCCCGCTGCTGGAGCGCGAGGAGGAGCGGGAACGGCTCGTACGCCTGCTCTCCCGTGGGCGGTCCGTCCGCCTCACCGGCCCGTCCGGCTCCGGTCGTACGACCCTGCTGGACGCCGTCGCCGCGGACTGTGCCGGCCTCGCCCCGGACGGTCTGGTCCGGCTCTCCGGCCACCACCGCACCCCGACCGACCTGTTGCACGAGCTCTTCACGACGGTCCATCGGGCGCCGCTGCACCGGCCCGCCCGTGCGGAGCTCCTGGCGGCGGTCGGCGGGATCGGGGCGGTCGTGGTGCTCGACGACGTCGAGTTCGGCGGGAGCGCGCTCGACGAGCTGCTCGACGCCACGCCCGAGTGCGCCTTCCTGATCTCGGCCACGCCCGATGTCCCGTCTCCCTCCGCCACATCGCACCTCGAGGAGGTCTTCCTCGCCGGGCTCTCCCGCACCGGCTGCGTGGAGCTCCTGGCGAAGGCCGCGGGTCGGCCGCTCGACGAGGACGAGACGGCGTGGGCGGCGGATCTCTGGTTCGAGTCCGAGGGGTTGCCCCTGCGCTTCATCCAGGCCGGGGCGCTGCTCCGGCAGCGGGATGCGCTGCGCGCCGAGTTCGACGCCTCGGACGAGCACGGCGCCTTCGAGGACCGGCCGCGCGACCCGTCCTTCGACGAGGACCGGCAGGACTTCCGATTGCCGTCGCTCGCCGAGGCGGCCGCGCCCGTCGCCCTGATCGCCTCCCGGCTGAGCGAGGCGGCCCGCGAGAGCCTGCGGTTCGCTGTCGCCTTCGGCGGAGAGTGCCCGCACCAGTCGCATCTGCCCGCGCTGGTCGGGGACACCCACGCCGACGCCGCAGTCGGTGAGCTGCTCGCCTGCGGACTGATCACTCGCGTCGCGGCGCACTACCGGCTGGCGGCCGGAGCCGCGGCCCAGTTGGTGACCGCCGGGTACGCGGACGACGCGGCCGCCCGGGCCCATACCGCGGCCCAGCACTACGCCTGGTGGATCGGGCACTCGTCCGTCACCCCGGAGCGGGCGGCTGCCGAGTCGGACGCGATCCTCGCCGCGCTGGGCTCCCTGGTGGGACATGCGGAAGGCGGTCGTGCGAGTACGGCCGTTCTGCTGGCCCGTACGGCGGCGCCCGTGTTCGCCGCGGCCCTGACCTGGAGCGTGTGGGAGCGGACACTGCGGCACGGCCAGGAGGCGGCGCGAGTCGCCGGCGAGGTCGCCCAGGAGGCCTATTTCCACCACGAGTTGGGCGTTCTGGCGCTGTGCACCGGCCATCTGGACCGGGCGCGTGCCGAACTGGAGGCCTCCATCGGGCTGCGCGGGGCGCTCTCCGACCGCCGTGGCACGGTCGCGGGTCGCCGGGCGCTGGCACTGGTCGAGGACAAGGCCGGTGGCTTCGTGCCCGGCGTCGGGCGGGCGGCGGCGGGCGAAGAGGTCCCGGACGCACAGGGTGACGCTTCCGTCTCGCCGCCCGGCGGGGTCACAGCCGTGCTCCCCCAGAGCCTCCGGCGCGGGGGCACGGGTGGGGACGAGGCCGCCACCGTGGTCACGATCCCCGACAGCCTTCAGCGGGGGTGGCACGGCCAGGACGGGCCCGGGCGCGGCGGGGGCTCCGGGAAGCTCGCCGGGATGCGCCGTACGGTCGTCGGCGGAGCCCGGCGCAACATGGTCGCGGCGGGAGCGGGCGCGCTCCTGGTGGCCGTTCTGGGCGCCGTGGTGACCCTCGGCGCCTCGTCGGACGGCGAGGACCGGCCGGCGGACCGCGTGCAGTCCGAGCAGTCCGACAACGAGGACGACGGCAGCAACGGGCTCATCGCCGACGAGCCGACGCAGAGCGCGACGCAGCGGTCCCAGAAGCCGAGCGTGAGCCGGGCTCCCGGGACCCCGGGCCTGCCGCAGCCCGGGGACAGCGACACGGGGAAGCCATCGCCCACCGGCAAGCCGAGCTCGTCGAAGCCGGGGACGCCGGACGAGACGTCGAAGCCGCCGTCCTCCTCCAAGCCGCCGTCTACCACGAAGCCACCGAGCAGTTCGCCCAGCAGCTCGCCGCCGCCGTCGTCGAGTCCGACGGGCATCCCCACGCCGACGTCGGATCCCGGCGGGGACACGTCCACCACCGCCAGTGGTCCCGCGCCCAGCAGTCCCGCGGGCAGTGATCCGGCCGTCAGCAGCGCGCCGGGGTCGTACAGCGCGCCGGCGTCGTACAGCACTCCGGGGTCGTACGGCGCGACCGATGCGGGTGTGGCGCCGGCCCCGGTCGCCTGATCGGGGGCCGGTACGGCCGCCTCGGTGGCGTCGGGGCCGGTGAGTCGGTGCCGGAGGACCGGGTGGTCAGAAGAGCCGGAGCTTGTCGTCCTCGATGCCGCGCAGCCCGTCGTAGTCGAGGACGACACAGCCGATGCCGCGATCGGTCGCCAGCACGCGCGCCTGCGGCTTGATCTCCTGTGCCGCGAAGATCCCTTGCACCGGGGCCAGGTGCGGGTCGCGGTTGAGGAGTTCGAGATAGCGGGTGAGCTGCTCCACCCCGTCGATCTCGCCGCGCCGCTTGATCTCCACGGCGACGACTCCGCCGTCCGCATTGCGGCAGAGGATGTCCACCGGCCCGATGGCGGTGGGGTATTCACGCCGAATCAGTGAATAGCCTTGGCCGAGGGTCTCGATCCTGTCGGCGAGCAGTTGCTGGAGGTGCGCCTCGACCCCGTCCTTGATCAGGCCGGGGTCCACCCCGAGCTCGTGCGAGGAGTCGTGCAGCACCTCCTCCATGGTGATGATGAGCTTCTCGCCCGCCTTGTTCTCCACGGTCCACACCTCGCCGTCGCCCTCCTTGAGGGTGCACGGCGGGGACATCCAGTTGAGGGGTTTGTAGGCCCGGTCGTCTGCGTGGATCGAGACGCTGCCGTCGGCCTTCACCAGGATGAGACGGGGTGCCGACGGAAGGTGGGCCGTGAGCCGGCCCGCGTAGTCCACGGAGCAGTGGGCGATGACGAGACGCATGGTCGGTCACGCTACTGGACCGGCCGTGGTCCACGCGATTCCCACCCTCCCCTGGCCATCGGCATGGGCGACCCCACCGCCACCACCCTCGACCGAGGCCTGCGGGCCGCCCCCTTTAATCCCTATGATCCCGTTCGGCCGTGGCCGGTTGTGTGCCCATTCGCCTGGTGCGACCGCCTTGCCCGCCCTACCGTTGAAGCGGGAAGTTGTCGTACGAGCACGCTGCGTCGCGACGGCTTCCCTTACCTGCCCGCAAGACCCCGTTCCCCGGGGTCGCGAGAGGAGAATCCATGTCGCTCGACGTCTCACCGGCCCTGCTTGAACAGGCCGAGCGAGGCGAGGTCGACGAAGCCGAATTCGTCGACTGCGTCCGGACCTCCCTGCCTTACGCATGGGAGATGATCAGCTCTCTGGTGGCACAGCTCAAGGTGGATGGCGGCGAGTTCGCCGACAACCAGGTGCCGCCGCCGGACGAGCAGGCGCGCGGCCAGCTGCTTCGAGCGCTGGCGAGTGACGCGATACGTGGTGCACTGCAACGGCACTTCGGCGTGCGGCTGGCGTTCCAGAACTGCCACCGGGTGGCGGTCTTCCCGCTCGACCCGTCGGCCGATGAGCGACTGGCTCGGTTCACATCCATACGCGGCCAGCTGCTCAACCAGTCGCCAGTACTCCGGGACTGCTGAGCCTCTCTGCTGCCGCTCCGCATATGGGGGGAGGTGTATCGGTGCAGGAGCGGCAGCCTCCGGGGGGCTAGATGAGGAGCGGCAGCACCTCGCTGCCCAGGCGTCGTACGTTCTCCTCCGTGGCCGCCAGATCGCCCGTGCCCTCGACCAGCAAGGCGAAACGGTTCACGCCCGTGCGCTCGGCCGTCGCCGCAAGACGGTCGGCGCACAGGCTCGGCGTCCCCACCGGATGCAGCGCGCACAATAACTCGGTGTACGTGTGCGGGTCGCGCATCCGCCGTGCTCGGCCGTCGACCGTGACATGCGCTTCCAGGCCCTGGCGGAGCCACCCCGGCATCGCCTTGGCCAGGGCCTCAATCGCGTCCTGCCGCGCATCGGCGATCTGCACCACACCGGCCGAGACGTGTTCGGCGTCGGCGACCTCCTGAGGACAACGGCCCACCTCCAGAGCGGAGGTGCGCCAGAGGGCGACCATCTCCGCCTTCTCCTCGTCGTCGCAGTGCATGCCCAGCAGCATGGGCAACCCGCGCTCGGCGGCGAGCCGGACGCTCCCGGGGGAGGTGCACGCGACCAGCACCGGCGGTCCCTCGGGGGCGTCCAACAGCTCGTCCGTGCGCGGTACGACGGGGACTTCACGGAAGGCGAAGCGCTCGCCGTCGGCGCCGACGCGGGGCTCGCTCAGCCAGCGCAGCAGTAGGTCGAGGGATTCGGGGAAGCCCGACTCGTACGCCTCCAGCCCGGCGCCGAAGACCTCGAGGTCCACCCAGGGGCCGCCGCGGCCGACGCCGAGGGTGAACCGGCCGCCGGACGTCAGGTGCAGCAGCGCGGCCTGCTCCCCAAGCGCCACGGGATGAACGGTCGGCAGCACGCTGACGGCCGTGCCGACCCCGATCCGGCGGGTGCGGCCGAGCAGGAACGCGGCAAGCGTCACCGCGGAGGGACAGACCCCGTACGGTACGAAGTGGTGCTCGGCGAGCCAGACCGAGTCGAGCCCCGCCTCTTCCACGGCCTGGGCCGATCGCACCGCGCGGTGCAGCGCCTCCCCCTGTCCCTGGCCCGGGAATTGGGCGGCCAGTACAAAAGCTCCTAAGCGCATCGCCTTCTGCCTCCTCGCGGCCGACGCGGCATACCCCCCTTGGTGGCAATAACGTCTGACACGTGCCAAGGGCACGGCCTCGCAAGAAGTTTGACGGATTATCGGGGCGATCGTGAAGGTTGTCGACGGGGCTGGCCACTTCTGCTCTGCCGGTGTGCGCTTCTTGCGAGTCCCCTGAGCCCGGCGCGTACGCTGGTCATGGCAAGCAAACCCCGGATCCTCGCGAGGTGCCCCGTGTCTCCGCGTCGAAACCGCCCGCGCGGCGGCAAGTCGTTCCCGTGGGGCGATGGCGGCCCGGAGGGTGCACGCCCTCCGGCTTCGCCGGGGGGACCCCCACCCTGGGGGATTACGGAGAGCTGGCAGGGCGAGGAGTGGATGGTACGGCAGATCGCCGGCGCCGCCGCCGCCAAGCACTACCGCTGCCCCGGCTGCGACCAGGAGATCCCCCCTGGCGTTCCGCATGTCGTGGCCTGGGCCCGGCACGGTGCCGTCGAGGACCGGCGGCACTGGCATCGGGCGTGCTGGAATGCGAAGGACCGCCGCACCACACGGGTGCAGCGGTCCCGGAACGCGCCGCGCTACTGAACGGGCCCACGGCTCGCCCTTCGGCGGCCCCCTTCTGCGGCGGTCAGACGTCGCGCTTCTCCAACAGCGCGAAGGCGGCGACCAGTACGGCGGCTGTCACGCCCGCGAGGATCCAGAGCAGGTCCCAGCCGTCGCCCTGGCCGCCGTCCATCGGGATGCGGTAGAGCGACGCGAGGCCGTTCAGCGGCGAGTACTCGATCAGCTTCTCGCGCACCTCCTGCAGGCTCTCCGTCACCATGAACAGGGCCAGCAGCAGCGGCAGCAGGACGACGCCGAGCATGGTGGTGATGGCGCCGGCGGAGTGGCGCAGCAGGGCTCCCACGGCGAGCGACAGCAGTCCGAGCAGCGCCACGTACAGCCCGGCGCCGACGGTCGCGCCGAGCCACTCGCTGCTGGTGGCGATCACCACGCCGTCGACGATCGACTCCTTGGGGATGTCGGCGTACTCCAGCGCGGGCTTGCCGCCCAGGATCGATGAGTTGATCAGCGCCGTCAGGGCGGTGGCCGCGGTCGTCATCACAAAGGCGAGCAGGAAGAACACGACGGCCTTGGCGGCGAGCACCCGGCTTCGGGACGGGCAGGCGGTGAGCGTCGTGCGGACCATGCCGGTCCCGTACTCGGAGCTGACCACCAGGACGCCGAGCGTGATGATGCAGATCTGGCCCAGCATCAGCCCGAAGAGACCGCCCGCAAGGATCGGTGTCTGGGCCTCGTCGGAGCTGTCGAGACCGAGGGCCGCCAAGGTCCCGATGCCCACGACCAGGGCGAACATGATGCCGAGCGTCCACATCGTGGAGCGGACGGTGCGGATCTTGGTCCACTCGGAGGCGAGTGCGTGGCCGAAGTGCGTGCGCCGTACGGGGATGGGCGACGTGTATGCCCCGCCCCCGGCGGGTGCGGGCGCGTAACTTCCCTGCGACGCCCCTGCGGCGAACGGCTGTGCCTGCGGGGCAGCGGTTCGCGGCGGAGCGACGGGTGGGGCGCCGACTGGGGCGGTTGTCGAAGCCTGCGCGGGTACGGCGGGTGAGAAGCCCTCGTAGGGCGGTACGGGGCCGGCGCCCGGAGCGGCTGTCGGCGGCTGCTGCGGAACCGGGCCGCTGCGCTGCAGCGGCGGAGCCGGTGTCGGGGCCTGCGGGGGCATAGCGGACGCTGCCGCGTCCTGGTGCTGGTGAGGGGTCGTCATCGGGCGTCCTCGTTGTCGCGCTTGGTCGTGTCGTGGCCTGCACCGGGCGCGGGTCGCCCCTGCGGATGCCCTTGCGGGGCGGCGTACGGGTAGGGCGTGCTCGCCGGTGCGCCCACCGGAGGCTGTGCGTACGGGTTCGGGGCACCTGCCGCCGGGCCGCCCTGCGGCGCGGCACCGAAGATGCCCGGCTGCCCGGGCGCCGGTGCGGGCCACGCCTGGGGGTGGCCACCCGCCTGCGGCGGCGCGTAGCTGCCCGGCGGCAGCGGTCCGCTGGGCACGAAGCCTGGCCCGGGAGGGGGTGCGTAGCCGGCGGCAGGGGGAGCCTGCAGGCCGGCCCGCTGATCGGTGGTCGAGCGGTAGTCCACCGCCCCCTGCGTCATCCGCATGTACGCCTCTTCCAGCGACGCCTGGTGTGGCGAGAGCTCCCACAGCCGCACGTCCGCGTCGTGCGCGAGATCGCTGATCCGGGGCAGCGGCACGCCGGTCACCCGCAGCGCGCCGTCGGGCTCCGGCTGCACCTGCGCGCCCGCCTCGCCGAGTACCGAGATCAGCTTCTCCCGCTGTACCGGGTCGTCGTCCGGCGTACGGACCCTGGCGAAACCGGCCGAGTTGGCCGCGATGAAGTCCTTCACGCTCATATCGGCGAGCAGCTGGCCGCGCCCGATCACGATCAAGTGGTCGGCGGTGAGCGCCATCTCGCTCATGAGGTGGCTGGAGACGAAGACGGTACGGCCCTCGGAGGCCAGCCGCTTCATCAGGTTGCGGACCCACAGGATGCCTTCGGGGTCGAGGCCGTTGACCGGCTCGTCGAAGAGCAGCACCTGGGGATCGCCGAGCAGTGCCGCTGCGATGCCGAGCCGCTGCCCCATGCCGAGCGAGAAGCCCTGCGACCGTTTCTTCGCCACGTCCTGCAGGCCGACGACACCGAGAACCTCGTCCACCCGGCGGGCCGGTATGCCGGACAGCTGCGCCAGGCACAGCAGATGGTGGCGCGCGCTGCGGCCGCCGTGCACCGCCTTGGCGTCGAGCAGCGCGCCCACCTGGCGCGGTGCGTTCGGCAGTCGGCGGAAGGGATGCCCGCCGATCGTCACCCGCCCGCTCGTCGGCCGGTCGAGCCCCAGGATCATGCGCATCGTCGTCGACTTGCCGGAGCCATTGGGCCCCAGAAAGCCGGTGACGGCACCTGGCCGCACCTGGAACGACAGGTTGTACACGGCCGTCTTGGCGCCGTAGCGCTTGGTCAGGCCGACTGCCTCGATCATTCTCCGCCCCTTGAGAGGTAGTCGGGGCACACGCCCCCGTAAGGGTTAGGAGGGTAACGAGACGTTGACGGTTCCCTTCAGGTGAGAAGGGACGGCGCATCCCGTCCAGTCGCCGGCGCCGCCCCTCAGGGCGTGTGATGACGGACGGGGGCGGGAACGGGCGGCACCGGGTACGGGAGCGGGGCTACGCGTCTCGCCTCTTGATGACCACGTAGCCGCCGACGAGCGCGGCAGCCACCCACGCGGCCATGATGGCGAGTCCGCCCCAGGGCCCGTACGGCGCGGCGTCGTCGGGCGGCGCGACCACCTGCATCACGTGGCTGCCGGCCTGGTCCGGCAGGTACTGGCCGGCCTTCCGGGTGGCGTCCACATTGCCCAGGATGTTGGAAATGATGAAGAAGAACGGCATCAGAACGCCGAGCGAGAGCATCGGGCTGCGCAGCATCGCCGCGACGCCCATCGAGAACATCGCGATGAGGCCCATGTAGAGACCGCCGCCGAACACCGCGCGCAGGACGCCCGAGTCGCCGAGGGAGGCCCGGTGCTCGCCCAGCAGGGCCTGACCGAGGAAGAAGGCGCCGAAGCTCGTCACGACACCGACCAGGAGGGCGAGTGACGAGGCGATCGCGATCTTGGAGAAGAGGAAGGTGCCGCGCTGCGGCACGGCTGCGAGCGAGGTGCGAATCATCCCGGTGCTGTATTCGTTGGAGATCACCAGCACGCCGAAGACGATCATGGCCAGCTGCCCGAGTCCCATGCCCGCGAAGCTGACGCGGGTAGCGTCGAAGGCGGCCTGGTCCCGCACCGACAGGTCCTCGAAGGTGTTGCGGGTGACGATGCTGATCAGCGCGCCGAGCGCGAGGGTGACGACCAGCGCCAGGCTCAGCGTCCACAGTGTCGACTGCACGGACCTGATCTTCGTCCACTCCGACTGCAGGACCTGTGTAGCTGCCATCGGTCAGGCCCCCTCTCGGTCGCGGCTGCCCGTCCGGGCCCGCCAGTCCGCGCCCCAGGCTCCCTGGGCGGGCTCCCCGGCACCGGCTGCCGCTCGTACGGGCGCCGGTGCCGGGAGACCGGCTCCGCCTCCGTCGCTGTGGGCGTGATACTCCACCGATCCGGCGGTCAGCCGCATGAACGCCTCCTCCAGGGAGGCCTGTTGCGGGCTCAGCTCGTGCAGCACCAGGCGGTGCTCGGCCGCCAGCTCGCCGATTCTGGCCGCATCCCCGCCTTCCACCTCGAGCGATCCGTTCGCCACGGACACCGCGGTCAGGCCCGCCTCGTGCAGGACATCGAGCAGCCGCTCCCTCTCGGGCGAGCGCAGCCGTACGTACGACCGCGAGTTCCGCGCGATGAAGTCGGTCATCGCGGTGTCGGCGAGGAGCCTGCCCTGGCCGATGACCACCAGGTGGTCGGCGGTGAGCGCCATCTCGCTCATCAGGTGGCTGGAGACGAAGACGGTACGGCCCTCTGCGGCCAGGCGCTTCATCAGGTTCCGGATCCAGTGGATGCCCTCGGGGTCGAGACCGTTGACCGGCTCGTCGAACATCAGGATCCGCGGGTCGCCAAGCAGGGCGGCGGCGATGCCGAGCCGCTGCCCCATGCCCATCGAGAAGCCCTTCGCGCGCTTCTTCGCGACGGAGGACAGGCCGACGAGGTCCAGCACTTCATGGACCCGCCGGCGCGGGATGCCGTTGCTCTGTGCCAGGCACAAGAGGTGGTGGTACGCGCTGCGGCCGCCATGGACCGCTTTCGCCTCGAGCAGCGCGCCGATGGAGGTGAGGGGGTCCCGCAGATCGGCGTAGTGCCGGCCGTCGATCCGGACGTCTCCGGCGGTGGGGTAGTCCAGGCCGAGCACCATGCGCATGGTGGTGGACTTGCCCGCGCCGTTGGGACCGAGGAAGCCGGTGACGATGCCGGGGCGCACTGTGCACGTCAGCCGGTCGACGGCCAGCTTGTCCCCGTACCGCTTCGTCAGCTCTTCGAGCTCTATCACCCCACACGCTAAACACACGGCGATGCCGTTCGCCACCGCGCGCCCTCCGGGCGGGGTAGCCCGACGAGCGCGCCGTTCGGGCGTCGGCAACCGGCCTCATCGTGCGCCCTTCGGGCCACTCAACGCCGTGCGCCTCGCGCCATCTTGCTGGCACGAGGCGCACGGGGCGTCGTCCGGTTCCGCGGAAGCGGCCGTAGCGGCGAGCGACTACCGGGACTGCTGGGCCGGAACGCCGCGGGTGGCCGGCTCCTCGTCCGGGGTACCGGCCGCGGCGACGGCCGCGCCGGTCAGCGTCGCCAGCATCTCGCGCACGTTGGTCAGCTGCGCGTTGATGCTGTCGCGGCGGTTGGTGAGCGCCGCCAGCTCGCGCTCGGACTCGCTGCGGACGCGGTCGGCCTTGGCGTTGGCGTCTGCCACGATGTCCTCGGCCTGGCGCTGCGCAGTCTCCACCGTCTGGCGGGCCCGGCGCTCCGCGTCCGTGCGCAGCTTCTCGGCCTCCAGGCGGAGCTGCTCGGCACGGTGCTCGATCTCGGCGAGGCGCTTTTCGGCCTTGGCCTGACGCGATGCCAGGTCGCGTTCGGACTGCTCGCGGCGCTTGGCGAGGTTCGTCTCGAAGTCGGCGGCGGCCTGGGCGGCCTTGGCGCGGGTCTCCTCGAAGAGGGAGTCCGCCTCCTCGCGCTTGGACTGGGCGTCCTTCTGGGCCTCGGCGCGCAGGCTCGCCGCCTCGCCCTTCGCCTTCTCGACAATCCGGACGCCGTCGTCCTCGGCCTTCGCCTTGCGCTCGGCAGCGAACGCTTCTGCGTCGTTGCGGACCTGCTGGGCGGAGGACTCGGCCAGTTCGCGGTGCTGCTCGGCGGCCCGGCGGGACTCCTCGCGCAGGTCCTTGGCCTCCTCCTCGGCGAGCCGGAGGATCTTCTCGACGCGCGCGCCGAGCCCGGCGTACGACGGTTCGGCGTCGGCGACCTGAGCCTGGGCGTTCTGAGTCTCGAGGTGCAGCTCCTCGATGCGCTTTTCCAGAGAAGTGATACGAGCCAGTGCACTGTCACGGTCGGCGACGAGCTTCGTGATGCGGTCGTCCACCTGCCCGCGGTCGTATCCACGCCGCACGAGCTCGAAGCCGAAGGGGGAGGAAGTGTCGCTCATGGGGTTCCTGTCGAAAGAGACCGGTGAGGTGATAGAGGGAATCCTAGGGGCGAGGACGGCGTGTCATCGAGTCAATGCGGGTTCCATCTGGAGAATGAACCCCCTTTCGGGTGTCTCATCCCTCTGACTGCTTGCCACTCGATCGGGCGGCACCTGCTCCGGCGGGTGCTTTGCCGCCGCCCGCCGTGGAGCTGCCGTTCGCCCCAGCCTTGCTCGAGCCGCCCGGAGCCTCGAAGGACTCCAGCGCCTCGAGCACGTCCTGGACGCGGGAGATCTCCGCGTTGATGTCCTCGCGGCGGCGCACCAGCACCTCCAGCTCGCGCTTGCCCTCGTCGACCATGCGCTTGGCTTCCGCAGCGGCCTCGGAACGGACCTTCTCGGCCTCGCGGAGTGCCTCGACCTTCTTCTGCTCGGCCTCCTTGAGCAGCCCCTCGGCCTTCCGCACCGCGGCGATCCGTACCTTGCTCGCCTCGCTGCCGGCATCCGAGACCAGCGCCTTGGCCTTCTCCTGGGCCTCCGCGAGCTGTTGGTTCGCCGCCTTCACGAGCTTGTCCACGCGCTCGCCCGCGGTCTTCACGGCCTCCGACGTCTCCCGGCGCGCCCGCTCGTGCAGCTCCTCGATCTCGCTCTCGGTGCGGGCGCGCAGCTCCTCGGCGCGCTCCCGGATCGCGGTGGCGTCCCGGCGGGCCTCGCTCAGCAGCGTGTCCGCGTCCGTACGGGCCCGCTCGACCAGACCGTTGCCCTCGTCCGTCGCCTCGGTGACGATCCGGTCCGCCTCCGTGCGGGCCGCTCCCACCATGGTGTCGGCCTGCTCCTCGGCGGCCGTCGCGGCCTTCACGGCCTCCTCCTGGGCCTTGGCGACGAGCTGGTCGGCCTGTTCGGCGGCGCCGCCCAGCCGCTTGGCAGCGGCCTCCCTGGCCTCGTCCAGCACGCGGTCCGACTCCTCCTGCGCCTCGGAGCGCAGCCGCTCCGCCTCCGCTTCGGCGTCGGCCTTGATCCGGTCGGCATCGGCACGGGTGCGCGCCGCGTGCTCCTGGGCCGAAGCGAGCGTCGTGGCGGCCTCGTTCCGCAGCCGCTCGGCCTCGGCGGAGGCCTCCGTGATGAGCCGGTCGACCTGCTCCGCCGCCTCGGTGCGCAGCGTCCCCGCGGCTTCCCGGGCCTCCGAGCGCAGCCGGTCGCCTTCCTCGATCGCCTCCGTGACCGTGCGCTCCGCCATCGACTTGGCGGCGTCGCCCTCCTCCTGCGCCTCGCGGCGGATCCGGGTCGCGTCTGCGGAGGCCCGCTCCCGCTCGGCGTACGCGTCGGCGCGGACCCGTTCCGCCTCCTCCTGCGCCTCGGAGCGGGTGCGGGCGGCCGCGTGCTCGGCGGCCGAGCGGAGCTCGTAGATCTCCTCCTCCGCCTGCTCGTGCAGCCCGGTCACCGAGTCCCGTACCTGCTGCGCGGTCTGCTCGGCGGCCGCGACCATCTCCGCCGATCGCCGCTCGGCCTCCTCGACCAGGCGCTGCGCCTCGGTCTGCGCCTCTTCGACGCGCTGGCGCGCGGAAGCCAGCAGCTCCTCGCTCTGCTCGCGCGCCTGTGCCCGCTCCTGGTGCGCCTCCTCACGGGCTTCGCTCAACAGCTGCTCGGCCTCGCGGCGGCGGCGGGACGCCTCCTCCTGGGCGGCGCCCAACGCCTCAGCGGCTTCGGTGCCGGTGCGCTCGGCCGCGGCAGCGGCCTCCGCCCGCACCCGGTCCGCCGTCTCCTGGGCCTGGGCCCGCAACTCCTCGGCCTCGGCCGCTGCCTCGCTGCGCAGCCGTACGGCCACGGCCTCGCCCTCGGCGCGGGAGTTCGAGGCGTCCGCAGCGGCTTCGCCCCGCAGGCGCTCGGCCTCGGCCTCGGCCTGCTGCTGGAGCGTGCGCATCCGCTCGGCCGCCTCGGAGCGCAGCCGTTCGGTCTCCTCGGCGGCCTCCCGCCGCAGCCGTTCGGCCTCCGTACGGGCTTCGCCCAGCGCCTGCTCGGCCGCGGTCACCCGCTCCTCGGCCTCGGTGTGGAGTCGCGTCAGCTCCTCGGCGGCCTCCTCGCGGCGGTCGCGGGCGGCCTGTTCGGCCTCCTCGCGCAGCTGGCGTGCCTCCTCGGCGGCCGCCTCCGAGATCTGCCGGGTCTGCTCCGCGGCCTCGGCGCGCAGTTCCTCGGCCTCCGTGCGGGCGCGCTCGAGCGCCTCGTCGGCCTGCCTGCGCAGCTGAGAGGCCCGCTCGATGGCCTCGGTGCGGACGCGCTCGCCCTCGGTGGCGGCGGCGGCCCGGAGCTCCTCCGCGTCGGCCTTGGACTTCGCCAGCAGCTCCTCGGCGGTGCTGGCCGACTCCTCGATCTGCTGGACCGCCTCGCGGCGCGCCTCGCCGCGGATCCGCTCGCCCTCGGCGACGGCATCCGCGCGCAGCTGCTCCGCCTCGCCGCGCAGCCGGCGGGCCTCATCCTGCAGCTCGACGGTCTTGGCGCGGTACTCCTTGGTGTCGTCCTTGGCCGCGCCCTTGAGCTGCTCCGCGCTGCTCTGCGCCTCCTCGCGGAGCCGTTCCGCCTCGGCCTCGGCCTCGTGCCGGATCCGCTCGGCCTCCTCGCTTGCGGCCCGCGTGGTCGCCTGGGCGTCCTCGGATGCCTTGGCCAGCACATCCTCGGCGCTGCGGGCGGCCTTGGCGAGCTGGGCCGCGACGTCCTCGGCCGCCTTGGAGCGGGCGATCTCCTCGGCCTCGGCGATCAGCCGCTCGGCCTCGGCCCGGGCGTCGGCCCGTACCTGTTCGGCCTCCTCCTTGGTGGCCTCGGCCTCCTTGGTGGCCTCGGTGACCAGCCGGGCGATCTGGGCCTTGGCGGTACGGGTGCGCTGCTCGTTCTCGGACTCGGTGCTGCTCAGCCGCTTCGAGGCGGCGGCCTCGGCCTCCTCGCGCAGGCGGTCGGCCTCGGCGCGCGCCGCGCGCAGCGCCTCCTCGGCCTCCTTCATCTGCTGCTCGGCGGCGCGGGTCAGCTCGGTCGCCTGGCGGCGGGCCGAGTCGGACTCGGTGGCGGTGGAGCTGCGCAGCTGCTCGGCGTGGTCGGTGGCCTCCTGGGCCTGGTTGGAGGCCGCGTTCAGCAGCCGCTCCGCATCCGTACGGGCCCGGCGCAGGATCGCATCGGCTTCGGCACGGGCCGCGTCGGACTCGGAGACCAGCCGCTCACGGGCCTGTTCGGCGAGGCGGTGCGCCTCGGAGCGGGCGGCGGCGAGCGCCTGCTCGGACTCGGCCCGGGACTCCTCCAGGAGCCGGCGGGCCTGGGCCTCGGTGCGGGCCCGCAGCTGCTCGGCCCAGGCGACGTTCTCATTGACGTGCGACTCGACGGTGGCCCGCCGCTCGGCCAGTTCCTGGTCCAGGCGCTGCCGGCGGGCGACCGCTTCGGCGTGCAGCTCGGCCTCCAGCCGGGCCTGCCGCTCGGCCTGATCCTGGAGCAGCCGCTGGGTCTGGGCGCGGGCCTCGCGCAGCTCGCGCTCGGCGTCGGCGCGCAGCTGGTCGGCCTGGATCTGGGCGTTGCGGAGCATCTGCTCCGCCTGGTAGCCGACGTCGGCACTGTCGTAGGCAGGGCGGGACACGAGGTTGCGGCGCGCCTCGTGCAGCTTGGCGCGCAGCACCTCGACCTGGTAGCCGAGGTCGTCGGCGTGCTGGACGGCCTTCTCCCGCTCGGTCTTCAGCCGCTCCATCTCGGCTTCGAACTTCGAGAGGTGGTCGTCAGCCTCGTAGCGGTCGTAGCCCCGCACTCCGCGGTCCCATCCGTCCCCTGGTTGCGTCGATACCGGCGCCTGCTTTCTGCCGCCCGGGCGCCGGCCCGGTTCTCCGATCTGCACTGTTCTTCGCCGGCTCGCCCTGGCGAGCGTGGATCCGTGGTCGGCGGCTCCACGCGCTCCAGTACGTGCCTATCGGAGAATGGTGTCAGATCATCGGCGAGGCATGGGCCACAGCCCCCAACCCGCACCGCGGCCTGGGCCACTCTACCGGCCAGGAGAAGGAACGGTCAGTGGTCGTTTTCGGGTTCGCCGTGGGAGGCGGCGGAGGTGACGAGCTCGGTCAGGACGCCGTGGCAGTCCTTGGGGTGCAGGAAGGTGATGCGCGAGCCCATCGAGCCGATGCGCGGCTCGTCGTAGAGGACCCGGACGCCCTTGTCCCGGACGGCCTGGGCGTCCGCGTCGACGTCGGCCGTCCCGAAGGCGATGTGATGTACTCCCTCGCCGTTCTTGGCCAGCCACTTCGCGACGGTGGAGTCCTCGCGGGTGGGTTCCAGAAGCTGGAGGTAGGAGGCGCCCCCATCCGAGGTCTCATTGATCTTGAGCATGGCCTCACGGACCCCTTGCTCCTCATTGACCTCGGTGTGAAACACCTCGAAGCCGTAGGTGGCACGGTAGAACTCGACAGTCTTGTCGAGGTCGAAACAGGCGATCCCGATGTGGTCGATACGCGTCAGCATGGCTCCAGTGCACCTCTCGCACACATGGTTACGCAACGTGCGCGCGATCACACCTGCGGACCGGTGACCGCGGGCGTACTGCTCAGTACATTGACGTAAACCCTCGTTCACTTCCTCTCCCTAGGGGACCCTCATGACTGGTACGACCGGCACCACCTCCGTGATCGTCGCAGGCGCCCGTACGCCCATGGGGCGATTGCTCGGGTCCTTGCGGACCTTCTCCGGGGCCGACCTCGGCGGCTTCGCCATCAAGGCCGCGCTCGACCGGGCCGGCATCGGCGGCGACCAGGTGCAGTACGTGATCATGGGCCAGGTTCTGCAGGCGGGCGCCGGGCAGATTCCGGCGCGGCAGGCCGCCGTCAAGGCCGGGATCCCGATGAACGTGCCGGCGCTCACTGTCAACAAGGTGTGTCTGTCCGGGCTCGACGCCATCGCGCTCGCCGACCAGCTGATCCGCGCGGGCGAGTTCGACGTGATCGTCGCCGGTGGGCAGGAGTCGATGACCAACGCCCCGCATCTGCTGTCGAAGTCCCGTGAGGGCTTCAAGTACGGCGCTGTGGAAATGCTCGACGCCATGGCCCACGACGGGCTGACGGACTCCTTCGAGGGCATCGCCATGGGCGAGTCGACCGAGAAGCACAACACCCGGCTGGGCATCGGCCGGGCCGAGCAGGACGAGATCGCCGCGCTGTCCCACCAGCGGGCCGCCGCGGCGCAGAAGAACGGGCTGTACGACGCCGAGATCACCCCGGTCGAGATCCCGCAGCGCAAGGGCGAGCCGGTGATCTTCTCGAAGGACGAGGGAATCCGGGCGGAGACCACGGCCGAGTCGCTCGGCAAGCTGCGGCCCGCCTTCGCCAAGGACGGGACCATCACGGCGGGAACGTCGTCGCAGATCTCCGACGGCGCGGCCGCCGTCGTGGTGATGAGCCGGGCGAAGGCCGAGGAGCTGGGCCTGGACTGGATCGCGGAGATCGGGGCGCACGGGAATGTGGCAGGGCCGGACAACTCGCTCCAGTCGCAGCCGAGCAATGCGATTCAGCATGCGCTGGGCAAGGAAGGGCTGGGCGTCGAGGATCTCGATCTGATCGAGATGAACGAGGCGTTCGCCGCGGTCGCCGTGCAGTCAATGAAGGACCTCGGGGTCTCCCCCGAAAAGGTGAACGTCAATGGTGGCGCGATTGCCCTGGGGCATCCGATCGGGATGTCGGGTGCGCGGATCGTGCTCCATCTGGCGCTGGAGCTGAAGCGGCGCGGTGGCGGTACGGGGGCCGCTGCGCTGTGCGGTGGCGGTGGGCAGGGCGATGCGCTGATCATTCGCGTGCCGCAGAACGGGCAGAAGTAAGGGGGAGGGTCGGCGGGGTGCCGCCGACCCTGTCCACGTCGGGTCGACGCATCGGTTGCCTGGGCACCTGCCGGGGGCCGGGCATCGGCTCGGACGGCGGGTGCCGGGCGGACCCTCCCAGCTACCGCTGGGAGGTGCCCCCACGAGCGTGAGGAGCGAAGCATCCATGGTTGACGTGCCCACCCTGGTCGAGCAGGCGCGCGAGGGCCGGCCCCGGGCCGTGGCCCGGCTGATCTCGCTGGTGGAGGGTGCGTCGCCGCAGCTGCGCGAGGTGATGGCGGCGCTGGCCCCGTACACCGGCGGGGCCTACGTCGTCGGGCTGACCGGTTCGCCCGGCGTCGGCAAATCGACGTCCACGTCGGGGCTGGTGACCGCCTACCGGAAGACCGGGAAGCGGGTCGGGGTGCTGGCCGTCGACCCGTCCTCGCCCTTCTCGGGCGGAGCCCTGCTGGGCGACCGGATCCGGATGAGCGACCACGCCTCGGACCCGGGCGTCTACATCCGGTCGATGGCGACGCGCGGCCACCTGGGCGGACTGGCCTGGGCCGCGCCGCAGGCGATCCGCGTGCTGGACGCGGCGGGCTGTGACGTGATCCTCGTGGAGACGGTGGGCGTCGGGCAGTCGGAGGTCGAGATCGCCTCGCAGGCCGATACGTCGGTGGTGCTGCTGGCGCCGGGGATGGGGGACGGGGTCCAGGCCGCGAAGGCCGGGATCCTGGAGATCGGCGATGTGTACGTGGTGAACAAGGCCGATCGGGAGGGCGCGGATGCGACCGCCCGCGAGCTCAACCACATGCTGGGGCTGGGCGAAGCGCGGGCTCCGGGGGACTGGCGTCCCCCGATCGTGAAGACCGTCGCTGCGCGGGGCGAGGGCATCGACGAGGTCGTGGAGGCACTGGAGAAGCACCGCGCCTGGATGGAGGAGCGCGGGGTTCTCGCGGAGCGCAGGTCCCTGCGGGCGGCGCATGAGATCGAGACGATCGCGGTGACACGGTTGCGGGAGCGGATCGGTGACCTGCACGGGGACCGTCGGCTGGGCGCGCTCGCGGAGCGGATCGTGGCGGGGGAGACCGATCCGTACGCGGCGGCGGACGAGTTGGTCGAAGGGTTGACGAACGGCGGCTGATCGGGCTCCGGGCGCATCGCTCGTACTGCTCGTGGGCCGGGACCTCCGGTGTCCGTGGATCGGGGGCCGTGGCCTCCGGGATGGGGGTCCTGGACCGTATATTTACGGGCCCTGGCGGCCCACAAATACACGTCAGCGTCCAGAACCCCCATCCCTACGACCCCGGCCCCCTCTTGCCGGTGGGCGGCTGCCGGTTGGTTTAGGCGGTCAGTCGTCCGAGTCGCGGTCGTCGTCCGTGTCGGTGTCGGGGTGGTCAGCAGTGACCTTGCCGGTCTTCGGGTCGACCCGGAGGTCGTGCTCCTTGCCGTCCTTACCCTGGATCTCCACGTCCCAGGTCCCGTCGTCCTCGAGTTCTGCTGAGGAGACCCTGCCCTGGACCGTACGCAGGGCAGCTTCGATCGCCCTGTCGGCGTCGGTCCCGTCCGTCGTCTCGCGGGCCTCGTCGCAGTCGTCGTCCGCGGTCCGTTCGCGGGGCTGGTCGTCGTGGTCGTCAGGGACACGTACCGCCGATGTCCGCGCGGAGTCCGCGGCGTCGTCGCCCGCCACGGCGAAGGCGGTCGCCGAACCCCCGCCTATCAGCGCCGCTGCGGCGACTGTCGCGATGACGATGTTGCGCTTCATCAGGTTCCTCCCGAGTTTGGTTGCGGTCGGGATCCACCGTGGCGAAGTGATCCTGAAGGCAGGCTGAAGTCGCCTGAAGCCTTCTTCAGGTTGGCTTTGGGAGGCTGGTCGCATGCGCGTGTTGATCGTGGAGGACGAGAAGCGGCTTGCGCTGTCGTTGGCCAAAGGGCTGACGGCGGAGGGTTTCGCCGTTGATGTGGTGCACGACGGGACCGAGGGCCTGTACCGGGCGAGCGAGGGGTCGTACGACCTGGTCGTCCTCGACATCATGCTGCCCGGGATGAACGGCTACCGGGTGTGCGGAGCGCTGCGGGCGGCCGGGAGTGATGTTCCGATTCTGATGCTCACGGCGAAGGACGGGGAGTACGACGAGGCCGAAGGGCTGGACACCGGCGCCGACGACTATCTGACCAAGCCGTTCTCGTACGTGGTGCTCGTGGCCAGGCTCCGGGCGCTGCTGAGGCGGCGGGGGCGGACGGCCTCGCCCGTGCTGCGGGTCGGGGAGTTGACCGTCGACACGGCGGCCCGGCGGGTGCTCCGGGGGGACGACGAGGTGGTGCTGACCGCCAAGGAGTTCGCGGTGCTGGAGCAGCTCGCGATGCGGGCCGGGGAGGTCGTGTCCAAGGCCGAGATCCTGGAGCACGTCTGGGACTTCGCCTATGAGGGCGACCCCAACATCGTCGAGGTGTACGTGAGCGCGTTGCGGAGGAAGCTCGGGGCCTCGGCGATCGGCACCGTGCGGGGCGCCGGGTACCGGCTGGTGGCCGACCGTGCGTAGGGTCTTCGGCTCGGTACGGTCACGTGCGGCGCTGGGTGCCACGGCGGTGGTGGCGGTCGCGCTGGTCGCCGCGGGCCTGGCGGTCCTGCTGGTGCTGCGCACGAACCTGATCGATCAGGCGGATCTGCAGGCCGAGGTGGCGGCCCGTGAGGTCGCAGGCCAGCTGGCGACCGGCGTGGCGTACGGCCGTCTCGACCTGCCGGAGGACCCGGTGCAGGTCGTCGGCGACCGAGGCAGGGTCCTGGCGGTGAGCGAGGACCTGGAGGCCGTACGGGGCACGAGGAGCCGTGATGTGAGCCCGGAGGACGAGCCGCCGGCGGATCCGGACGACGACGAGGACGACGTTCCTGCGAGCGGCGAGGTCTCCTCGGACGATGCGCGGCTCGGCACCGGGACCGCCACGGTGGACGGCGAGACGCGGGACTACCGCTTCGCCCGTGTCGAGGCGACGACGCCCACGGGCGAGACCGTGACCGTGTACGCGGGCTCCCCGCTCGACACCCAGCAGCAGGCGGTCGGCGAGGTGCGCACGGCGATGGCCGTCGGCCTGCCGCTGCTGCTCGTGGTGGTCGCGGGAGTGACCTGGCTGGTGACCCGGCGGGCGCTGCGGCCGGTCGAGGGCATCCGAGGGGAGATGGCCGCCATCACCGCCTCCGCGGACCTGTCCCGACGCGTGCCGGAGCCGGACACCCACGATGAGATCGCTCGGCTGGCGCGTACGACCAATGAGACGCTCGCGGCGCTGGAGGCCTCGGTGGAGCGGCAGCGGCGGTTCGTCGCCGACGCGTCGCACGAGCTGCGCAGCCCCATCGCGAGCCTGCGGACGCAGCTGGAAGTGGCCGCCTCGCACCCCGGTTTGCTCGATGTCGGCGGTGCGGTCCAGGACACCGTACGGCTCCAGCAGCTCGCGGCGGACCTGCTGCTGCTCGCCCGGCTCGATGCGGGGGAACGGCCCAGGGAGGGGAGCAGGGTGGAGCTGGCGGCGCTGGTGCGGGAGGAGCTGTCGCAACGCGCGAACGACCGTGTGCCGGTGCGGGCCGAGGTGCGGGAGCAGTGTGAGGTGGCGGGATCGCGCGGGCAGTTGGCACGGGTGCTGGGCAATCTGCTGGACAACGCGCAGCGGCATGCCGCCGCGGAGGTGTGGGTCACGCTCCGGGCCGAGGGCGGCTGGGCAGTGCTGGAGGTGGCCGACGACGGAGCCGGCGTGCCCGAGGCCGAGCGTGAGCGGATCTTCGAGCGGTTCGTCCGCCTGGACGACGCGAGGAGCCGGGACGACGGCGGGGCGGGGCTGGGGCTCGCCATCGCCCGTGACGTCGCCGAGCGCCATGGCGGGACGCTGACGGTGGGCGAATCTCCGGCGGAAGGCGCACTGTTCACGCTGCGCCTTCCGCCGGCGTGACCGTCAGCCGCGGCCGCGGCGGGCTCGGAGGTGGTTGGCCACCGGTGCCAGGGATTCGCGCAAGGCTTCCAACTCTCCTGGTGGCAGAAGGTCGATGAAATGCCGCCGGACCGATTCCACATGGTGCGGCGCGACTTTCTGCATGGTCTCTGAACCCAGGTCCGTGAGCACGGCGTAGAGTCCGCGCCGGTCGGACTCGCAGTGCTCGCGGCGGACCAGCCCGGCGTTCTCCATCCGGGTGATCTGGTGGGAGAGCCGGCTTTTGGACTGGAGGGTCGCGGCTGCGAGGTCGCTCATCCGCATCCGCTGCGCTTCGGACTCCGAGAGGTTCACGAGGATCTCGTAGTCGTTGTTGGTCAAACCGAACGGCTGCAGATCCTTCTCGAGCTGGTACATCAGCAGCTTGTTCACATCGAGGTGGGTACGCCAGGCCCGCTGCTCCTGGTCATTGAGCCAGCGGGGATCCGTCTCGGTCTCCATAGACTGATTCTACCTAGTAATGTTGAATTCCGGACTATTGGCATGACAAGCAACGCCGTCCGTCCCCCCTGGACGTCTGCGTGGGTGCACGCGTTCGACGTTACACTCCGCAGACTACCGCTCACAGCCCGAAGCGGCGTTGGAGACCCCCCAGCGAACCGGGGAGCTGTGGCGTCGACGGCCCGGCGGGCGGGGTGCCCGGGCCCCCACCTGGCACTCCGTCCTGATGCGGGACGGTACCGGTCGCCTGTTCCGGCATCAGCAGCTCCGTCGACTGGAGCAGAACCTGGCCCGCGCCCACGAACTCGAACTGGTGCTCCTCGCCCGACGTGCCGCCGATGCCGGTGAGGGCCCGCAGCCCGCCCAGCACACCCCGCAGGTACTGGTGGTCGTAGTGGTGACAGGGCGAGGGGCAGTCGGCCCAGCCGACGAGGGCCTGGGGGTCGACGCGCACGGGCGGCTCGACGAAGACCACCGGCCCGTTCGAGGCGGCCACGAACTTCCCCGTGCCGATGAGGGTGAGGAAGCCCGGGATGATCGACTGCTTCAGGGAAAGGCCGGGCTGGAAGGCCAGCAGGTTGCCCGACCGGATGGTGAGGTTGCCGTCCTCGAGGTCGTAGGAGTTGACGTCGAAGGCTCGGTCGGCCAGCAGCATCTTGCCCTGGCCCTCGGCGACGACCCAGTCCGCGGCGTGCAGCGGCGAGTGGAAACTGCCCGCGACCAGGCGGTCGAGGGGACCGTGCCCGATGCCGTGGAAGTCGATCCGCCCGTAGTAGGCGATCATCTTCCCCTTCTGGAGGAACCACTGGCCCTCGAGGTCGACGCAGAAGGTGTACGGGTTGACGTTCTCGTCGACCGGCAGGGTGTGCGGGTCGAGGACGGTGGGGTGCGTGGTCACAGCTTCTCCTCCGAGGCCTGGACGAACACGGCGCCGTTTCCTGAGAGCTCGAGCTGGAACGCCTCGCCCGAGCCGCGGCCCACCATGTCGCGCCAGCCGAGGGCGGTGGACAGTTTGTTGCGTACGTCTCCGTGGTGTGCGACGTACGCCTGCGGGTCGACGTGGACGGGGCGGTCGGGGGTGATGGGCAGCTCGATCACGCCGCCGTGGGCCATCACCGCGACCGCACCGTGTCCCTTGAGCGTGGTGGTGAACAGGCCCTGGCCGGTGACCTGGCCGCGGACCATGCCCATCACCCCGCCCTGGGAGCCCATGAACATCGTCCCCTGCTGCAGGGTCCCGTCGAAGGCGAGGAGGCGGTCGGCCTCGACGTAGAGCGTGTCCCCGGAGAGGTTGATCACCTGGATGTGGTGGCCGCCGTGGCCGAACATCACCGTGCCGCTTCCCTCCACGGTCATGAGCGGGGCGGCCTCGTTCGCGATCCGCCGGCCGATCATGGAGGTGAATCCGCCCTGACCGCCCTGGACGTTGGGGGTGAAGGTCACCTCGCCCTGGTACGCGAGCATCGCCCCGCGCTGGCTGAACATCCGCTGGCCGGGCTGGATCTGGGCTTCGACCATCTTGAAGTTGATCTCCCGGAACGGCATCAGATCTCCCCACCGACGGTGTTGCGCTCGCTGGGTTGTACGTACACCAGGCCCTCGCCCTCGAAGCGGATCTGGAAGGCCTCGCCAGAGCCCTCGCCCATAAAGCTGCGGAAGTTGACCCCGGACTGGAAGTGCTGGCGCAGATCACCGGTGTGGGCGACGTACGCCCCCGGGTCCACCTGGAGCGGGTACTGCGAGGTCACTCGGAGGACGACCGCCGGGCCGTCGGACATGATCGCGGCCTGACCGGTGCCCTCGACCGTGGTGGTGAACAGGCCGTTGCCCTGCGAGGCGCCGCGCAGGCCCGTGAAGGACGTGCCGGTACGCAGCCCGCCGTCGGTACAGAGCAGGTTGTCCGCCTCGACGTACAGCTTCTCGCCGTGCAGGTTCACCAGGTTGATCTCGCTCGCCCGGTCCGCGAAGTAGCAGGTGCCACGGCCTTTCACCTCCATCACGGTCATCTGTTCGCCGGTGATCCGCCGAGTGACCATGCCGCGGATGCCCTCGCCGCCGCCGGACAACTTCTTGAACGCCATCTGGCCGTCATAGGCGACCATCGAGCCGTTCTTGGCCTTGACGGTGTCGCCGGTCATGTCGACGGCGAGCACCTTGCTGCCTTGGAGTCGAAACTGAGCCACGGGTTGACGGTATCCGGCTGAAGCGGGTCGGGGCAGGGTCATCACCCCGGATCGGACCCTGATAAACGACCGGCGCAGCAGACTGCCACAATGGGACAGCTTGTGCCCGCTTTCACAAACCGAAGGTGGCCCTCCGTGGACATCAAGACCGCTTCCGCCCTGCACCGACTGCGCCTCGTCTCCGTCCCGGAGGCGCTCTCCTTCCCGGCGCTGCTGATCTTCGGCTCGCTGCTCAGCCGAGTCTCGGACATCGACTTCCTGATGATGCCGCTCGGCATGATCCACGGCGTGCTGTTCGTCCTCTACGTCGTCCTGCTGGCGGACGTCTGGAACCGGGCGAAGTGGCCCCTGAAGCGGGTGGCCTTCTTCCTGCTGCTCGCCCTCCTGCCCTTCGGAGGCCTGTTCGGCGACCGCATTCTGCGCCGCGAGGAGCGCGACCGCGTCATCGCCGACCGCGCCGGCAAGGAGCGGGTTGCCCCTGGCGAGGCCGGGGACGCGGTGGCCAAGGCATGATCGTCGCGTTCTCGGTCACCCCGCTGGGCGTCGGCGAGGACGTGGGGGAGTACGTCGCCGATGCCGTGCGCGTGGTCCGCGAGTCCGGGCTGCCGAACCGTACGGACGCCATGTTCACCTCGATCGAGGGCGATTGGGACGAGGTCATGGACGTCGTGCGACGCGCCGTCGCCGCCGTGGAGGCGCGGGCGCCGAGAGTCTCGCTGGTCCTGAAGGCCGACATCCGGCCTGGCGTGACGGACGCGCTGACTTCGAAGGTCGAGACGATGGAGCGCCATCTGGCTGCGCCCGAGCCTCGGCCGTCCCGGGAGCCCCAATCCCCTCCCGAAGTCTGAGACGGGGCTGACCACCATATGACCGGCCGGTAAGGTCGAAACGTGCCGAAGCCGCTCAGCCTTCCCTTCGATCCCATCGCCCGGGCCGATGAACTCTGGAAGCAGCGATGGGGGTCCGTGCCGTCCATGGCCGCGATCACCTCGATCATGCGGGCCCAGCAGATCCTCCTCGCGCAGGTCGACGCGGCCGTGAAGCCGTACGGCCTGACCTTCGCCCGCTACGAAGCGCTGGTCCTGCTCACCTTCAGCAAGGCCGGTGAGCTGCCCATGTCGAAGATCGGCGAGCGATTGATGGTGCACCCGACGTCGGTGACCAACACCGTCGACCGCCTCGTGAGGTCCGGGCTGGTCGACAAGCGGCCGAACCCGAACGACGGGCGCGGCACGCTGGCCTCGATCACCGACAAGGGGCGGCGGGTCGTCGAGTCGGCGACCCGCGACCTGATGGCGATGGACTTCGGGCTGAGCGCCTACGACGCCGAGGAGTGCGCCGAGATCTTCGCGATGCTGCGGCCGCTGCGGATCGCGGCGGGGGACTTCGAGGAGGAGTAGGGCGGTCGAAGATCGCCCGGATCCTCCCGTTACGCTCGACGCCATGAAAAAGAGCGTGCTGACCCGCTACCGGGTCATGGCCTACGTCACCGCCGTGATGCTGCTGGTGCTGTGCACCTGCATGATCTTCAAGTACGGCTTCCACACGGGAGCGGACGTCACGTTCGTGGTCTCCCAGATCCACGGCCTGCTCTACATCGTCTACCTGATCTTCGCCTTCGACCTGGGCTCCAAGGCGAAGTGGGGCTTCGGGAAGCTGCTCTGGGTCCTGCTCTCGGGCACGATTCCGACCGCCGCCTTCTTCGTCGAGCGCAAGGTCGCCCGTGAGGTGCAACCGCTGGTGGGGGCGGTCGTGGCCGACCCCGTGAAGGCCTGACGGCGACAGCGTCGAGAAACCGCCCCGAGACCCCACTTGTGCTCGGGGTGGTCGTGCGAGGACAATTACTAGGACGTCCTAGTAATTCTTGGCCTTGCGGAGCGGGCCGCCGGCGGCCGACCGCCGTCGTGGGCTCGTGCGAGGGCGCAGAGAGGCGGAAGACACCGCATGGATGCTGCAGCCATCGAAGAGGGGCGCCGCCGCTGGCAGGCGCGCTACGACGCCGCGCGCAAGCGCGATGCCGACTTTTCGACGCTGTCGGGCGACTCCGTCGATCCCGTGTACGGACCCGAGCCCGGCACCGACGTCGAGGGATTCGAGCGGATCGGCTGGCCGGGCGAGTTCCCGTTCACCCGAGGTCTGTACGCCACCGGGTACCGCGGCCGGAGCTGGACCATCCGCCAGTTCGCCGGCTTCGGCAACGCCGAGCAGACCAACGAGCGCTACAAGATGATCCTGGCCAACGGCGGCGGCGGGCTGAGCGTGGCGTTCGACATGCCGACGCTGATGGGCCGGGACTCCGACGACCCGCGCTCGCTCGGCGAGGTCGGGCACTGCGGCGTCGCCATCGACTCGGCGGCCGACATGGAGATCCTCTTCCGGGACATCCCGCTGGGCGATGTGACGACCTCGATGACGATCAGCGGGCCGGCCGTCCCGGTCTTCTGCATGTACCTGGTCGCGGCGGAGCGGGAGGGCGTCGACCCGGCCGTCCTCAACGGCACGCTCCAGACCGACATCTTCAAGGAGTACATCGCGCAGAAGGAGTGGCTGTTCCAGCCGGAGCCCCATCTGCGCCTGATCGGCGACCTCATGGAGCACTGCGCGCATCGCATCCCCGCGTACAAGCCGCTCTCGGTCTCCGGCTATCACATCCGCGAGGCCGGGGCGACGGCCGCGCAGGAGCTCGCGTACACCCTCGCCGACGGCTTCGGATACGTCGAACTGGGACTCTCCCGGGGGCTGGACGTCAACACCTTCGCGCCCGGGCTCTCCTTCTTCTTCGACGCGCATGTCGACTTCTTCGAGGAGATCGCCAAGTTCCGTGCGGCCCGTCGCATCTGGGCCCGCTGGATGCGGGACATGTACGGCGCCACCTCCGAGAAGGCCCAGTGGCTGCGGTTCCACACACAGACCGCCGGTGTCTCGCTGACCGCCCAGCAGCCGTACAACAACGTCGTACGGACCGCGGTCGAGGCCCTGGCCGCCGTCCTCGGCGGCACCAACTCCCTGCACACCAACGCCCTCGACGAGACCCTGGCTCTGCCCAGCGAGCAGGCCGCGGAGATCGCGCTGCGCACCCAGCAGGTGCTGATGGAGGAGACCGGCGTGGCCAACGTCGCCGATCCGCTCGGCGGCTCCTGGTACGTCGAGGCGCTGACCGACCGCATCGAGGCCGACGCCGAGCGGATCTTCGAGCAGATCACGGAGCGGGGACGGCGGGCCGTGCCGAACGGCCAGCACCCCATCGGACCGGTCACCTCCGGCATACTGCGCGGCATCGAGGACGGCTGGTTCACCGGCGAGATCGCCGAGTCCGCCTTCCGGTACCAGCAGGCCCTGGAGAAGGGCGAGAAGAAGGTCGTCGGCGTCAACTGCCATCTGCCGTCGGTCACCGGCGAACTGGAGATCCTGCGGGTCAGCCACGAAGTCGAGCGCGAGCAGGTCCGCGTCCTGGCCGCCCGCAAGGCGGCGCGGGACGACGCGAAGGTGCGCGCCGCGCTGGACGGCATGCTGGCCGCCGCACGGGGCGGCGGCAACATGATCGAGCCGATGCTGGAGGCGGTCCGGGCCGAGGCCACACTTGGTGAGATCTGCGGGGCGCTGCGCGACGAGTGGGGCACGTACACGGAGCCCGCGGGCTTCTGAGCACCCTGCGCCTGCGGCGCGCTCTTCCCACCTGCCCGCCCTCTGCCGGGCCGTGCCCCACACCCCGGCGGGGTGTTGGCCGCCGCGGCTGACGGCGCCGCGGCACCTCAGGTCGGCTCCGCCGGGCTGAGACCGACCGGACTCCTTGGCTTCTCGCCGGCGGCAAGGTGTCTCTGTCCGCCGCAACGACGAGCAACCACGCGCCGCGGACCGGCTGGTATCTGGAGGAGTGCCCCACCCGGGCTCCGCCGGGTGATTTCCTGCCTTCGCGGCAGCCGTTGATGTCCGCCGCGACGGCGAGCGACGACGGCGCCGAAGCCCGGCTGGGGCACTCCTGGGGGCATCTCCCAGACGGAGTCTGGGGGAGGTGGCTTGGGAAGCCGGACAGGCCCGCGTCGCCGGGTTAGCGCGGCTGACCCGCCGCGAGGCCGCGCAGCAGCAGTGCGCTGAATTCGCGGGCCCAGGCCGCGTCGACCGGTGCACTGCTCACCAGTGAGCGGTGCACCACCGCGCCCGCGATCACGTCGAAGATCAGGTCCACGGCGCGGGCCGCCGCCGCCTCGCCCTCCGCGCCAGAGGCGTCCGGCGGCAGCTCGCCGCGGGACTGGGCGCGCTCCCGGCCGAGCAGCACCAGCCGCTTCTGGCGCTCGACGATCGCCGTACGGATCCGCCCGCGCAGCGCTTCGTCCGCCGTGGCCTCGGCGACCACCGCCATCAGCGCGGTCTTGGCCTCCGGGCGCTCCAGCAGGGTGGCGAACTGCAGCACCACACCCTCGACGTCGGCCCGCAGCCCGCCCCGGTCGGGGAGCTCCAACTCGTCGAAGAGCACGGCCACGGCGTCCACGACGAGCTCGCTCTTGTTCGACCAGCGCCGGTAGAGCGTGGTCTTGGCCACCCCGGCCCGCGCTGCGACATCGCCCATCGTCAGCTTTCCCCAGCCGAGCTCGACCAGCGCGGCCCGCGTCGCGTCCAGGATCGCGCGGTCGGCGTCGGCGCTGCGCGGACGGCCCGGGCGGCCCGCACTGCCGGTACGGCGTGGGGTGGTGCTGCGCATGCGGGCGACCCTACCTCCCGGTACCCGAGGGGGGCTTGCCCCGACAGGGGTGGGACCAGATACGCTACGGGTCGTATCGTAAGAGCCATGACCACTGGCGCGCGGGTGGGGACCCTGCGCACCTGAGGGCGGCCAGGGGACGCAGCCGGTGCGCGAGCACCAGTTCGGCTCCGCGCCCTTGCTTTTCCGATCTTCGCGCGGAAGGGGGAGGATGTACTCATGCAGCCACGGAACATGTCCATGAGCGGAGTCGTCGACCTCGCCGCGGTGAAGGCCGCCGGGGAAGCGAAGCAGAAGGCAGAGCAGGCTCGGGCGGAAGCCGCCCGCAGCGGCGCCGAGGCCGGCCCGTCGCCGCTGGTCTTCGACGTCGACGAGGCGGGTTTTGAGCGGGACGTCATCCAGCGCTCGAATCAGGTCCCGGTTGTCATCGACTTCTGGGCCGAGTGGTGCGAGCCGTGCAAGCAGCTCGGACCGCTGCTGGAGCGGTTGGCGGGGAAGTACGCCGGCCGGTTCGTGCTCGCCAAGATCGACGTCGACCAGAATCAGGTGCTCTTCCAGCAGTTCGGAGTGCAGGGCATCCCCGCGGTCTTCGCGGTGATCGCCGGTCAGGCGCTCCCGCTGTTCCAGGGCGCCGCCCCGGAGGCGCAGATCCGGCAGGTGCTGGACCAGTTGATCCAGGCGGCCGAGCAGCGCTTCGGCATCGCGGGCACACCGGTCGCGCCGGAGGGCGGCGAAGGGGTGGCAGCAGAGGCGCAGGGCCCACCGCCGCCCCCGGGCCCGTACGACAGCGTGCTCGGCGCGGCGCACGAGGCGCTGGACTCCGGCGATCTGGGCGGTGCGATCCAGGCGTACCGGAATGTGCTCAGCGACGATCCGACCCACCCCGAGGCGAAGCTGGGTCTGGCCCAGGCGGAACTCCTCCAGCGGGTGCAGGGCATGGACCCGCAGTCGGTTCGCAAGACCGCGGCCGACAGCCCGGACGATGTCACCGCGCAGCTGGCCGCCGCTGACCTCGATCTGGCCGGCGGGCACATCGAAGACGCCTTCGGCCGGCTGGTCGAGACGGTCAGGCGCACGGCGGGGGATGAACGGGATACCGCACGGGTACGACTACTTGAGCTCTTCGAGGTGATCGGTGGTGATGATCCGCGGGTGACCGCGGCGCGGAGCGCGCTGGCTCGCGTGCTCTTCTGACGCGGACCCGGGCGAAGCGCCCGCCCCGCGGGAAAAATCATCGATTCTCTGCGACGGAACAGGCACACGACAGCGTAGAAGGGGTGACGGTCGCACCACAGAGTGCGGAAAACGGTACCTCAGTGATCACAGCGGCCGCGCTTTACCAAAACTTGGTAATCGCGGCCGCTGTTACTGGCAGTAGGACGATCACGCCGTCTTGTCCGCCTATGTGGCCATTCGGCCTGCCCAAACGGGCGGGGCCTCGACGACCCTGTGTGCCCAGCCGAGATGCATCGGCCACGGATCGGTTATCACCCCGTTACTCGCTAGTAACGAACCCCTTGTGCCTGGCTCGTGAATGGACCACGATCGGCCAAGCTCGGTCCATTCCCGCAGTGCGACAACCAATCGCGCCACCGGGTCACTGGGTCCCCACCGAGCAGGTCGGCACTTCGGCGCCGGCCTTGGACAGGGGGGTCTCTGCCTCACCGCAGGGCCTGTCCAGAAAGGTTGCGCAAGAGCGTGGCCAGTGGTTGTCGCTCGGGGGTGATCGCCAGTGTTCGAGATGCATATCGCGCCTTCGACCACGGCGCTCTCCTTCCCGAGGACGTAGCACTTCTCCCATCCCAGGCCGGGTCTGCCCACGGGCGCCGCCGGAGATGTACGTCCGAGAAGGAGGAAAGTCATGGAGTCCCTGGCTCGTGGCGGGACCAGATGGAAGCGGTTCGCCGTCGTCATGGTGCCCAGCGTTGCGGCCACCGCCGCGATCGGTGTGGCCCTGTCGCAGGGTGCGCTCGCAGCGTCGTTCAGCGTGTCCGGCCAGCAGTTCAAGGTCGCCGCTGAGCGGCTCGAGGGCACCGGCTTCGTTCAGTACGGGGCCTACGACACGCAGGTCGGCGGAAAGAACGTTCCCGTCGCGGTCTCCGCGTTCAAGAGCGCGAAGATCAACGGAATGTGCCAGTCCGTCGTCACGCCGGGCATTCCGCTCATCGGCACGGTGTCCCTTGAGCTGACGGCCGGCAACAAGGCGCCGGTCGAGGCGGAGAACCTGTACATCGACGTGGCCCAGCTCAACGCTGACGCCACGTTCAAGAACATCAACATCGGTATCGCCGCCGGCTCCAGCACCAAGGGCCCCGGCATCAAGAAGGGCGATCACGCGAGCCCTGCCGGATTCGCTCAGGAGGCGGACAGCGCCGTCCTGACCGACGTGAAGCAGACCGCGTGGGCCACCAGCGCCGGCACCTTCAAGCTGAGCGGGCTCAGCATGAAGCTCCACAAGGGCGTCAAGGAGTGCTACTAGGCACTCGCCCCGGGTGGGTGGGAGGCACCTGCGCCTCCCGCCCGCCCTCCCTCACCTTCTTTTGTACAACGCCGGTCCCAGGGAGCTGTTTTCCATGAGCGCCGAGTCACCAGGGCTGCGTGACCGAATTCGATACTGGCGGCTTCGCTTCCGCGCATGGCGCGGTAGCCGGCCGTTCTGGGCGGGCCTGCTGACGATCCTCGGCGGAGTACCGATCGCCTACCTCCCGTATGCCAATCTCAAGGTCGGCCAGCTGACCGTACGCATGGCCACCACGGCGGGCGCGGGCTCGCTGATCATCGGCGTGCTGCTGGTGACCCTCGGCCTGACGATGTGGTTCCACCACATCGTGCGAGTGTTCGCGGGTGTCGCCTCGATCCTGCTGGCCTTGGTCTCCATTCCGGTGTCCAACCTCGGCGGATTCATGATCGGCTTCCTGCTGGCCCTGATCGGCGGCGCACTGTCCATCTCCTGGGCACCGGCCGCTCCCGCGGGCGAGGCGGCGAAGCGGTCGAGCGGCGGACCGGGCACCGCGCCCTATGAGGACAACCTGTTGGACGGGACCGAGGACACCGTTGATGCGCATGGCGGGAGGCACCGTGCTCGATGACGAAGCCCGGCCGGGTACGGCCGGGGGCGGTGATTCCGTGGCGCGTTCGGGTCCACGGCACGCGGCCCCGAAGAAGTCACTGTTCACCAAGTTCCACATGCCGGCGGGGAAGGCGATAGCCCTGGCCGCGATGCCCACGGCGGTATTCGTGGGCATGGGACTCACCCCGAAGCTCGCGCTGGCCGACGAGACGCCCACCAACCCGTTCGCGCCCGGACCTTGTGTGACGCGGTCGGACGAGCCGCGCGAAGAGGCGTCGCCGTCCGCGTCGGAGTCGAAGAAGCCGAAGCCGTCCGAGTCGGCGAAGCCGAGCGAGAAGCCCGGGCTGCTCCCGGAGCCGAGCGAGACGGGATCCGTCGGCGGCGGCCTGGACAAGGACCTGGATCTGCCGAAGCCCGAAGCGTCCTCCAGCGAGGACCCGGCCGCGAAGCCGTCGGCCGAGCCCACTCCGGAGGAGTCGGAGTCCAAGAACCCGCTGGATCCGCTGGGCCTCGGTGACAAGATCAAGGACATCTTCGACGGGCCCGACGAGGAGCCCGCGCCGACGGAGAGCAGCTCGAGCCCGGCGCCGAAGCCGAGTTCCAGCACCGCCGCTCCGAAGCCGGACCTGCCCGCCGCGAAGCCCGCCGAGGAGGTCGCGGACCAGGTCGAGAAGACCGGCAAGGACGCGGCGGACCAGAGCAAGGAAGCCATCAAGGACGCGGCGGACCAGGTCGGGGCGAAGGTCGAGGACCTCAAGAAGAACGTCGACAAGACCGTCGACGGCCTCAAGGGGTCCGCGGAGTCCGCGAAGCCGGGCGCCGCGGCGGACGGTAAGGATCAGGACGGCAAGGAGCCGTTCCCCTGCCCGACCCGCGACCCGAAGGCGCTGGCCGCCGCCGACCTTGAGCCGGGAGTTCCGCTGCTGCCGGACGAGTCGTGGCGGCTGGAGAGCTCCAAGCTCACCCTGCGCGGTCTGGACTTCAAGGGCATCGTCGAGGTCAAGACCTACAGCGGCAAGGTCAAGAAGGTCCTGAAGTTCACCGCGGACGAAACGGACATCGAGAACCTGCACCAGCTGGTGGTCGGACCCAAGGGGACGACCGCTCATGTGGAGGCCCGCAAGGGCAGCACGTCCACGATCCGCGGCGGCACGGTCACCATGTACACCGAGGAGCTGAAGGGCAATCTGTTCGGGCTGATCCCCGTCACCTTCAGCCCCGAGACTCCGCCTCCGCTGAACGTGCCCTTCGCCTTCTTCACCAACGTCAACGTCGTGCAGGCGGGCCAGTTCGGCGGCACGCTCACCGTCCCGGGCCTGCACAGCTTCAGCACGGGCGACTGACGGCGGACCACCTCACTACGGCTGTGGGCCGCACCCCTCGGGGGGGTGCGGCCCACAGCCGTGTCGGGAGCGCCTTCGGTCAGAACTTCCCGCCGAGGTGGTGCACCCGGACCATGTTGGTGGTCCCGGGGACACCGGGCGGGGAGCCGGCCGTGATGATCATGGTGTCGCCCGCGGCGTAGCGGTTCAGCTTCAGCAGCTCCGCGTCGACCAGGTCGACCATCGCGTCGGTGTTCTCCACGTACGGCGCGATGTAGGACTCCACGCCCCAGCTCAGCGTCAGCTGGTTGCGAGTCGACGCGTCCGTGGTGAAGGCCAGGATCGGTTGCTGGGCCCGGTAGCGGCACAGGCGGCGCGCGGTGTCACCGGACTTGGTGAAGGCCACCAGCGACTTGGCGCCCAGGAAGTCGGCGATCTCGCAGGCCGCGCGGGCCACCGAACCGCCCTGCGTACGCGGCTTCTTGCCCGGCACCAGCGGCTGCAGCCCGCGTGAGAGCAGCTCCTCCTCCGCCGCCTCCACGATCCGGGACATCGTCTTGACCGTCTCGATCGGGTACTTGCCGACCGAGGACTCGGCCGACAGCATCACCGCGTCCGTGCCGTCCAGGATCGCGTTCGCCACGTCGGACGCCTCGGCGCGGGTGGGCCGCGACGAGTTGATCATCGACTCCATCATCTGGGTCGCGACGATCACCGGCTTGGCGTTCCGGCGGCACATCTCGATGAGCCGCTTCTGGACCATCGGCACCTTCTCCAGCGGGTACTCCACTGCGAGGTCGCCGCGCGCCACCATGACGCCGTCGAAGGCCAGCACGACCTCCTCCATGTTCGCCACCGCCTGCGGCTTCTCGACCTTGGCGATGACCGGCACCCGGCGGCCCACCTCGTCCATGATCCGGTGCACATCGCGGATGTCGCCGGCGTCCCGCACGAACGACAGCGCCACCATGTCGACCCCGAGACCCAGAGCGAAGCGCAGGTCCTCGATGTCCTTCTCCGACAGCGCCGGGACGTTCACGGCGACGCCGGGCAGGTTGATGCCCTTGTGGTCGGAGATCACGCCGCCTTCGATGACGATGGTGCGCACCCGCGGCCCGTCGACCTCGACGACCTGGAGCGCGACCGCGCCGTCGTTGATCAGGATCGTCTCGCCCTTGGACACGTCCCCGGGCAGCCCCTTGTACGTGGTGCCGCAGATGCTCTTGTCGCCCGGCACGTCCTCGGTGGTGATGGTGAACTCGTCACCGCGCACCAACTCGACCGGACCCTCGGCGAACGTCTCCAGCCGGATCTTCGGGCCCTGGAGGTCGGCCAGCACACCGACCGCCCGGCCCGTCTCCTCCGACGCCTTGCGGACGCGGTGGTATCGCTCCTCGTGCTCCGGGTGGGTCCCGTGGCTGAAGTTGAAACGGGCCACGTTCATGCCGGCCTCGATCAGCGACTTCAGCTGCTCGTAGGTGTCGACGGCGGGGCCCAGGGTGCAGACGATTTTGGAACGGCGCATGTGGGCGATCCTATCGGTTTGTTTCCGGCCGGAATATTGGAGCTGTGCGAAAATCCGAGACTCAGGTGCTGACCAGGGCGTATGCCTCCGTAGCGATCTCCAGTTCCTCGTCGGTGGGAACCACGGCGACCGCCACCCGGCCGCCGGGAGCCGAGATCAGCCTCGCTGATGAGCCACGTACAGCATTGCGCACCGCATCCACTTCGATCCCCAGGGAACCGAGCCCGCGCAGGGCCGCTTGGCGAACGGCGGCGGAATTCTCGCCCACGCCTGCGGTGAACGCGATGGCGTCCACCCGCCCGAGTACCGCGGTGTACGCGCCGACATACTTGCGCAGCCGGTGGATGTAGATGTCGAAGGCCAGCTGGGCAGCCGTGTCCCCCTCGTCCATCCGGCGGCCGATCTCGCGCATGTCGTTGTCGCCGCACAGGCCGAGCAGCCCGCTGCGCTTGTTGAGCAGCGTGTCGATCTCATCGGTGGTCATGCCGCCGACCCGCGACAGATGGAAGATCACGGCTGGGTCGAGATCGCCCGAACGCGTCCCCATCACCAGGCCCTCCAGCGGGGTCAGGCCCATGGAGGTGTCCACGCACACCCCGCCTTCGACCGCGGAGGCGCTGGCGCCGTTGCCCAGGTGCAGCACGATCGTGTTCACCTCGGCGGGCTCCTTGCCCAGCAGCCGCGCGGTGGCCCGGGAGACGTACGCGTGGGAGGTGCCGTGGAAGCCGTACCGGCGCACGCCGTGGGCATCGGCGGTGGCGGTGTCGATCGCGTACCGCGCGGCGTAGTCGGGGATCGTGGCGTGGAAGGCGGTATCGAAGACGGCGACTTGCGGAAGGTCCGGGCGCAGCGCACGCGCCACCTTGATTCCGGTGATGTTCGCCGGGTTGTGCAGCGGCGCCAGCGGCACCAGCCGCTCGATCGCCGCCACCACTTCGTCGGTGATCAGCGTCGGTTCGGTGAACCGGGTGCCGCCGTGCACCACCCGGTGCCCGACCGCCGCCAGCTCCGGCGAGTCAAGTCCCAGCCCCTGGGCGGCCAGCTCGTCCGCGACCTGCTTGAGCGCGGCGGAGTGGTCCGGGATCTCGGGAACCTCGCCGATGCGCTCGACGATGCCGGAGGCGAGCCGGTCGCCGGCACCACCGGCCATCTCCAGCAGCTGGTACTTCACCGACGAGGAGCCGGAGTTGAGGACGAGGACGCGGGTGCCCCCGGAGCCCCCGCGGGAGTTGCCGTTCACGCGGTCTGCGCCTTCTGTGTCGGGTGCGGGGCGGTCGGGTGCGTGGCGCCGGACCGCCCTCCCTGGGCTTGGATGGCGGTGATGGCCACGGTGTTCACGATGTCCTGGACGAGTGCCCCGCGCGAGAGGTCGTTGACCGGCTTGCGCAGACCCTGCAGGACCGGACCCACCGCGACCGCGCCGGCGGAGCGCTGCACCGCCTTGTAGGTGTTGTTGCCGGTGTTGAGGTCGGGGAAGATCAGCACGGTGGCCTGGCCGGCGACCTCGGAGTCCGGCAGCTTGGTCGCGGCGACGGCGGCGTCCACCGCGGCGTCGTACTGGATCGGCCCCTCGACGGCCAGGTCCGGGCGGCGCTTGCGGACCAGCTCGGTGGCCTTGCGCACCTTGTCGACCTCCGCGCCGGAGCCGGAGGTGCCGGTGGAGTACGACAGCATCGCGATCCGCGGTTCGACGCCGAACTGCGCGGCGGTGGCCGCCGACTGGATGGCGATGTCGGCCAGCTGCTCGTCGTCCGGGTCCGGGTTCACCGCGCAGTCGCCGTAGACCAGCACCCGGTCCGCCAGGCACATGAAGAAGACGGAGGACACGATCTGGGCGTCGGGCGCGGTCTTGATGATCTCGAAGGCCGGGCGGATGGTGGCCGCCGTGGAGTGCACGGCCCCGGAGACCATGCCGTCGGCCAGGCCCTCCTCGACCATCAGCGTGCCGAAGTACGAGACATCGGCGACGACGTCGTACGCCAGCTCGTAGCCGACCCCCTTGTGGGCCCGGAGCTGGGCGTAGATCTCGGCGAACCGGTCCCGCAGAGAGGAGGTCTGCGGATCGATGAGGTGGGCGTCGCCCAGGTCGATGCCGAGTTCGGCGGCGCGCTTGCGGATCGCGTCCTCGTCGCCGAGCAGGGTGAGGTCGCAGACGTCGCGGCGCAGCAGCACGTCGGCGGCGCGCAGCACCCGCTCCTCGGTGCCCTCCGGCAGGACGACCCGGCGGCGGTTCGACCGGGACCGCTCGATCAGCTCGTGCTCGAACATTATCGGCGTCACGCGAGCGGAGCGGGCCAGGGAGATCCGGTTCGTCAGCGCGGCCGTGTCCACATGCCGGTCGAAGAGCCCGAGCGCCGTCTCCGCCTTCCGCGGCGAGGCGGCGTTGAGCTTGCCCTCGAGCCGGAACAGCTCGCCCGCCGTCGGGAAGCTCTTGCCCGGCACCGAGACGACCGGGGTTCCGGGAGCGAGCCGCGAGGCGAGGGCCATGATGTCCGGGCCCGGCCGCTCGTCGAGGGTGAGCAGCACGCCCGCGATGCGCGGGGCGCCGGCGCTGTGGGCGGCGAGCGCGCCGACGATCAGGTCCGCGCGGTCGCCGGGGGTGATCACCATGCAGCCCTCGGTCAGAGCACCGAGGAAGGTCGGCAGCATGGCGCCGCCGAAGACGAAGTCCCGGGCGTCCCGGGCCAGTCCCGCGGAATCGCCGAGCAGCACCTCGGCGTCGAGCGCGTGCACGATCTGCTGGACGGTGGGGGCGGAGAGCGAGGGGTCTTCGGGGAGCGCGTAGCAGGGGACCGGCAGCCGGGCGGCGAGCCGCTCGACGATGGCCTCGCGGTCCTCGGGAGCGACCCGGTTGACGACCATGGCGACGATGTCGCAGCCGAGCGCGTGGTAGGCGGCGTACGCGTTGCGGACCTCGGCGCGTACGGAATCCGCGTCCTGGTTCTGGCCGCCGACCACCGGGATCACCGAGGCGCCGAACTCATTGGCGAGCCGGGCGTTGAGGTTGATCTCCGCCGGGAGGTTCGTGCCCACGAAGTCGGTGCCGAGGACGAGGGCGAACTCGTAGTCCCTGGCCACCCCGTGGAAGCGCTGGACGAGCCGGGAGACCAGCTCGTCGGAGCCCTTCTCGGCCTGGAGGTCGGCAGCCTCGTGGTAGTCCATGCCGTACACGGCCTCCGCGGGCTGGCTCAGCCGGTAGCGGGCGCGCAGCAGCTCGAAGAGCCGGTCCGGGCCGTCGTGCACCAGCGGGCGAAACACCCCCACCCGGTCGACATGCCGGGTCAGGAGCTCCATCACCCCCAGCTCGATGACCTGTCGGCCGTCGCCCCGATCGATCCCGGTCACGTACACGCTGCGCGTCACGCGTGCTCTCCGATCCTCGAAACGCAGGGTCTGCATCGTCTGCAGCGGCTGCCCGGTCGACGTGCGCGTCGACACCAGTCCGTACGATCAGCTTGCCCTCTTGACAATACCCGTCGGGGTGGCTACAGCGCTCGTCCGAGACGTCACAGGCGCGACCAGTGGCGCCCGCGTGAAACAATCGTATGGGCGCACCTGATGCCTTCCCCGCCGGCCGCCGGGCCGGGGGTCCCACCCCACCAGGAGACACAGCACCATGCGTATCGGAGTTCTCACCGCAGGCGGCGACTGCCCCGGACTGAACGCCGTGATCCGCTCGGTGGTGCACCGTGCGGTGGCCGGCCACGGCGACGAGGTCGTCGGTTTCGAGGACGGGTTCAAGGGCCTGCTGGACCGCCGGTACCGCAAGCTCGACCTCGATGCGGTGAGCGGCATCCTCGCCCGCGGCGGGACCATCCTCGGCTCGGCCCGGCTGGAGCGTGCGCGGCTCAGCGAGGCGACCGACAACGCCGAGGAGCTGTGCCGCGAGCTGAGCCTCGACGTGCTGATCCCGATCGGCGGCGAGGGCACCCTCACCGCCGCCCGGATGCTCTCCGACGCCGGCATGCCCGTCGTCGGTGTGCCCAAGACCATCGACAACGACATCTCCTCCACGGACCGCACCTTCGGCTTCGACACCGCCGTCGGTGTCGCCACCGAGGCCATCGACCGGCTCAAGACCACCGCGGAGTCCCACCAGCGCGTCATGGTCGTCGAGGTCATGGGACGGCACGCGGGGTGGATCGCGCTGGAGTCCGGGATGGCCGGCGGGGCGCACGGAATCTGCCTGCCGGAGCGGAAGTTCGAGGTCGACGACCTCTGCAAGATGGTGGAGGAGCGCTTCGCCCGCGGCAAGAAGTTCGCGGTCATCTGCGTCGCCGAGGGCGCGCACCCGGCCGAGGGCTCGATGCCGTACGAGACGGGGGAGATCGACCAGTACGGCCACGAGCGCTTCGCGGGGATCGGCAACCGGCTCGCCGCCGAGCTGGAGCGGCGGCTGGGTACGGAGGCCAAGCCGGTCATTCTCGGACATGTTCAGCGGGGCGGCACGCCGACCGCGTACGACCGGGTGCTGGCCACCCGCTTCGGCTGGCACGCCGTCGAGGCCGCGCACCGCGGCGAGTTCGGCATGATGACCGCGCTGCGCGGCACGGAGATCAGGATGGTGCCGCTGGCGGAGGCGGTCACCGAGCTGAAGACGGTCCCGGAAGACCGCATGCACGAGGCCGAGTCGGTCTTCTGACCCCCGCCGCGCTGTGCGGCGGCGCGCGTGTCGCGGTGTCGCGGCTGGAAGGCGGCGGCGTGGCCTACAGGGCGTGACCTACGGCGGCTTGCGGCCCGCGGCCGCGGACCGGCCCTCCCTACGGTGAGGCGTAGATCTCGTCCCAGAACAGCCCCAGGATCCCGTCGAGATACGCCTGCCCGGCCTCTCCCGACTCGGTCGAGGCCGACCCTTCGCCCCAGTTGAGCGTCCCGACCATCTGTGACTGATAGTCGGAGTGCAGCTGCTGCAGCACGTCCTCGATGCGGTGCCGGGGGAGCGGCAGCAGTTTCGCGACCGGCCTGGCGTAGGCCTGCCAGCGCGTGGTGACGGCACTGCGCAGCATCTCCGAGAGCGCCTCGGCCCGGCCCGTCACCTCGATGAAGTCGGGCAGGGGCAGCGACAGCACCTCCGCGAGCGCGGCGGCCTGCCGGTCGTTCCCGGTCCAGTGGCCGGTCTGCTCCATCCGCTCGTACACCGCGGGGTCCATCCCGATGCGCAGGGCAAGATCGCTGGCGGCCATCCCGCGGGCCATCCGGTGCTCGCGGAGGGTGCCCGGTGCGCTCAGCAGGTCGCCGGGGGAGCACCACAGGGCCCCCGCCAGGGCGGTCAGCTCGGCCTCCGTCGGCGAATCCTCACCGAGCTCCCAGCCGGCGATGGTCGCCGGGGCGACCTGCAGCCCATAGGCGGCCCAGATGCCGTACGCGACCTGTGCGTGCGCCATCCCCAAGGCCTCGCGCAGCCGCCGTGCGGCGGTGGCGTCGAATGGGGGCCGTCGGGATTCGGATGGCTGGATCTGGCGCATTGGCCCCACGCTAAGGACGTACTCGCGGGTAGACCACGGTGCTATCCCCCAAGATCACATGTCGTAGGAACGTCCGAAGTGTCAGCCTTTGACAGCACTGCACAGGGTGAATCCCCCGCCGAGTCGGCGGGCGATCAGAACGTACAGAAGGATCACCGGGTGGAATAGAGGACGGAGAAAATCAGGGCCCAACGGGCTGCGTGCGGTGCCTGCCGTATTCAGCCGAGACGGGGTCTTCAAGCAGTAGCCGTCTGGTCAAGTGGCACGTCCAGGTCGGCGAGCCCGCGCCGGTCGACCCTGTTGCCCGAGCGGACCAATTCCTGGATCGGCTCGGTGACGTCCCAGATGTTGACGTTCATGCCGGCCAACACCCGGCCGTCGGCCAGCCAGAAGGCGATGAACTCCCGCCTGCCCAAGTCGCCGCGTACGACAACGTCGTCGTATTGGCCGGGCTCGGCATAACCGGCGTATTCCATACCCAAGTCGTACTGGTCGGTGAAGAAGTACGGGACGCGGTCGTAGAGCGCGCGCTTGCCCAGCATCGACTGTGCGGCCGTGTCAGGCTGATTCAGCGCGTTGGCCCAGTGCTCGACCCGGATGTGCTTGCCGAGCATCGGATGGAAGGCGTTCGCCAGATCGCCGACCGCGTAGATGTCCGGGTCGGAGGTGCTCAGCGATGCGTCCACCACCACCCCGTTGTCGACACGCAGGCCGGTTCCGGCGGCCAGTTGGGTGTTGGGGATGGCGCCGATACCGACAATGACTGCCTCCGCGTTGATGCGGGTGCCGTCTGCGAGACGCACCCCGCTGGCTCTCCTGTCCTCGCCCAAGATCTCGGTGACATGAGCGCCGAGCCGCAAGTCCACGTCGTGCTCGCGATGCAGATCGGCGAAGACGGGCGCGATCTGCGGACCGAGGAGGCGCAGTAGCGGCATCTCGCCTGCTTCGAGGATGGTCACATCCACGTCGGCGGTTCTGGCAGCGGCGGCCACTTCCAGGCCGATCCACCCTCCCCCGACGAGCACGATCCGGGAGGAGGACTGGAAGGTGCGCTGAATGGCTTCGCAGTCGCCGACGCGGCGCAGGTAGAGCACACCATCGAGATCCGCCCCGGGCACCGGAAGGTGGCGCGGTGAGGCGCCTGTGGCCAGCAAGAGTCTGTCGTAGCCGATCCGGTTGCCCCTGGAGGTGGTGACCTCACGCCGTTCGCGGTCAATCGCGGTGGCCTCGGTGCCCAGCAGCAGGTCGATGTCGTGGTCGGCGTACCACTGCAGGTCGTGCACGAAGATCGTGTCGCGGGCCTTACTGCCCTGCAGGTACCCCTTGGACAGCGGTGGCCGCTCGTACGGCGGCTCGTCCTCGTCACCGATGAGCTGGATCCGACCATCGAAGCCGTGCTCGCGCAGCGCCTCGGCGGCTTTGGCCCCCGCCAGGCTCGCTCCGACGATGACAAACGCAGGTTGCGTCGGCATCACGCATGCCCCCTTATGTGGCCGGAATCCTGCAGGGTGCGGGCGAGCTGGGTGGCGAGTTGGTCCCAGCTGGCGTCGAATTTCTCAACTCCTTCGTTCTCCAGGACCTGGACCACGTCGGCGTAGTCGATGCCGAGCCTGGCGAGCTCGTCCAGCACGCGGTGCGCATCGTCGTAGCTGTCGCGGATACTGCGATCTGCTACGACCCCGTGGTCGGCGACCGCGTCCAGCGTCGCCTCCGGCATGGTGTTGACGACGCCCGGAGCAATCAAGTCGGCGACATATCGGGTGTCTTCGTACCGTGGGTCCTTGACGCCGGTGGATGCCCACAGCAGACGCTGCGGACGCGCTCCGGCGCGCTCCAGGTACTTCCACCGATCGCCGGCCAGCATGTGCTCGTAGTGCTCGTAGGCCAGCCGGGCGTTTGCGATCGCCGCGCGGCCTCGCAGTGCGTCGGCCCGTTCGTCGTCCAGCTTGTCCAGCCGCCGGTCGATTTCGGTATCCACCCGAGAGACGAAGAACGAAGCCACCGAGGCGATGGCCGACACGTCATGGCCCGCGTCCCGGGCACGCTCCATTCCGGTCAGGTATGCCTCCCTGACCGCGTCGTACCGGTCGAGCGAGAACAGGAGCGTGACATTGATGCTGAGGCCCTCGGCGAGACACGCGGTGATGGCTTCCAGACCCTGCTTTGCTGCGGGAATCTTGACGAACAGATTCGGCCGGTCCACCAGCCACCACAGCGCCCTCGCCTCGGCCACGGTCCGCGCGGTGTCGTGCGCAAGCCGCGGGTCGACCTCGATCGAGACGCGCCCGTCAACCCTCCCGGTGGCATCGTGGGCCGGGCGCAGCACATCGCAGGCCCAGCGCACATCGAAGGTGGTCAGGGCACGTAGGGCCTCCCCGACCTCTACTCCGCGCAGCGCGAGATCGGTGAGCTGGTCGGTGTAGGCATCGCTGCCGGTGATGGCTTTGGCGAAGATCGTGGGGTTTGTCGTCACGCCCACCACATGGCGGTCCCGGATGAGCCGTGCCAGGCTTCCGTCGGTCAGTCTCCGCCGACTCAGATCGTCGAGCCAGATCGATACTCCCGACTCGGTCAGACGGGCGAGCGTATCGGTCATGATTCCTCCTCGTCCGAGGCGCGTGTGCCCCAGCGGGGAAAGCGGGAGTCGCGGTCAGCTCTGCAACACCTCTGCGAGTACCGCGGCCTCGCTGATGTCTGCCTGCTTGGTCGCCGTGAGGAGCGTCAGCGTCCGCCTCTTCGCCACATCCCGCAGGTGCGCCAGCGCCTCGGCGTGCTCGGGCTCCTGCAACTCGGCCCGGTAGCGGTGGCCGAACTCCTTGAACCGCTGCGGATCGTGGCTGTACCACTTGCGTAGCTCGGTCGAGGGCGCCACCTCCTTGCACCACTCGTCGAGGTCCGCTCGGTCCTTGGTCAGGCCGCGTGGCCAGATGCGGTCGACGAGGACGCGGGTGCCGTCCTGGTCTTCCGGGTCCTCGTAGACCCGACGCACCCGTACGTTCGGTTTGGTCGCGGCCATTGCTGCCTCCTCACCGTCGTTGATGCAGGCTGGCCGGCGAATCCACGGTGGCGCATACCTCAGCTGCAGGAGGATTCACGGAGATATTCGCCGTCCACGCTCACCAGGTCGGTGAGCACCGGCAGGACGCGCAGTATCTGGCGCCGAAGTGCGCCGGCCGTGGAACGGACCCAGCGCAGTCGCCGCTCGGGCGGGATCCGACGGCCGCAGGCCAGGGGCATGGAGCGCGGCAGATCAATCGCGCCGACGGAACACATCACCAGGCTCCTGCAGAGCCCCCGCCGCCGCAAACGCACCACGGGCGCTTGGTCACGCTGTGGATTCGGACGGCTTCGAAACGTTTCCAGGACATGTGGTCCCAGTCAGTCGACAGGCGCAGCGGCAGCCCCGAAAGCGGCCAGTCGGGTGGAGACCAGGGAGACAATGCGGAGCACGGCGAGGATGCCCCGAACAACGTCTGCGCCCATGTCACCCTTGCCCTGCAGGCGACGGCCGAAGCCGTTCGCGCACCGAAGTCCTGCCTCCGGTGCACCTCGCGGTGGCGCAATGGGGGTGCGCGTCGGCCTTCCGTAGGAAGTGACGCAGGTGAGCGATCAAGAGCAACCCTTGAGCGGGACCCCGAAGGTGGGCGGGCTGGCCGGTGACGATCTCGGGTACGACAGCGAGGAATGGGCCGCGGTCGCCCCCCGGCACATCGCTCCGGAGCAGTGGCAGCAGTTCGAGGGGTACATGCGGGACATCTTCGCCGCGATGGGCATGCCGGTCGGTTCAGCGGCCACGATCGACACCCCACGTCGCTTCCTCCGGGCGATCTTCGAAGCGACCAGCGGGTACGAGGGCGACGAGAATCTGGTCACCGCGTTCCCGACCGAGTGCCGCGGCGGCCCCGATTGCCGCATCAGCCAGGTGGTGGAGGGGCCGATCCCGTTCTTCTCCCTGTGCGAGCACCACAGCCTGCCGTTCTTCGGCACGGCGTACGTCGGCTACGTAGCGCACGAGCACATCCTCGGGCTGTCCAAGCTGACCAGACTGGTGCGACTGTTCGGCCGCCGGTTCTCCGTACAGGAGCGCATCGGCCAGCAGCTCGCCGATGGGCTGGAGCGCATCCTCCGTCCACACGGCGTCGCGGTTCACCTGGAGGCGGTCCACCTGTGCACGCAGATGCGAGGTGTCCGCGAGATCGAGTCCAGCACCCGCACCACCTACTGGCGCGGCACCTACGACACCGAGAACCAGCTGAGGCTCGAGTTCTTCGAACTGTGCGGCCTGAGGGGTGCAAACCGTGGCAGGGCATGACGCCGCAGCCCCTGGCCCCGGTACACCGGCAGAGGCTCTTAAGCCGCTGTACGAGGAACCTGGCCTGCCCCGCTGGGGTCTGCCGTCGACGCTGGCCGCGCTCTACAGCGGTGACTTGGGCTTCACCGAGCCCTGCCTGTACGCCAACTTCGTCACCTCACTCGACGGGGTCGTCGCCCTCGGCCCGGAGTTCCCCTCCTCCGGCTCAGCGATCAGCGGCCGGGAACCGGCGGATCGGTTCGTCATGGGACTGCTGCGGGCCTGTGCCGACGCCGTACTCATCGGGGCGGGCACTCTTCGGGCCACACCAGGTCACCGCTGGACGCCCGAGCACGCATACCCGGCAGCCACAACGGACTTCGCCGAGCTGCGGCACAGCCTCCGGCGTACTACCGAGCCGGACCTGATCGTCGTCACCGCGAGCGGCGACATCCCGGCTGACCACCCCGGTTTGCGCGCGGGCACGCTCATCGCCACCACGACGGCCGGGGCCCGGCGGCTGGACGGACGCCTCCCGGCAGCCTGCACGATTCTCGCCGTGGGCGAAGGCCCCGGGCTGCGGATGGCAGATGTGCTCGATGCCGTCCGCGCCCGCGGGCACACCATCGTGCTCACCGAGGGCGGGCCGCGCATCATCGGTCAGCTCGTCGGCGACGGCCTGCTGGATGAGTTGTTCCTGACGGTGTCCCCCGTGTTGGCGGGCCGCGCGGACACGACCCGCTCCGGGTTGGTGGCCGGGCTGGAGCTGTTGCCCGGACGGCAGGAGGCGGCCGACCTGATCAGCGCGAGGCAGCGGGCGTCGTATCTGTTCCTCCGCTACCGGTTGCGCGGCGCCCGCCTCTCCAGGGGAATGAACACCAGCCCGCCCGGTCAGTGAGTGCCGTCAGTTTCCAACGGAGGCGAATCCTCCGATCAGGGCCCCGTAGGCAACGTGGGCCAGACCCGTGACGACGGGTGTGCCGGGGCCGTAATTGAGCATCAGGAATCCGGGTGGCTCCAGCAGGGCCACATCCGTGGCACTGGTCATCGGGCTGCCCATACGCGGGTGGACGAGCGGCAGCAGGATGTTCACCAACGCAGTGCCGGCGAACAGCCCGTGCCCGAGACCGAGCAGGGCGCCCAACCACCAACTGCTGTAGTGGATGGTCAGGAACACGGCGTAGTACCCGAACGCGAAGATCTGCCCGTTGACGAAGTGCATCAGGTACCCGATCGCCTTGGCTCGCGTCCTGTTCACGGTCACGACCGTGCCGAGCAGGAACGGCAGGTCAATGCGGGTGAGCTTGAGCTCGCTGGCGGCACGCAGTGCGGTGGTCAGCACGAGCGTGCCGACAAACCCGCCGGCAACAACGCCCCAGGCAGTCATCTGCCGGCCTCCTTGCTGATGGCGCAGGCCGCGCTGATCAGCGCCAGATGACTCAGCCCCTGCGGCATGTTTCCCAGGAAGGCGCCGGAGACCGGGTCGATCTCCTCGCTGTACAGGCCGACGTCATTGGCCAGTCCGACGAGCTCGTCCATCAGCTCGACGGCATCATCGAGGCGGCCGCTGCGGGCCAAGGACTCGGCCAGCCAGAAAGAGCAGGCGACAAACGCCCCCTCAGTTCCGCTCAGGCCGTCTTCGCCGGAATACCGGTCCACATACGGGCCGTGCCTGAGTTCCCGGCCCACGGCGTCGACCGTGGCACGCAGGCGCGGATCGCCTGGATCGCCATACCCGTAGAGCAGGCCGAGCAAGACGGCAGCGTCCAGATCCTCGCTGCCAGCCGAGCGCACGTAGCAGTTGCGCTCTTGTGAGAAACAGCGCGTCTCGACGAACTCGCGCACCGCCTGCCGCCCTGACCGCCACCGGGCCGCGTGGCCATGAGGGATCAGCCCGCGCTCGGCGAGCCGCACGGCACGGTCGAGAGCCACCCAGCACATCATCTTCGACTGGGTGAAGTGAACGGGCGCGCTGCGCACCTCCCAGATGCCCGAGTCCGGCCGCTGCCAATGCGAGCAGATGAAGTCGGCGAGTTCAGCCAGCCGTCGCGCCACGTCGTTGTCCAGTCGGCCCATGGCCCGGGCATACAGCCAACCGGTCTGCAGCAGCTCTCCGTAGGTGTCCAGCTGGACCTGGTCGGCCGCCGCGTTCCCGATCCGGACCGGTGCGGAGCCGTGGTAGCCCTCCAGTGGAAGAGCCACTTCCGGTGCCTGGGCGCCTCCATCCAGCCGGTACAGCACCCGCAGCCGGGGGTGGGTGAGCTGGGAGGCATGCATGAGCCACCAGAAATAGGCATGCGCCTCGGCAGAGCAACCGAGCCGCAGGAAAGCCTCCAGCGCGAAGGCCGAGTCGCGGACCCAGGAGAACCGGTAGTCCCAGTTGCGTTCACCACCGATGCACTCCGGCAGTGAGGACGTCGCCGCGGCCGCAACGGCACCGGACGGGGCGAAAATCAGCAGCTTGAGCGTCAGGGCGCTGCGCAGGACGGCCTCCCGCCACATGCCTTCGTATGCGCGTTCCTTCGCCCAGTGGCGCCAGATCTCGCACGTCTTCTCCATGCGGGCATCGCATTCGGACCGGGCGGGGAAGACGAGCGGCTCCTGGTATGCGAACGGCATCGCGATCAATCCTCGTGTTCCCTCCTGAAGATCGACACGGCCGCCGATCGCATCGTCGGCGCATGTGGGCTCACCCACCTCCCAAGCGCAGACGGCGAGGGCATCGCTGCCCGACTCCGCCACCGGAATACCAGCACGCCGTACGAGCCGTGGCGCGCGGGCGCCGTATGCGAAGCGGGGCTGAACGCTCCAGCGCATCGGCACGGTCCCTGCCACCCCGTCGAGGCGTCGCTGCAACTCCCGCATGGGCGCCAGCGCCGCGTCGTCGTGCAGGGTCAGAGCGTCGGTGACGCGCGCAATCCCCCGGTCGGTGGTGAATGTCGTCTCCAGCACGTTGGTACCGGGCAGGTACCGGCGCGCAACCCGATAGGTCACCTCCGGCTCCAGCAGAAACCGGCCGCCGCGTGCGGCGTCCAGCACGGCGGCGAACACTGTCGGCGAGTCCAGGGCCGGCAGTCCCAGCCAGTCCACCGACCCGTCGCGGGCGACCAGGGCCGCCGCCCGGCCGTCGCCGATGACCGCGTAGTGGCGCAGCGGAGCGTAGCCATCGGTCCGCCAGGCCGTGGCCGGCAGGCGCCGATCATTAACGGGAGGATCACCGGCTCCCATGGCACCACTCTCGCACCGAGTCGGACGTGCCGCTTCCACTGCGTCTGCACACGGCCTCAGACAGGCTCCGCCTCGGGCACGGTGTCGGTCTCGCCGGGCGCTGTGCCCTTTCGGGTGGCGGCGATCAGCTGGGGCAATCCTCCTCGGGAGCATGTACCTGGCCCAGCTCGACGCAGCATTCGCCCGGTCGGGGGGCGAGGACGGCCTGAACGGTGGTGGCCTTCAGGCCTTGCAGGTAGCCGGTGAGGAAGGCGTGGTTCAGGCCGCAGACCAGATCGGGGGCCTTGGCAGCGAGCGGATGGAAGGGGCAGTTGCGCAACCGCAGCCGGGTGGGGCTCTCGCGTGCGGGTTCGAAGCCGCGCTGGTCGAGCATGCGCTCGCAGAAAGTGAGACCGCGCTCGAGCCCGAGTCGACCGGGACGGGCCTGTGAACGCTCGGCTTCGCCCAACTCCCGCCCCCGCTGCGCGGCGATGCGCATGGCGGCCTGCATCCCGGTCTCATCGTCATCCTCGGTCACGATTGCCTGCAGGAGCAGGTCCGCCAGCAGTTCGTGGCGACGGTCGGGGATGCTGACGAGGATCTGGGTATCCGTGGGTTCGTAGAGCTTGGGCTTCCGTCCCACCTTGCGGATGCCACCCGGGGGGTCGTAGCGGGTGCGCAGCAGGCCGGCATGGACGAGCTTGTCGAGGTGGAAGGCGGCGAGCTTGCGGGATATACCCACGCTGGCGGCTGCCTCGTCCCGGCTCACGGGTCGGCGGGCGCGGCGGATGAAGGCGTACATCTGACGCCGCAAGTCCTCAGCGAGGGCGCTGACGGCTTCGATCGCCGTGTCGGTCGGGTAGATCGACTGGGTCATGTCTGATGCCACTCACCCACGATAACTCCCACCCCGCTAGGTGTATGGCGCTCCGCACTCGTCTGATCTGGCCCACTTGACCAGCTCTCGCAATAAGACCAAGCTTTGTTGGTGAAAAAGGGAGGTTGTCATGGCTGAGTCGTTGCAGCAGAAGGCCAAGCAGCCGGTCAGCGCCATGCTCGCTGGTCCGTACGGGCACCCGTTCCACCCGATCCTGGTCACGGTGCCGATCGGCGCCTGGGTGGGCAGCCTCGTCTTCGACATCGGCTCCCATATCGCGGACGACACCGACTTCCTGTCACGGGGAGCGATGTGGCTGATCGCAGTGGGCGTGATCGGTGCCTTGGCCGCGGCGATGATCGGCTTCCTGGACCTTCTTGCCATCCCGGCCGGCACCCGCGTCTTCCGCGTCGGCCTGATCCACATGACGCTCAACCTGCTGGTCACCGCCGCCTACGCGGGCAACTTCCTGTGGCGGAAGGCGGGAGACGGGCCGTCCGGCAGCGTCGGGGTAGGGCAACTGGCACTCAGCGCCGTAAGCCTGGCCGTACTCGGCGTCTCGGGATGGCTGGGCGGCCAACTCGCCTACCACTACGGCGTCCGGGTCGCGGACGAGGCAACCCAGGCCGAAGGGTTCACCCCCAGCCACCGCAGGCCAGGGGCCACCACCGACTGATCACAGCCCGGGCCGCAGCGGTCTTCCACGGGCGGCCTTCCCACCGACATCCTGGGAGTTCTCATGGACATCGCCGCACTCATCATGTGGGTGGTCACCGCCCTCGGCGGCTTCTACATGCTCGGTATCTGGATCACACACGGCGGCGCCCGAGGCGGTACCAGCCGCCTGCCCGTCCCCGTCATCTTCGGGCACTTCGCCCTCGCCGCCGTTGGCCTGGTCGTGTGGATCATCTACGTCATCGCAGATGAGACAGCACTCGCATGGACCGCCTTCGGCCTGCTCGTTCCCGTCGCCTTGCTCGGCTTCACCATGCTCGCCCGGTGGATCCCCGTGTACCAAGGCCGCGCCACCACCCCGGCAGAAGGCGAACAGGCCGCACCCGCCGAGAAGCACTTCCCGGTGCCCGTGGTTGCCGGACACGGACTATCGGCCGTCACGACCGTCGTGCTCGTCCTGCTCACCGCACTGGGCATCGGCAGCTGACACGACCGGCACCGCCACCGCCTCCATACCGGCGGCGGAGGCGGAAGGAACTTCGATGAGGTTGACTTGCCTGGACTGACGCAGAGACATCAGGCGGCCCACCATCCGCGGCCTCAGCTACCACCCCGGCCTCTGCGCAGCACCTCTCGTGTCGCCTACCGGAGCGCGGTGACGAACGGGTCGTCGCGTCTCGCCGGGAGCCATGCCAGCGCCGCGGTCCACGGCTCCAGGTCGGTGACCTCCACGTACGACACACCGGGCCGCGGGTAGAGCCACCGGCCCGCATCCGGGGGCAGCTGGATCCCTTCGCCCATGGCGATCAGCGGGAGGGCGCTCTCGTAGTCGACGACCGCGTGCGGGCTGTACCGGACCGGGCTGCCGTCCGGCCGCGGGTCGACGGCCCAGAAGTCCCGGTACACCTTCGGGACCTGATCCGACCAGCCGATGTGCGACTGGTCGGCAAGGTCGGCCAGGGTCAGCGGGCCCTTGTCGACGAGCGCGTTGCCGCTGGACATCACCGCGCACCGCCTCCCGCTCTCCAGCGGCAGCGTCTGGATGCCGTCCGGGACCGGCAGGAACACGAACGCCGCGTCGACCTCGCCCCGCAGAATCGCCGCTGCGGAGTCGAATCCCGTCCGCAGCACCTCCACGTCCAACTGCGGCCGCTCCCACCGCAGTTCTTCCATGATGGCCGGTATCGGATCCATGGAGGTGATCGCTTCGAAGGATCCGATGACGATCCGGCCTGCGTCCGCATTGGCGTGCGTCTCGGCCTGCCAGCGCAGTTCCTCCGTTGCCGTCACCACGGCGCGTACCTGGTCCGGGAGCGCTTCTCCCGCCGGACTCAGCTCGACAAAAGGACCTTCCCTTCGACGGTTACCAGACCCACAACCTGGCCCCCGACACCCACATCATCGGGATTTCGCTGAACGAGTAGGCCGGACGACCATACGGGGCCAAGGCCCGCGCCATCCCGGCGCGGGCCTTCGCCGTGCCGTGAGCCGTTCCGTCCGTCACCCCTTCACCGCCCCGCCCAGCGTGAAGCCGCCGCCCAGGCGGCGGGCGATCAGGACGTACAGGAGGATCACCGGGGTCGAATAGAGGACGGAGAAGGCGGCGAGCTGACCGTACGCGACGGTGCCGTAGTTTCCGAAGAAGGTGAAGATGCTGACCGAGGCCGGCAACTGCTCGGGGGTGAGCAGCAGCATGAAGGGAACGAAGAAGTTCCCCCACATCATGATGAAGCTGTAGATCGTGACGACCGTCACGCCCGGGCCCATCAGGGGCAGGACGACGCGGGTGAGGGTCTGGAACGCGGAGGCGCCGTCGGTCCAGGCGGCCTCCTCCAGGACGGCGGGCACGCCGTCCATGAAGTTCTTCATCAGCCAGATCGCGAAGGGGAGCTGCGAGGCGGCGAGGAAGAGCGCGGTGCCGTGCATCGTGTCGATCAGGTCGACCTGCACGAAGAGACCGTAGACCGGGACCATGATCGCGGTGATCGGCAGGCAGGTCGTGAACAGCACTGTCAGCAGGTACGGGCGGGTCAGGCGCGATCGGAAACGGGACAGCGGGTACGCCGCGAGGGCCGCGCAGACCACCGTGAGGGCGGTCGCGCCGCCGCACAGCAGCAGGCTGTTGAGCATCGGCCGATAGGTGATCTCCGGATCGAGCACCGCCGAGAAGTTGTCGAGTGTCGCGGGGGAGGGCGAGGCGACCCGGAGGTTCGCGTCCGCGTCGAGGGAGGCGAGGACCAGCCACGCGAGAGGGATGGCGAATGCGGCGGCGAGAGTCAGCAGCGCGGCGTCGGAGGCCAGGCGGTGCCGGGTACGGCGGGAGGTGGTCGGCACGGTCAAACCTCCGTGCGCAGCAAGCGCAGATAGACGACCGAGAAGAGCGCCCCGACCAGCAGCAGGAGCAGCGCGACCGCCGTGCCGTAGCCGATCAGGGACTTCAGGAACGCCTGGTCGTACATGAAGACCGGCAGGGTCTGGCTGCGGTTGCCCGGGCCGCCCCGGGTCATGGCCCAGATGAGGCCGAAGACGGAGAGCGTCTGCAGCGTGTTGAGCATGAGGTTGGTGCCGATGGAACGGCGGATCATCGGGAGGGTGATGTGCCACAGCCGCCGCGGGCCGCGGGCACCGTCGACCTCGGCGGCCTCGGTGATCTCCGTCGGGATCTCGGACAGTGCCGCGGAGTAGACGAGCATCGAGAAGGCGGTGCCGCGCCAGACGTTCGCGAACGACACGGCGAGGATGGGCAGGGTGAACAGCCAGTTCTGGGCGGGCAGATGGAGCCAGTCGAGGATGACGTTCAGGGTTCCCTCGCGCCGGAAGAAGGCATAGAGGAGGAAGCCCGCGACGATCTCGGGCAGGACCCAGGCGGTGATCACGATCGATCCGGTCAGCGTACGGACCGGCTTCGAGGCGCGCTGGAGCAGGCCGGCGAGAGCGAGCCCCAGAGTGTTCTGCCCGAGGATCGACGAGATGAGGGTGAAGACGAGGGTCAGGACGACGGCGTTGCGGAAGGCGTCGTCGGCGAACGCGCGCCGGAAGTTGTCCAGGCCGACGAACTCGGTGGATGACGAGCCGGTCAGCTGCATGTCGGTGAAGGCGATCCAGATGCAGTAGCCGATCGGCCCGCCGAGGAAGAGCAGCAGAAGGAGGGTGGCGGGCGCCAGCGGCACCCAGCGGAGCGGGCGGTGGCGGCGCGGGCGCGCCGCCGGACCGGCGGGCGGAAGGCCTGGCGACGGAGCCGCCACCTCCGCGGTCGCGGTGCTCATCCCGCCCTTCCGGTCGTCACCGCGCCGTCGGTGATCGACTTCAGCTGGTCGTCGTACGCCTTCGACGCCTGTTCAGGCGTGGCGTCACCCGTGGTCACGGACTCTATGGCCTCCCCGATCGCCGTGGAGACCTGCGGGTAGACCGGCAGGGCCGGGCGGTAGTGGGAGTACGGGACGAGGCCGGTGAAGAACTTCACGCCCGGACTGGACTTCAGATACTCCGGGTCCTTCGCCACATCATCGCGGACCGCGATCTGCGCGCCGCGGACGTCCCACTGCACCGCGTTCTCCTGTGTCTGCAGCGTCTCGATCAGCTTCCAGGCGAGACCGGCGTTCCGGGACTTCGCCGGTATCGACCACGTCCAGCCGCCGGACAGGCTCACCTTGCCGGGGGCGGCGCCGCGCTGGGTGGGCATCGGGGCGTTGCCCAGCACCTTGGACCACTCGGGCCATGGCTTGCCGCCGGTCTTCAGCCAGTTCTGGCCCACCCACGAGCCGTCGAGATTGATGGCGAGCTTGCCCTCCGGCATCCAGTCAGTGGCGACCGCGGTCCCGACGTTGGGGTCGAGGGCGTCGGAGACGTCCGGCCCCAGCTTCTCCGAGTACACCGTCCGGACGAAGTCCAGGGAGTCCTTGAAGCCCTGACTGCCCGTCACCCACTTCTTCGCCCTCACGTCGTACAGCGGGTCTTCGCCCGTGCCGTACAGCAGCATCTCGAAGCCCTGCATCACCGAATACTCGCCGGGAGCCTTGCCCGTATACACATTCAGTGGAGTGACACCGGGGACCTTCTTCTTGATGGTGCGCGCCGCGTCGAGGATCTCGTCCCAGCTCTTCGGCTGCCAGTCGGTGGGCAGCCCCGCCTTGGCGAAGATCTCCTTGTTGAACCACAGCCCGCGGGTGTCGGTGCCGTCCGGTACGCCGTACGTCTTGCCGTCCTCCGCCTTGGCCGCGGCCTTCGCCGTGTCGACGAATCGGTCCCAGGTCTTCCACGTGCGCAGGTAGTCGTCGAGGGGGCGCAGATAGCCGCTCTTGATGTCGGAGTTGATGAGGAAGGTGTCCTCGTAGACCAGGTCCGGGGCGGTCTTCGGGGAGCGCATCATCTGCTGGATCTTGGCGTAGTAGTCGTTCTCGGCCGCCTGGATCGGGATCAACTTGACGGTCTTGCCGGGGTTCGCCTTCTCGAACTGCTTGCTCACCATGGCGAGGTAGTCGTCCATGATGCGGACCTTGTTGTTCGTACTTCGCTGATAGGCGACCTTCACTGTGTCGGGGTCGCTGCCGGAGCCGCCGCCGCACGCGGTGAGCGCGGTGGCGGCGGCCAGGACCGTGGTGAGGATCAGCGGGGCGGTGGGGCGCACGGCACGACCTCCTCAGAAGCCTTCAGCAGGCTGTCTGGTGACGGTACGAGTTCCGTGAACGGGGGGTCAATGCCTGTGGATAACCGCTCGTCAGATCCGTGACAACGTTGTTATTCAGCCCTCAACCCTGCTACCCCGCAAGGGTCTTGGAAAGAGGGGCTGCCGAACGGGCCGCGATGGAGCCTGCCCGCTCGCCGCCGTCGGCCACAGTCGTGGCATGGGGGCGGCGCGAGATCCGCGTCGTGCGCGGCGCCCTCAAGCCTCGAACTGATCGAAATTCAGCCAGTTCCCCACAAACCCGTTCGTGCGCACATGTTCGATCCGCAAGGATGTGTCCCTCGTGGCCCGGGACCAGCCGGGTCACGTCCAACGGGGAAGGGGACACCTGTGCGCATCGCACGGCCCATAGCCATACTGACCGCAATTGTCGCCACAACCGCGCTGACCGCAGCGGCTGCTCCGGCGCTCAGTTCACCCACGCAGGGTGTGAGCGGTGACGTGTACTACCTCACGGACGAGGAAACCCCGGACGGGCCGCACCCCGTGTCGGACCTGCCCGCGTCGGTGCGCGCCCAGCTCGCCGGCAACGGCACGCGCAAGCCGGAGCACGGGCCCATCAGCACACTCGCGAAGGACACTCCGCGCGGCTACAAGCTGCGGGGGAACAACAAGCTCTCCAACTTCCTTTACAAGACCGACTGGATGACGGCCAAGTGGGTGCACTGCAAGGACGGCGTCTGCACCACGAAGCAGAAGATCAAATTCAAGATGCACCAGAGCCACGGCGGTGAAACCGCGAAGCGCTGGAAGCTGACGGCCTACTACGACCACATCTCCGGGTCCCGTAACTTCAAGGGCTACTTCTCCTATGAGTGCGGAGTGAACATCCCGCGCGAGAAGGACAAGACCTGCTCCACCTACTTCGATGACGACGCGGACGGCCCGGACGACATGAATCGCATGAGTCACGAAGAGTCGCTTTACAAGAAGTGGGGCAACAAGAAGAGCACCAAGAAGTTCCCGATGGTGAAGTTCGACATCCAGTTCGCGAATGGAACGTGGGGGCAGTTCGAGGGCGACTACGGGATGAAGATGCGGGGCTGGGACACCTGCATCAACGCACGCGGACGTGCCAAGCTGTGCCCCGCGACGGGTACTGGAGGGTGATGTGACGTCCGACCGCGAGGAAGACCGTGACGCCGACGGCAAGACTCCCCGGCAGCCGGAAGGGCCCGCCCTGATCACCCGTACCGGAGAATCCGAAGGGGCCGAGCCACGACCGCGGGAAACGGGTGGCGATACCGTCCACCACGTCCACCACATGGAGAGGTACGCGGTCGGACGGCACACGGACCTCCTTGAGGCGCTGCGGGAACTGGCCGAGTCCGGGTATCAGAACGGCGTCGTCTTCCGCGCGGTCGGCACGATCACCTCGTTCACGCTGCTGTCGGCGGCCGGCACCGCCACGGAATACGACACTCCTGGCGTGTTGAGCGCCGCGGGCAGCATCGTGGGCGGAAGGATCACCGTTCACGCCACGGTCGGAGTCGAGGACAACCGGGCGGTTTCCGGCTACCTTCAGCGCGCCCTGACCGGCGACGACGGGCTGGACCTGTATCTCGAGTACGCCGATGACTGAGCGGCCGGTCTCGAAGGGGCGCTCGGTCAACGAGGGCTGAGCCAGCGGTAGCAGAGCTCGGGGCGGCCCACCTGCCCGTACTGGGGGCTGCGTTCGGCCCGTCCGGCGCCGACCAGGTGTTCCAGATAGCGGCGCGCCGTGATCCGCGAGATTCCGACCGCCTCGCCCGCCGCGCTCGCCGTGACCCCGTCCGCCCCCGAGTCGCGGAGCACGCGGGTCACCGCCTCAAGGGTCGGCCCGCTCAGACCCTTGGGCAGCGTGGCCGGCTGCGGTGCACGGAGAGCGGCCAGCGCCCGGTCCACCTCGTCCTGGCCGCTGGCCTCTCCCACGGTGCCGCGGAACTCGGCGTACCGCACGAGCCGGTCGCGCAGGGTGGAGAAGCTGAACGGCTTCAGCACGTACTGCACCACACCCAGCGAGACGCCCTCGCGGACGACTGCCAGATCGCGTGCGGACGTCACGGCGATCACATCCATCGCATGCCCCGCCGCACGCAGCGACCGGACGAGCTGCAGCCCGTGGCCGTCGGGGAGATAGAGGTCGAGCAGCAGCAGATCCACGGGCGCGCGGTCCAGCTGCCGCCGCGCCTCGCCGCCGGAGTGCACGATCCCGGACACCTCGAAGCCCGGCACCCGGCCGACGTAGAGCGCATGCGCGTCGGCCGCGACGGGGTCGTCCTCGACGACGAGCACGCGGATGGGCCTGGCTGCGCCCCGCGGCGCTCTCAGGCCGTTCATGTGCCGACCCCTGTCCGGAGGGGCAGCCGTACGGTGAACTCCGCGCCGCCTTCCGCTGACCGGCCCAGCTCGATCGTGCCGCCGCCCCGGCGCACGGCCTGACGGACCAGGGCCAGGCCGAGGCCACGGCCCGGTCCGAGCCCGAACCCGAGCTCGGTCCCGTTCCCGGACGGGCCCTTCGTGCTCCAGCCGCGCCGGAAGATCTCCTCGACCGCGTCCGCGTCCACGCCCGGACCGGTGTCCGCGACCCGGAGCAGCAGCTCACCGTCGTCGGCGCGGGCGGTGACCGTGACGCGCGACCGGCGGCCAGGCCGGTCGGGGCTGGGGGTACCGCCCTGGGGGCACCCCCACGCGCAGCTGTGGGGGAGAAGCTCTGGGGGAGGCCCGTCGGCGGTGGGACGGCGGGCCGCGGGCACCGACGCGATCGTGGTCCGGGCATCGGGCGCGTCGCGTGTGGTCCCCTCAGCGGCGGCGTCCACCGCGTTGTCGATCAGGTTGCCCAGCACCGTCACCAGGTCGCGCGCCGGCAGCGGATCGGGGAGCACCCCGTCGTCGATCCGGCTGTCGGGGGCGAGGACCAGCTCCACCCCGCGTTCGTTCGCCTGCGCCGCCTTCCCCAGCAGCAGAGCCGCCAGCACCGGCTCGGCCACCGCCGCGACCACCTGGTCGGTGAGCGCCTGGGCCAACTCCAGCTCCGCCGTGGCGAACCGCACCGCCTCGTCCGCGCGCCCCAGCTCGATCAGCGAGACGACGGTGTGCAGCCGGTTCGCCGCCTCGTGCGCCTGTGAGCGCAGCGCCTCCGCGAAGCCGCGGACGGAGTCCAACTCGCCGGAGAGCGCCTGCAGTTCGGTGTGGTCCCGGAGCGTGACCACGGTGCCGCGCTTCTCTCCGCTCGAGACCGGTGAGGTGTTGACCACGACGATCCGGTCGGCGGTCAGATGCACCTCGTCCACCCGCTCCTCGGTGGCCAGCAGCGCGCCGGTGAGCGGGGCGGGCAGGCCGAGGTCGGCGACGTAACGGCCCACCGCACTCTCGTCGAGACCCAGCAGTTCCCGCCCGCCGTCGTTCATCAGCGCGATCCGCCGCTGCCCGTCCAGCATCAGCAGCCCTTCGCGCACCGCGTGCAGCGCCGCCTGGTGGTAGTCGTGCATCCGGCTCAGCTCGGCCGCGTTCATGCCGTGCGTATGGCGCCGCAGCCGGGCGTTGATCACATACGTCCCCACGCCGCCGAGGGCGAGCGCCCCGGCCGCGACCCCGAGCAGCCCGACCATCTGGCGCCGCACCTGCGCGCTGATCCGGTCGACCGTGATGCCCGCGCTGACCAGCCCGACGATGCGCCCTTCGCCCCGCTCTCCCTCCCGGACCGGGGTCACCACACGCACCGAGGGCCCCAGCGTGCCGGTGTAGGTCTCGGTGAACGTCCGGCCTTCCAGGGCGGGCGCGGTGTGGCCCAGGAACTCCCCGCCGATCCGGTCCGGGTCCGGGTGGGTCCAGCGAATGCCGTCCGGGTTCATGATCGTGACGAAGGCGACCCCGGTGTCCCGGCGGACCCGCTCGGCGTACGGCTGGAGCACGGCCGTCGGATCGTCGCTGCGGATCGCGGCCCGTACGGACGGGGAGTCGGCGACGGCTCGCGCCGCGGCGGTCGTCTGGTGCCGCGCCGCCTGCTCGGCCTGACCGCGGGCGGTCAGGTAGGCGAAGATCGCGCACCCGGCCACCACGGCGGCGACCAGCACGACCTGCATCGCGAAGAGCTGGCCCGCCAGGCTCCGGGGACGGGGGATGCGCATGACGACAGTCTGCCTGGCGGATGACGCACAGCCGAGAGCCGTCCGAGAACGAAATGAACACAAGGGTGACGGGCATCACACGGTGATGGATATTCGCCGAGACCTTCCAGGACGTGAGCCGCACGTACTGCGTCAGGACAAGGAGACGACCGTGGCTGCGCAGACTCTGCCACCAGGACAGACGCCGGGACCGGCGAAGAAGCGGGATCGTACGCACTACCTCTACATCGCCGTCGTCGGGGCGGTGCTGCTGGGCATCATCGTGGGCTTCGCCGCCCCCGGGGTGGCCGTCGAACTGAAGCCGCTGGGCACCGGCTTCGTGAATCTGATCAAGATGATGATCTCGCCCATCATCTTCTGCACGATCGTGCTGGGTGTGGGGTCGGTGCGCAGGGCCGCCAAGGTCGGCACGGTGGGCGGACTGGCGCTCGGCTACTTCATGGTGATGTCCACCATCGCTCTGGCGATCGGCCTGGTGGTCGGCAACGTTCTCGAGCCGGGTGCGGGTCTGCACCTGACCGATGCCGCACGCGATGCCGGTGAGGCGGCGGCCGAGGGCACGGCCACGTCCACGGCGGACTTCCTGCTCGGCGTCATTCCGACCACCTTCGTGTCCGCCTTCACCGGCGGCGAGGTGCTGCAGACGCTGCTGATCGCGCTGCTGGTCGGGTTCGCGCTGCAGGCGATGGGATCGGCCGGAGAGCCGATCATCCGGGGTGTCGGACACGTGCAGCGGCTGGTGTTCCGGGTGCTGGCCATGATCATGTGGGTGGCGCCGGTCGGGGCCTTCGGCGCGATCGCAGCGGTGGTCGGTGAGACCGGGCTCGACGCCCTGAAGTCGCTGGCCGTGATCATGGTCGGGTTCTACGCCACCTGCCTGGTCTTCGTCTTCGTGGTGCTGGGTACGCTGCTGCGGCTGGTCGCCGGGATCAGCCTGCTGGCGCTGCTGAGGTACCTGGGGCGGGAGTTCCTCCTGATCCTCTCCACCTCCTCGTCGGAGTCGGCGCTGCCCCGGCTGATCGCGAAGATGGAGCACCTGGGAGTCAGCAAGCCGGTCGTCGGTATCACCGTGCCGACCGGCTATTCCTTCAACCTCGACGGCACCGCGATCTATCTGACGATGGCCTCGCTGTTCGTCGCCGAGGCGATGGGGAATCCGCTGTCGCTGGGTGAGCAGATTTCGCTGCTGATCTTCATGGTGATCGCGTCGAAGGGTGCGGCGGGCGTCACCGGCGCCGGCCTGGCCACCCTGGCGGGCGGCCTGCAGTCGCATCGGCCGGAGCTGCTGGACGGCGTGGGCCTGATCGTCGGCATCGACCGCTTCATGAGCGAGGCCCGGGCGCTGACCAACTTCGCCGGCAATGCGGTCGCGACCGTCCTGATCGGTACCTGGACCAAGGAGATCGACAAGAGCCGGGTCAACGACGTCCTGGCCGGGAGGGTGCCCTTCGACGAGAAGACCCTCGTCGACGAGCACGCGGCGCCGTCGCCCGCCCTTCAGGATGCGCCGGAGCAGCCGGAGGGCCCCGCCAAGGAGCCGGTGACCGTCTGACGGTGACCGTCCGACGGCCCCCGACGACCTGACGGCCCCCTGACGCCAACGCCCTCGCCGCGACCCCGGCGAGGGCGTTGGCGACCGCCCCGCCTTACGTCGGCCGCAGCCAGATCGTCGCCAGCGGCGGCAGCACAGCGAGGATGCTCGAGGAGCGGCCGTGCCACGGGGTCGGTTCCGGCTTCAGCAGATCGGGGTTGACGACATCGCTGCCCGCGTAGCGTGCCGCGTCCGTGTTGAGGATCTCCTGCCAGCCGGCGTCGTGGCTCGGGACGCCGAGGCGGTAGTCATGGCGGACCACCGGGGAGAGGTTGCTCACGCACAGCAGCGGGTTGCCAAAGGCGTCGTGCCGCAGGAAGGCGAAGACGTTGTCGGCCGCCGCGTCCGCCTCGACCCAGGCGAACCCCGACGGGTCGCTGTCGCGCTCCCAGAGGGCGGGCTGATCGACATAGATCCGGTTGAGGTCGCGCACCAGGGCGCGGACGCCACGATGGTCGCCGGCCGAGTGGTACGTGTCGTCCATCAGCCACCACTCCGGGCCGTGCGCCTGAGACCACTCCGCGCCCTGGGCGAACTCCTGGCCCATGAAGAGCAGCTGCTTGCCGGGGTGCGCCCACATGAAGCCCAGATACGCGCGGTGGTTGGCGCGCCGCTGCCACCAGTCGCCCGGCATCTTCGACACCAGGGCCTGCTTGCCGTGCACCACCTCGTCGTGCGAGATGGGCAGCACATAGTTCTCGCTGTACGCGTACACCATCGAGAAGGTCATCTCGTTGTGGTGGTACTTCCGATGGATCGGCTCCTTCGCCATGTAGCCGAGCGAGTCGTGCATCCAGCCCATGTTCCACTTCAGGCCGAAGCCGAGCCCGCCGAAGCCGCCAGGACCCACATGATGCGTGGCGCGGGTGACCCCGTCCCAGGCCGTGGACTCCTCGGCGATCGTCACCACGCCCGGGCAGCGCCGGTAGACCGTCGCGTTCATCTCCTGCAGGAAGGCGACGGCGTCGAGGTTCTCGCGGCCGCCGTACGCGTTCGGCGACCACTGGCCGTCCTCGCGCGAGTAGTCGAGGTAGAGCATCGAGGCGACGGCGTCCACCCGCAGGCCGTCGATGTGGAACTCCTCGCACCAGTAGACGGCGTTCGCGACCAGGAAGTTGCGGACCTCCCGGCGCCCGTAGTCGAACTCGAGCGTCCCCCAGTCGGGATGCTCGGCGCGGGACGGGTCCGCGTGCTCGTACAGCGGGGTCCCGTCGAAGCGGGCCAGAGCCCAGTCGTCCTTCGGGAAGTGCGCGGGAACCCAGTCGACCAGCACGCCGATCCCGGCCCGGTGCAGGGCGTCGACCAGGTACTTGAAATCGTCGGGCGTGCCCAGCCGCGCGGTGGGCGCGTAGTACGAGGTGACCTGGTAGCCCCAGGACGGGCTGTAGGGGTGCTCGGCGACCGGCATCAGCTCGACATGGGTGAAGCCCAGCTCCTTCACATACGCCGGAAGCTGCTCGGCGAGCTGCCGGTACGTCAGTCCGGGCCGCCAGGAGGCGAGGTGCACCTCGTAGACCGAGAACGGCGACTCGTGGATGCGCCGCTTGGGCCGGTTCGCCATCCACTCCTCGTCGCCCCATGTGTGGTGGGAGGCCGTGACGATCGACGCGGTGTCGGGCGGGCATTGGGTGCGGCGGGCCATCGGGTCGGCCCGCAACGAGCGCGAGCCGTCAGGACCCGTGATCTCGAATTTGTAGAGCGCGCCCTCGCCCATGCCCGGCATGAACAGCTCCCAGACGCCCGAGGAGCCCAGCGACCGCATGGGGAATCCAGTGCTGCCGTCCCAGTAGTTGAACTCCCCGACCAGGCGCACACCACGGGCGTTCGGGGCCCACACGGTGAACCGGGTGCCGGCCACGCCCTGGTGGGTCATCGGGTGCGCGCCGAGTGCCTTCCACAGTTGCTCGTGGCGGCCTTCGGAGATCAGATGCAGATCGAGGTCGCCGAGGGCGGGCAGGAAGGAGTACGGATCGTGGGTCGCGGACCCGTCGTCGGCCTCACCGCCGGCACCATGCCTGTCACCGTCACCGTCGCCGTACACGACCCGGAGCCGGTAGTCCGGGATCTCACTCAGGGGCAGGAGCGCCGCGAAGAGGCCGTCCTCCTCGGATGGCAGCTCCGCGAGCAGCCCGCCCGCCAGAACGGTCACGGACCGCGCGAACGGCCGCAGGGCACGGAAGACGACGCCGCCGGCGGTGGGATGGGCGCCGAGCAGAGCATGCGGATCGTGGTGGGTCCCGTCGAACAGCCGGTGCCGGTCACCGGGGTCCAACGGCGGCGCGGGCCGCACGCCCGCCCCGCCGCTGGGGATACCGCCCAGGCGAAGCTCTGGGGGAGCGTCCTTCCCGGCGCCCGGCGCCGCGTCGGGATCGGCCAACGTGGGCCGTGCCGCCGGGCGTTGGGCGGATGGGCGGCCCGCGGTTTTGCGCTTCCGGGGCGCGGGATCGCCGGCCGCCCGCCCGGCGGGGGAGCCGGTTGCGGAGGACTTCCCAGTCGTAGCGGGCCTGGGGGCACCCTCTGGGGGCCCCTCCCAGCGGTAGCTGGGGGAGGTAGTTCCCCTGGGGCTAACGGCCCGGGTGGGGGTCCCCTCGGCGGTAGGCCCTCCCCCAGCTACCGCTGGGGGTACCCCAGGGGGAGTGTCCTCGCCGCCCTCGTTCGGGAGGTGCGCGGGGCCGTCCGTCGCCGGAGTGGCATGCGGCCGGTGGTCCTTCCGGGCCTCCGCACGGTTCGGGCGGGCTGTGTCGGAGGGACGAGGGGCGGGCGATCGGCGGCGGGCGGTCACGGCTTGGGGCCTCCTCGGAGTAAACGGCGAGGTACGCCGTTCGGCGGCGGAGCGGCCTCCCGGGCGCGGGAGGTGGAGCAGCGAGGCATCGTCCTCACTCCCCAGAGCTTCGCCGGGTACCCCCAGGCCCCGGGCCACCCCGATGGGTGACAAGTAGCCCGGAGTTGGGGGTACCCCCAGGCGAATCTCTGGGGGAGGGTCATGTGGACGGCGCGGGTGGACTTCCGGCTGCCGGCCTCGGGGTTCCGGGTGCGGACCGGACGTCCGTACCAGATTGGCCCGCGGGCGCGGTTCCGGCACCTGGAGCGGGCCTGGTTACCGAAGGGGTTCCGCTATCCGGGGCCGACGGCCCCGCCGCGGTGGAGGGCTCCCGCAGGTTTGGCTGCCGGGCGGGGGCACGCGGTGCTTCCGGAGCGGTGGCGTTCCGACTCATCCCGGCGCGCGGGATCGCGGGCGCGCCGGGTACGCCCGCTGCCCCCGGCCCGTCCCGCACCGGCCTGTCCGGGAAGCCGGCCAGCCGGTGGATCGCGGCCATCGGGACCGGGAGCCAGTCGGGCCGGTGCCGCGCCTCGTACAGCACCTCGTACACCGCCTTGTCGGTCTCGTACGCACGCATCAGCTCCGGATCCTGGCGCAGGTCGACGCCCGCCGCCTCCGCGTAGCCGTCGCAGTAGGCCGCGCGGCTGCGCCGTGCCCACTCCTGAGCCCAGCCGGAGGCGGCGTGCGACAGGCCGTACGTACGGGCCGCGTAGTCGAAGGAGCGGAGCATCCCGGCGATATCGCGCGCCACCGGCTGCAGGCGGCGGCGCTCGGCGATCGGCCGGGCCGGCTCGCCCTCGAAGTCGATCAATGCCCAGCAGCCCCTCCGGGCGGTGCGCAGCGTCTGTCCGAGGTGCAGATCGCCGTGGATGCGCTGGGCCGGCCAGGTGCGGCCGCGCCGGCCAAGATCGGCGAACTCGTCGAAGGCCACGCGCAGCGGATCGCGGTACGGACGCAGCGCCGGAACCGCGGCCGCCGCCGCGTCGAGGCGGTCCGCCATGCCCGCGGCCAGCTGCTCGATCTGTTGCCGCCCGAGCACGGCGTTGGGCAGTGCGGCGGCCAGCGCCGTGTGCACCTCGGCCGTGGCCCGGCCGAGCGCCCATGCCGATACGGTGAAGTGCTCCCGTTTCGCCAGGGAGTTCAGCGCGAGCTCCCAGCCGTCGACGGATCCGGGCAGGTAGGGCTGCAGGATGCCGAGGGTCATCGGTTCTGCCGGGGGAGTGGTGCCCGGTGGCCCGGCCTCGGCCGTGGTCTCGAACCACGCCGTCGGGTGCGGCACCCGGTCGCAGCCCGCACGGGCCAGCGCCAGCGGCAGCTCCAGGTCGGGATTGACCCCGGATCCCACGCGCCGGAAGACCTTCAGGATGTACGCGTCGCCGTACACCACCGAGGAGTTGGACTGGTCGACGGCCAGCGGCTGCGGCGGGAGGCCGGAGGGGATGGCGGTGGACGGGGCGCGGCTGAAGCGGAGCGTGCCGAGCCGCCCCGGCACCCGCAGCCGCTCGAGCAGCAGCACCGCCAGTCGCGGATCCTGGAGGGCCTCGTAGACCGTACGGCCCTGCAGGGGACCTCCGGTGGGGCGGCCGATCAGGGCGTGGGCCAGGTGGGGCGGGAGGACGGAGCGCATCCCGAGCAGGAGTTGGTAGCAGTCCTCGGTCCGGGGCTCGGCCGGCTGCGGCCCGGACTGGTGGGCCTTGACCAGCAGATGAAGCAGCCCTGGAGCCGCGCCGCCCGCCCCGCAGGGCAGCAGCTCGGTGGCGGAGCCGAGCGAGAAGCCCGTGATGGACCGTCCCTTGCCCGCGAACCACCGTTGGCGGGGCAGCCATTCGCGCAGCAGCGGTACGAGCGAGGGCAGCAGAGTGAGGGAGGGTCCGACGGAACCGGACGCCGGGGCAGGGGTGGCCACACGGGTCGGGTTGGCGCGGGTCGAGCCTTCCGACATGGCGTCGCGTCCTTTCCCCGGGCACCCACGGAGGGCCAGAGTGTCCCGGATTGCGTGCGGGTCACCCCATGCTGAGAGCCATGGGGGCGGCTGTCCGGCGGTGCGGGACGTGTCGGGTGAGGATCGTCCGTACAGGTAGGCGGATTGGCCTAATCTCCCCCAGCTACTGCTGGCTGGGGGTGCCCCCTGCAGGAGGTATGGGAGAGACTGCCCATGGCGGGACGGAAGAAACCGGATGGTCCGGCCCGCCACGGGATCGCCCCCTTCGACCGCAGGAGCGGACTTCCCTACGGACCGAGAGGTGGAGCGGACAGCGGGCTCAGCTCGCGGGTGCGCTGCCGCTCACGGCGGGGACCGGAGCCCCCGGCCGCCGCAGCCGGAACCAGTAGAACCCGTGCCCCGCGAGGGTGAGCAGATACGGCAGCTCGCCGATCGCCGGGAAGCGCACCCCGCCGATCAGCTCCACCGGGTGCCGCCCGTTGAAGGACTGGAGATCCAGCTCGGTGGGCTGCGGGAAGCGCGAGAAGTTGTTGACGCAGAGCACCAGATCGTCCCCCTGCCCGTCACGGGAAGGCGCCTCGCGCAGGAAGGCGAGCACGGCCGGGTTGCTGGACGGCAGTTCGATGTACGAGCCGAGGCCGAACGCGGGATTCTGTTTACGGATCTCGATCATCCGGCGGGTCCAGTGGAGCAGCGACGAGGGGCTGCTCATGGACGCCTCGACGTTGGTGACCTGGTAGCCGTAGACCGGGTCCATGATGGTCGGCAGATAGAGCCGCCCGGGATCGCAGGAGGAGAAACCGGCGTTGCGGTCCGGCGTCCACTGCATCGGCGTACGGACCGCGTCCCGGTCACCCAGCCAGATGTTGTCGCCCATGCCGATCTCGTCGCCGTAATAGAGGATCGGTGAGCCGGGCAGGGACAGCAGCAGGGCGGTGAAGAGCTCGATCTGGTTGCGGTCGTTGTCCAGCAGCGGCGCGAGTCGGCGGCGGATGCCGATGTTGGCGCGCATCCGCGGGTCCTTGGCGTACTCCGCGTACATGTAGTCGCGCTCTTCGTCCGTGACCATCTCGAGGGTCAGCTCGTCGTGGTTGCGGAGGAAGATGCCCCATTGGCAGCCGGACGGGATGGCCGGGGTCTTGGCGAGGATTTCCGAGACGGGGTATCGCGACTCTCTGCGCACCGCCATGAAGATCCGCGGCATGACCGGGAAGTGGAAGGCCATGTGGCACTCGTCGCCGCCCTTGGTGTAGTCGCCGAAGTAGTCGACGACGTCCTCGGGCCACTGGTTGGCCTCGGCGAGCAGCACGGTGTCCGGGTAGTGCGCGTCGATCTCGGCGCGGACCCGCTTGAGCATCTCGTGGGTTTGCGGCAGGTTCTCGCAGTCGGTGCCCTCCTCGGCGTAGAGGTAGGGCACGGCGTCCAGCCGGAAGCCGTCGATGCCGAGGTCGAGCCAGAACCGGAGCGCCGAGATGATCTCCTCCTGAACGGCCGGGTTCTCGAAGTTGAGGTCCGGCTGGTGGGAGAAGAAGCGGTGCCAGTAGTACTGCTTGCGCACCGGGTCGAAGGTCCAGTTGGAGGCCTCGGTGTCGACGAAGATGATCCGCGCGTCCTGGTACTGCTTGTCGTCGTCGGCCCAGACGTAGTAGTCGCCGTACGGCCCGCCGGGGTCTCGCCGCGACTCCTGGAACCACGGGTGCTGGTCGCTGGTGTGGTTCATCACGAAGTCGATGATCACGCGCATGCCGCGCTGGTGTGCGGCGTCGACGAACTCCACGAAGTCGGCGAGGTCACCGAACTCGGGGAGCACCGCGGTGTAGTCCGAGACGTCGTAGCCGCCGTCCCGGAGCGGGGACTTGAAGAACGGCGGCAGCCAGAGGCAGTCCACGCCGAGCCATTGGAGGTAGTCGAGTTTGGCGGTGAGGCCTTTCAGGTCCCCGATGCCGTCACCGTTGCTGTCCTGGAAGGAACGGACGAGCACTTCGTAGAAGACGGCGCGTTTGAACCAGTCGGGGTCGCGGTCCCTGGCCGGCGTGTCCTCGAAGGTGTCCTGGACGGGCTCGTTGACGATCATGTTGTGGGTGACCCTCCGATCGGTGAGGACGGTCGCAGGGCGCTGTGCTCGTCCGGGCTCTGTCCCTCGCCCATCGGCCTCCCCCCGCCGCCTTTCCCAGGACGCAGCGGGGAGAGTCCGTCCGCCGCGCCGGGCGGTAGCTGATGCCGCAGGTTCCCGGACCCGAAACCGGACAGTACGTGCGCGGGCCTGATGCCCGGCTCGAGGCGCACATAGTTGGCCCTGCCCCAGTGGTAGGTCTCACCGGTGAGCTCGTCGCGCACCGGGGCGGACTCGTGCCAGTCCAGGCCGAGTTCCGGCATGTCCAACGAGACCGTCGCCTCCTGGGTGTGGTGGGGGTCGAGGTTGACGACGGTGAGGACGGTGTCCGTGGTGCCGCCTCCTGCGCGCTTGGAGTAGGCGATCACCGCGTCGTTGTCGACCGAGTGGAAATGCAGCCGGCGGAGCTGCTGGAGCGCCGGGTGACGGCGCCGGATCCGGTTGAGCGCGGTGATGAGCGGGGCGATCGTACGGTTCTCGCGTTCGGCCGTCTCCCAGTCGCGCGGGCGCAGCTCGTACTTCTCCGAGTTCAGGTACTCCTCGCTGCCCGGTCGCAGCGGGGTGTTCTCGCAGAGCTCATAGCCGGCGTAGACGCCCCAGGTGGGGGAGAGCGTGGCGGCGAGGACCGCGCGGACCTCGAAGGCGGGCCGGCCGCCCTCCTGGAGGTACGCGTGCAGGATGTCCGGGGTATTCACAAAGAAGTTGGGCCGCATGTACGCCGCGGCCTCGCCCGACAGTTCGGTGAGGTATTCGGTGAGCTCCTGTTTGGTGTTGCGCCAGGTGAAGTACGTGTAGGACTGCTGGAAGCCGACCGCGGCGAGGGTGTGCATCATGGCGGGCCTGGTGAACGCCTCGGCGAGGAAGATGACATCGGGGGCGTGGCGGTTGATGTCGCCGATGACCTTCTCCCAGAAGGACACGGGCTTGGTGTGCGGGTTGTCGACCCGGAAGATCCGCACCCCGTGGTCCATCCAGAAGCGAAGGATCCGCAGGGTCTCCTGGACGAGCCCGCGCATGTCCGCGTCGAAGGCGATCGGATAGATGTCCTGGTACTTCTTCGGCGGGTTCTCGGCGTAGGCGATGGTGCCGTCGGCCCGGTGGTGGAACCACTCGGGGTGCTTGAGGGCCCAGGGATGGTCGGGCGAGCACTGCAGCGCGAAGTCCAGCGCCACTTCCATCCGCAGATCGTGCGCGGTGCGTACGAAGTGGTCGAAATCCGCCAGGGTGCCCAGCTCGGGGTGGACGGTGTCATGGCCGCCCTCGGTCGAGCCGATCGCCCAGGGTGAGCCGACGTCGTGCGGTCCCGCCGAGAGGGTGTTGTTGGGGCCCTTGCGGTAGGCGGTGCCGATCGGGTGGATGGGCGGGAGATAGACCACGTCGAAACCCATGGCGGCGACGGAGGGCAGCCGTTCGGCGGCCGTACGGAAGGTTCCGCTGACCGGAGGGCGACCCGGCTTCACCACCGCGCCCTCGGAGCGGGGGAAGAGCTCGTACCACGACCCGTACAGCGCGCGCCGGCGCTCGACCTGGAGGGGCAGCCCGCGTCCGGGGGTGACCAACTCGCGCAGCGGATGACGGTCCAGCACGGTGACGACCTCGGGGGTGAGCGCCGCCGCCAGCCGGGCCGTGGCCGGGCGCTGTTCGTCGCGCAGTGCGTCCACCGCCCGCAGCACGCATTCGCGGCCCGCACTCTTGGGAACCCCGGCCGCCGCTTGCTCGTGCAGCGCGGCGCCCTCGGTCAGCACGAGGTCGGTGTCGATCCCGGCCGGAATCTTGATCCCGGCGTGGTGGCGCCAGGTGGCGATCGGATCGCTCCACGCCTCGACCGTGTAGCTCCAGCGGCCTTCGACATCCGGTGTGACCTCGGCACCCCAGCGGTCGGTGCCCGGCGCGAGCTCCCGCATCGGCGTCCAGGGGCCGGCCCGGCCCGCCGGGTCGCGCAGGACCACATTCGCGGCCACCGCGTCGTGGCCCTCGCGGAAGACGGTGGCGGTGACCTCAAAGCTCTCGCCCACCACCGCCTTGGCCGGGCGCCGCCCGCAGTCCACGAGCGGGCGGATGTCGAGTACGGGGATGCGTCCGATCACGAGATCACCTGGAGGTGTTGCGACGTCAGCCACTTTGTGGGCTTTTGTACTTTCTATCTTCTTCACTGACGACGTGCTGGCTGCGGGCATGGGCGCTCCTGTCCGCGTTCACTCAGGTGGGCGACTGTGTGGTGCGGGGGCCGTTCAGGGGCGCGAGATTTCCCCCTACCTGCGGCGGGCGGACCCCACCGGGGGAGACTGCCCAGAGTTGCCTGGGGTGCAATCCGGCTGCGCAGGGCCTACCGCGGCGTAAGGGTAAAAACACGGACCGGCCCCGCGCCGAGGGCGCGGGACCGGTCCTGTGGTGACCGAAAGCGGAGACGTGAGTCGGTCAGTTGTTCACTTGCAGCAGGAGGTTGGGGGACCCCAGTCCCTCGAGCTTGACCTTGCCCGCAGCAGCCTTGTCGGCCAGGGCCTTCGCCACCTCGGCCGGGCTCGCCGTCGGGTGGGCCGCAAGGTGGAGCGCGGCGCCGCCGGCCACGTGCGGGGTGGCCATCGACGTGCCGGAGATGGTGTTCGACGCGGTGTCGGAGGTGTTCCAGGCCGCCGTGATGCCCGCACCGGGGGCGAACAGATCCAGCTTGCTGCCCCAGTTGGAGAAGTACGCCCGGTTGTCGGTCTTGTCCGTCGCACCGACTGTTATGGCCTCACTGACCCGGGCGGGTGATGTGAGGTCCGCGGGGAGCGAGTCGTTGCCCGCTGCGATCGCGAAGGTCACCCCGCTGGCGATCGCATTGCGCACCGCGGTGTCGAGAGCGGAGTTGGCCGGGCCGCCCAGGCTCATATTGGCCACCGCCGGCTTCTTCGCGTTCTTGGCCACCCAGTCGATGCCGGCGACGACCTGGGAGGTGGAACCGGAACCCTCGTCGTTCAGCACCCGTACAGCAACGATGTCGGCCTTCTTCGCCACGCCGTAGGCAGTGCCGGCCACGGTCGCCGCGACATGCGTGCCGTGACCGTTGCCGTCCTGCGCGGTCGCGTCGTTGTCGACGAAGTCCCGGCCGCTGGTCGCCCGGCCGCCGAAGTCCTGGTGGGTGGTGCGCACCCCGGTGTCGATGATGTACGCCGTCGCGCCCGCGCCCCCACCGGCCGGCGAGGTGTACGACTTGTCCAGCGGGAGGTCCGGCTGGTCGATCCGGTCCAGGCCCCAGGACGGCGGGTTGGGCTGGGTGTCCTGCACGGACACTTTGGTGTCCTGGGCCACGGAGGCGACCTGCGGGTCGGCGGCGAGAAGCAGGGCCTGCGGTGCGGTGAGGCGGACGGCGTATCCATTGAGCGCCGTGCTGAAGGTGTGACGTATGGTCGCGCCGTACTTCTGGACGAGCGCCTTGCCGGCGTCGGAGGCAGCGGTGAGCCCCTCGGAGCCGGACTTCAGTGTGACGATGTAGCTTCCGCTGATCGCGCCGGGCGAGCCGGCGCCGAGTATTCGCCCCTCGGTGGGTGCGCCGCGAGCGGGGAGTGTGCCGACTGCCAGCGCGGCGGTTGTGGCGACTGCTGTCAGGAGTGCCGCGCGTCGGAAGTGGGGTCGCGTCGGTGCCATGCTGAAGGTCCCTTCGTCGGCACTGGGGTGCGTTCGCGACAGAATCTCGCCAGTTACGCGCCAGTACAAGACCTTGCGCAGGCTGGAAATCGCCGCTATGGGCCGCGGGAGGAGATAGGACGCGACCGTTCGGGCGCATGGAAGCACTGGCGGCCGTGCGCCGTGGTGACCGGCGGCGGGGCGCGGCTACCGTCGAAGCGTGAAGGCCATTCGTCGATTCAGCGTGCGCCCCGTCCTTCCGGAATCCCTACGACCGCTCAGTGAGCTGGCGCGTAATCTGCGCTGGTCCTGGCACCCTGAGACCCGCGAGCTCTTCCAGGCCGTCGACCCGGAGGGCTGGCAGGCAGCCGGGGGAGACCCCGTGCGGCTGCTCGGTTCGGTATCCGCCTCGCGGCTCGCCGACCTCGCCGAGGACCGCCGTTTCCTCCGGCGGCTGGCGGCAGCGGCCGACGACCTCGACGACTATCTCGTAGGACAGCGCTGGTACCAGACCGCAGACCCCGAGCTGCCTGCGGCCATTGCCTACTTTTCGCCCGAGTTCGGCATCACCGCAGCCCTCCCGCAGTACTCCGGCGGCCTCGGCATTCTCGCCGGCGACCATCTCAAGGCCGCCAGTGACCTCGGCGTTCCCCTCATCGGCGTCGGACTGCTCTACCGGCACGGCTACTTCCGGCAGTCCCTCTCCCGCGAGGGATGGCAGCAGGAGCAGTACCCGGTGCTCGACCCCAACGAGCTGCCGCTGTCCATGCTCCGCGAGCCCGACGGCAGGCCCAGCCAAGTCGCCCTCGCCCTGCCCGGCGGCCGATCGCTGCGCGCGTATATCTGGCAGGCCCGGGTGGGCCGGGTGCCCTTGCTGCTGCTGGACTCCGATGTGGAGGAGAACGGCCCCGGCGAGCGCGATGTCACCGACCGGCTCTACGGCGGGGGCAGCGAACACCGGCTGCTCCAGGAGATGCTGCTCGGCATCGGCGGTGTCCGCGCCGTCCGTACGTACTGCTGGCTCACCGGGCACCCCGCGCCGGAGGTCTTCCACACCAACGAAGGCCACGCCGGCCTCCTCGGCCTCGAACGGATCCGTGAGCTCGGCGAGGGGGGCCTGGACTTCGACGCCGCCCTCGAAGCCGTTCGGGCCGGGACGCTTTTCACCACCCATACGCCTGTTCCCGCCGGTATCGACCGGTTCGATCGGGAGCTCGTCGCCCGGCACTTCGGCGAGGGCGGCGAGCTGCCGGGCGTCGACCTCGGCCGGATCCTCGGGCTCGGCATGGAGACCTACCCGGGCGGGGAACCCAATCTCTTCAACATGGCCGTGATGGGCCTGCGCCTCGCCCAGCGGGCGAACGGCGTGAGCACCCTGCACGGCAAGGTCAGCCGGGAGATGTTCGCAGGCCTCTGGCCGGGCTTCGACCCGGAGGAGGTGCCGATCACCTCGGTGACCAACGGTGTGCACGCGCCCACCTGGGTCGCCCCGGAGGTCCTCGAACTCGGTGCCCGCCAGGTCGGCCTCGACCACGCCGAGGACGCCCTCGCCGGTGGCGCCTCGCCTAGCTGGGACGCGCTCGCCGACATTCCCGGTGAGGAGATCTGGGAGCTGCGCCGGACCCTGCGTGAGCAACTGATCGAAGAGGTCCGCACCCGGCTGTACGCATCCTGGCGGCAGCGCGGCGCGGGCACCGCGGAACTCGGCTGGATCGACGGCGTACTGGACCCGGACGTTCTCACCATCGGCTTCGCCCGCCGCGTCCCCTCCTACAAGCGGCTCACCCTCATGCTGCGCGACCGCGACCGGCTGATGCGGCTGCTGCTCCACCCCGAGCGGCCGGTCCAGATCGTGGTCGCGGGCAAGGCGCACCCGGCCGACGACAGCGGCAAGCGGCTCGTCCAGGACCTGGTCAAGTTCTCCGACGACCCGCGGGTGCGGCAGCGCATCGTCTTTCTGCCCGACTACGGCATGGCGATGGCCCAGAAGCTCTACCCCGGCTGCGACGTCTGGCTGAACAATCCGCTCCGCCCGCTGGAGGCGTGCGGCACCTCCGGCATGAAGGCCGCGCTCAACGGGGCCCTCAACCTCTCGGTGCTGGACGGCTGGTGGGACGAATGGTACGAGCCGGACTTCGGCTGGGCCGTTCCGACCGCCGACGGCTCAGCCACCAGCGAGGAGCGCCGCGACGATCTGGAGGCGGTCGCGCTCTACAAGCTGCTGGAGGAGCGGGTCGCGCCGTGCTTCTACGACCGGGGCCGCAGCGGGTTGCCCGACCGTTGGATCGAGATGGTCCGGCAGACCCTCGTCTCCCTCGGTCCCAAAGTGCTGGCGGGGCGGATGGTCCGCGAGTACGTGGAGCGGCTGTACGCGCCCGCCGCCCGGGCCCACCGCACGCTCGACGAGGAGGCGGCGCGGGAACTGGCCGCCTGGAAGGCCCGGGTGCGCGCCGCCTGGCCGCGGGTCGCCGTCGACCATGTGGAGGCCTCGGCCGCCACCGAAGTGGGCGGCAGCGCCGAGCTCGGCGCCACGCTGGCGCTGCGGGTCCGGGTCGCCCTCGCGGACCTGGGGCCCGACGACGTCGAAGTTCAGGCCGTCGCCGGCCGGGTCGACGGGGAGGATCGGATCACGGACTCCGTGGCCGTGCCGCTCAAACCGACGGGCGGGACGGACACCGAAGGGCGTCGGCTGTACGAGGGGCCGCTCGCGCTGAACCGCACCGGCCCCTTCGGCTACACCGTGCGGATCCTTCCCTCGCACCGGCTGCTGGCCTGCCCGGCGGAACTGGGGCTGGTCGCCGTGCCGTCGGAGACCACCGGGGAGGCGGCCGGAGTGCTGATGCGATAGGGCCGGTCCGCGCTCGTGGAAAAGCCGCATCACATCCCGCACTTGATGTGATGCGGCCCGGCATCCGATGCGCAGGGTCGCGTGGCGGAGCGGTAAGGCGGTACCCGGGGGGCGTGGAAGGGGCACCCCCGGGTACCGCCGGCTGGTCGGGACCCTGGTGTCACCGAGCGGTCACCGAGCTGTCAGAAGGTCACCTTCCAGCTGTTGATGTAGCCGGTGTCCGCGGAGTAGACGTCCTGGACGCGGAGGTTCCAGGTGCCGCCCGCCGCCTCGGAGGAGGCGTCCACCGCGTACGTCGCCTTGACGTTGTCCGCCGAGTCGGAGGAGCTGGAGTTCTTCAGCCGGTATGCGGTGCCGTCCGGCGCGACCAGGTCGATCACCAGGTCGCCGCGGTAGGTGTGGACGATGTCCACATCCACCGTCAGGGCGCTCGGCGCGTTGCCGCTGCGGCTGACTGCGACGGCTGAGGTGACCGCGGAGCCCGCGTCCGGGATGGCCACGTCGGCGGTGTTCTCGAAGCTGCTGCCCCCGCCGCCGTCGGTGGCCCGGCTACCGACCGCCACCGCGGCCCAGGCGTTGGCCACCTCCTTGTACGAGGCGGAGTCCTGGCCGAAGAGGTCGGCGGCGGCCTGCAGGGTGGCCGTACGAGCCCCCGCGTAGTTGGTGTTGGAGGACATGCGCTCGGTCAGCGCCTTGAACCAGACCTTCTCGGCGTTGGCCCGGCCGATGCCCTTGACCGGCAGGTTGTCGTAGGTCGGCGAGTCGTAGGTCACCCCGTTGATGACCTTCTGGCCGCTGCCTTCGGAGAGCAGGTAGAAGAAGTGGTTCGCCGGGCCGGAGGAGTAGTGGACGTCGATGTTCCCTATCCCCGCGTACCAGTTGTCCTTGGACTTGCCGTCCCTGCTCGGCTTGTCCATGTAGCGCAGCGGATTGCCGTTGCCATGGATATCGATCTTCTCGCCGACGAGGTAGTCACCGAGATCCTTGGGGTTGTTCGCCCAGAACTCCACGGCCGCCGCGAAAATGTCCGAGGTCGCCTCGTTGAGGCCGCCGGACTCGCCGCTGTAGACGAGCTTCGCGGTGGCGGAGGTGAGGCCGTGCGTCATCTCGTGGGCCGCGACGTCGATGGAGGTGAGCGGCTTGGCGTTGCCGGAGCCGTCGCCGTAGGTCATGCAGAAGCAGCCGTCGGACCAGAAGGCGTTGACATAGTTGTTGCCGTAATGGACTCGGGAGTACGCGGCGACACCGTCGTTGCGTATGCCGTTGCGCCCGTGCACGGTCTTGAGGTAGTCCCAGGTCAGCTGGGCGCCGAAGTGGGCGTCCACACCGGCGGTCTGCGGCTCGCTCGGCTGGCCGTTGCCCCAGGTGTCGTCGGCGTCGGTGAAGAGGGTGCCGGTGCCGGACGTACCGCGGTTGAGGTTGTACGTCTTGCTGTTGCCGCGGGTGGTGTCGTTCATCTGGTACTGGCCGCCGGACTGCGAGGTGCCGATGGTCACCTGTCCGCTGTACTGGCTGTTGCCGGTGCCCTCCATGACGGCCTGGTACTCGTGCAGCGTCTTCCCGGTCCGCGCGTCGGTGATCACGTGCAGTTCGTTCGGGGTGCCGTCGTGCTGCAGCCCGCCGACGACGGTCTCCCAGGCGAGTACGGGCTTGCCGCTCGCCGCCCAGACCACCTTGCGCGGCGCCCGGTCGGCCTTGCGGTTCTTCGACCCTTCGGACTTCGCTGCCTTCAGGGCCTTCGCCTCGGCCGCCCCGGCCGTGACATCGGCAGCTGTGGACGGAACGGAGATCCGGGAGTTGACGGCCTTGTTGACCCCCTTGACCTCGCCCGCCTTGGACTGATGGGCGATCAGGTCGCCGCCGAGGACCGGAAGGCCGGCATAGGTGCGCTCGTAGCGGGTGTGGAGCGAACCGTCGGCGTTCTTCACCACATCACGGGCGACCAGCTTCTCTTTCGCGCCGAGGTTGAGGGACTCGCCGGTCTCGGCCCGGGTGGCCTGTGCGTCGCGGATCAACTCCGCGCGCTGGGACGGGGAGAGCTTGACGGGCAGGGCGCCCGGATCGGGCTTGGCAAGGGCCCGATCGGCCCGTGCCTCGGCGTCCGGCCGCGCGGTGGCGGTGCCGGTCTGGACGCCGACCGCGAGCATCGCCGTCACGGCGACCAGTGCGCCGGTGGCCACGGCGCGACGCCGGGGGCCTCTGAGGGGGTTGCTTCTCACGCGGACTCCTTCTGCTGCGGGCAGACCCGATCGGACATGCCCAGGGGGGTTACCGGACGGCAAGGGTTGTGCCACCGGGCAGAACTCAGCAGTTCGCAGAACGGGTGGAACCTGACGTGCACGTGGAACGCCCCCAGCCGTAGCTGGGGGAGGTAGCTGGGGGAGTGCCCCCAGGGGGAAGCGTGCGGAGGTACGGCCGTGCGGGACGCGACCGCTGCGCCAGCCTTGGGTATGAGTGGGGGGTGCTGTGCCACGGTCGAGGGAAGCGTGCCACTACCGTCAGGTAGATGTCAGGGGCACGGCAACAAGTTGGCCGGAAACGTCCGTTGGTCACAGAGCGGTGCCCGCATAACGAACGCTTCACGATGCGTTCACGGTGCGGGGGCGTGCCGCGCGCTCGCGCGCGGGTACTTACACGGTGCCGCCCGGTCAGACCAGGCTGTCCCGCCATGCCTGGTGCAGGGAGGCGAAGGCTCCGCGGCCCGCGATGAGGTGGTCCGGAGTGCCGTCCTCGGCGATCCGGCCGTCGGCCATCACCAGCACCCGGTCGGCGATCTCCACCGTCGACAGGCGGTGCGCGATGACGACCGCCGTACGGCCGCGCAGCACCGTGCCCATCGCCCGCTGCACCGCCCGCTCGCCCGGAATGTCCAGCGATGACGTCGCCTCGTCCAGAATCAGCACACCCGGATCGGCGAGCAGCGCGCGGGCGAATCCCACCAGTTGGCGCTGGCCGGCGGAGATCCGGCCGCCCCGCTTGCGGACATCGGTGTCGTAGCCGTCCGGCAGGGAGGCGATGAAGGCGTGCGCGCCGATGGCCTTGGCGGCGCGCACGATCTCCTCGCGGTCGGCGTCGGGGCGGCCGAGCGCGATGTTCTCGGCGACCGTGCCGGAGAAGAGAAAGGCCTCCTGGGTCACCATCACGACCCCGCGGCGCAGCTCCGGGCCCGTCAGATCGCGCAGATCCACCCCGTCGAGCAGGATCCGGCCTTCGGTCGGGTCGTAGAAGCGGGCGAGGAGCTTCGCGAGCGTGGACTTGCCCGCGCCCGTCGCACCGACGAGGGCGGTGGTCTGCCCGGCCGGCAGGACCAGGTCGAATCGAGGCAGGACCTCGCCGCCCGTACGGTAGGCGAAGCGCACGCCCTGGAAGACGACCTCGCGCCCGGGCTCGTCCGAGGCACGGTCCGGCAGCGGCTTCGGAGCTTCCGGTTCCGGTACGGACGGCCGCGTGGCGAGCAGGCCCGCGATCTTCTCCAGGGAGGCGGCCGCGGACTGGTAGGAGTTGAGGAACATCGCGAGATGGTCGATGGGGTCGTACAGGCGTCGCAGATACAGCACGGCGGCGGCGAGCACGCCCAGGGCGAGCCCCCCGGCCGCCACCCGGTATGCACCCCACAGGACGATCGCCGCGACGGCGACGTTGGCGACCAGCCTGGACGAGACCACGTAGCGGGCCATCTCCAGGATCGCATCGCCGTTCGCCCGTTCGTGGCGGTGGTTGAGCCCTCGGAACGCCTGGTCGTTCGCCCGTTCGCGGCGGAACGCCTGCACCGGCCGGATGCCGTTCATCGTCTCGGCGAACCTCACGATGACGGCGGCGATGGCTGTCGACCGCTTCCCGTAGACGGCCATCGAGCGACGCCGGAAGGACCGTACGAGCAGATACAGCGGCCCGAAGGACAGCGCGGCGCACGCTCCCAACCCCCAGTCCAAATACAGCAGCAGAGCGGAGATGTAGACCACCGAGAGGGCGACTCCGAGCAACTCCTCCAGGCCTTCGTTGAGGAGTTCGCGCAGTGACTCGACATCGGTGGTGGCGCGGGAGATGAGGCGGCCGGAGGTGTAGCGCTCGTGGAAGTCCACGCTCAGCGCCTGGGCGTGGCGGAAGATCCGGCCGCGGAGTTCGAGCAGCACGTCCTGGCTGATCCGGGCCGAGGCCCGGACGAACGCGTACTGGAGAAGACCGGAGGCGAGCGAGCAGAGGAGGTACGCGGCGGCGACGGCGGTGAGCGGACCGTACGCGCCCCGCCGGACCGCGGGGACGGCGTGGTCGATGGCCACCGCGACCAGCAGCGGGCCCGCCTGCAGCATGGCCTGCTGCAGCAGCAGGAGGACGGCGGCCACCCGGACACGCACCCGGTGCGGGCGCAGCAGGGACATCAACAGCGCCCGGGACGCCCCCTTGGGCGCGGGCAGCACGTCCCGGTCGAAGGGGTCGCCCGACGGCGGGTCATCTCGGGCCGGGCGGGAGTCCGCGCCGCTGTGCGACACGGTGGAGCCCGTGTCGGTCCGGCCGTTGGCGCGGGCCGACGCCTCGCCGACATCCGCGTCCCCGGGCACGGCCGCCGCGTCAGGGGCGGTGCCGGGCGGCCCGGTGGAGCCGACCGCCGTGCGCACCCCGCCTCCTGCGACGGGGGCGGACGCGTCGACCGCGACATTCCCGTCGTCGTTGTCAGGGGCCGGATCTCCGGTGCCTGCGGATGTCATCGCGGGGATCCTCCTTCGGCGGCGGACGGGTCCGGTGCGCGGCGAGGCATGTGGTCGTCGTCCGGCCCGCCCGCCATGAGGTCGCGGTACTCCGCGACCTCGTGCAGAAGTTCGCGGTGGGTGCCGACCGCGGTGATGCGGCCACCGGACAGCAGGGCCACCCGGTCGGCGAGCAGCACCGTGGACGGGCGGTGCGCGACGACGAGCGCGGTCGTCGTCGCAAGCACCTGCCGCAGGGCGGCCTCCACCAGTGCCTCGGTGTGGACGTCCAGCGCGGAGAGTGGGTCGTCGAGGACGAGGAACCGCGGACGGCCGACCACGGCACGAGCCAGTGCGAGCCGCTGCCGCTGGCCGCCCGACAGGCTCAAGCCCTGCTCGCCGACCTGGGTCTGCGGGCCCTGGGGCAGCCGGTCCACGAAGTCGGCCTGCGCGACCTGCAGAGCACGCCGGAGGTCGGTGTCGTCGGCGGTGTCCGCGCCCATGAGGACGTTCTCGGCTGCCGTCGTGGAGAAGAGCGTGGGCTCCTCGAAAGCGACCCCGACCAGTTCCCGCAGCCGGGACCGGGGGATCGCGGCGATGTCCTCGCCGTCGAGGGCGATCCGGCCGCGCGTCACGTCGTGGAGTCTGGGGACGAGGGCGGTGAGGGTGGTCTTGCCGGAGCCGGTGGCGCCGACGAGGGCCATGGTCTCGCCGGGCCGGATGTGCAGGTCCACTCCGTGAAGGGTGGGCGGGGTGTCCGGGGGCGCATCGGGATACCGGAACTCGACGCCCTCGAACCGCAGTCCGCCCTCCGGGCGGGGTGTCTCCCGCCCATCCGCCCTTCCCTCGTACGAGCCGAGCGGCCCGACCTGCTCCGGTGGCCCCTCGGCCGGGTCGCCGGTTACAGCGTCCTGGGACCGGTTCCGCACCCGCGGCCGACGCCGGTGCGCGGCCGCAGGCGGGATCTCCGCGCGGTACCCGGAGGCGCCCGATGCGCGAGCATCGATGGGCTCCGGGGCATCCATGACCTCGAAGTACCGTTCCGTGGCGGTCGCCGCCTCCTGACTCATCGCCAGCAGGAAGCCGATCGACTCCACCGGCCAACGCAGCGCCAGCGCCGTGGAGAGGAACGCCACGAGCGTTCCGGCGGACAGCTCGCCGTCCGCGACGCGGACCGTCCCCAGCACCAGCGCCGCGCCGATCGCGATCTCCGGGAGGGTGAGGATCAGCGCCCACAGCCCCGCCAGCAGCCGTGCCTTGTGCAGCTCCGTGCCGCGCAGCCGCCGGGACAGCGAGCGGAAGGCCCGTACCTGGCTGTGATGGCGCCCGAAGCCCTTGATGATGCGGATGCCGAGGACGCCCTCCTCGACGACCGTCGTCAGTTCACCGACCTGGTCCTGGGCCGTGCGGGCGGCGCGGGCGTACCGCGCCTCGAACCACGAGCAGAGGATCAGCAGGGGGACCACCGGCACGAGCAGCACCAGCCCGAGCGTCCACTCCTGGGCGAGCAGGATGGCGACTCCCACCAGGATCGTCGTGCCGTTCACGAGCAGAAAGGTCAGCGGGAAGGCCAGGAACATCCGCAGCAGCTGCAGATCGGTCGTGGCCCGGGACAGCAGCTGCCCCGACGGCCAGCGGTCGTGGAAAGAGACCGGCAGCCGCTGCAGGTGCCGGTAGAGATCCTCGCGCATCGCGGCCTCGACCCCGGCGAGCGGCCGGGCCACCAGCCAGCGCCGCAGGCCGAAGAGCCCGGCCTCCGCGACCCCGAGCAGCAGCAGATACCCGCCTCCGAGCCACACCCCGCCCGGATCCCGCGCGGCGACCGGACCATCCACCATCCACTTGAGCACGAGCGGAATGACCAGCCCCAGGCAGGACGCGACGATCGCCACCAGAGCCGCCGTGAACAGCCGCACCCGTACCGGCCGCACATACGGCCATAGCCGCAGCAGCGTGCGCACCGCCGAACGCTCGCTCGCGGAGCGTTCAGCGGCGGAGTCGGACGTCGGCTTCGGCTCGGGGCGCGTGGCAGTCATCAGGAGTGAGACTACGGTTCGCCACTGACACGCCTCATCCGATTTCTTCGCCGGGCGCCCCCGCCGCACCGACGGTTCGTCAGCCCGGGAGCGCCCGGAACAGCAACACCGATCGCTCCGGCACCTCGTACGAGCCCGCCGGGTGGCGCGTGCCCGGCGGACCGGACTGGTCCTCCCGCGAGGTGTCCACCAGCAGCTCGTACTCCGCCCCCCACGGGGGTTCCGGGAGGGTGAAGCGCCCCGGCTCGGGGTCGGCATGAAGCACCGCCAGGAAACTGTCGTCCAGGACCGGCTCGCCCCGCTCGTCGCGCTGCGGTATGTCGCGGCCCGAGAGGTACAGGCCGAGGGTCGCCGTGGGGGCATACCAGTCGGCCTCGGTCATCTCCTGACCCTCCGCCGTGAACCAGGCGATGTCCCGCAGCCCGTCGGGGCCCTGTGGCCGCCCCGAGAAGAAGGCGCGGCGGCGCAGCACCGGGTGCGCATGGCGCAGGGCGACGAGCCGGGAGACCAGTTCGGTCAGCGCGTGCCAGCCGGGGTCCTCCAGCAGCGACCAGTCCACCCAGCTGATCTCGTTGTCCTGGCAGTACGCGTTGTTGTTGCCGTGCTGCGTACGGCCCAGCTCGTCACCCGCGACCAGCATGGGCACCCCGGTCGACAGCAGCAGGGTGGTCAGCAGATTGCGCAGCTGGCGGCGGCGCAGGGCGAGTACCGCGGGGTCGTCGGTCTCGCCCTCCGCCCCGCAGTTCCAGGAGCGGTTGTCGTTCGTGCCGTCGCGATTGCCCTCGCCGTTGTCCTCGTTGTGCTTGCGCTCGTAGCTCACCAGGTCGCGCAGCGTGAAGCCGTCGTGGGCCGTGACGAAGTTGACCGAGGCGTACGGGCGGCGGCCGCCCCAGGCGTAGAGGTCGCTGGAGCCGGACAGCCGGTACCCCAGGTCCCGTACATCGGGCAGTGCGCCGCGCCAGAAGTCCCGTACGGCGTCCCGGTAGCGGTCGTTCCACTCGGTCCACAGCGGCGGGAAGGCCCCGACCTGATAGCCGCCCGAGCCGATGTCCCACGGCTCGGCGATCAGTTTCACCCGGCGCAGCACGGGGTCCTGCGCGATCACGGCGAGAAACGGCGAGAGCATGTCCACGTCGTGCATGGAGCGGGCCAGCGCCGCCGCCAGGTCGAAGCGGAAGCCGTCGACGCCCATCTCGGCCACCCAGTAGCGCAGCGAATCGGTGATCAGGCGCAGCACATTGGGCCGGCCGGCATGGAGGGTGTTGCCACAGCCGGTGTAGTCCGCGTAGCGGCGGGGATCCGCCTGGAGGCGGTAGTAGCCGCGATTGTCGATGCCCCGCAGGGAGAGCATCGGCCCCAACTCGCCTGCCTCCGCGGTGTGGTTGTAGACCACGTCGAGGATGACCTCGATGCCCGCGGCGTGCAGGGCCCGTACCATCTGTTTGAACTCGCCGACCTGCTGCCCGCAGGTTCCGGAGGCGGAGTAGGCGGCGTGCGGTGCGAAGTAGCCGATCGAGTTGTAGCCCCAGTAATTGCGCAGCCCCCGGCGCAGCAGATGGTCCTCGTGCGCGAACTGATGCACCGGCAGCAGTTCGACGGCCGTCACCCCGAGCCGGGTGAGATGCTCGATCGCGGCCGGGTGGCCCAGCCCCGCGTAGCTGCCCCGCAGTTCGGCCGGGATCCGTGGGTGCCGCATGGTGAAGCCGCGCACATGCAGCTCGTAGATGACCGAGTCGGCCCAGGGTGTCTTGGGACGGTAGTCGTCGGACCAGTCGTCGTCGTCGGACACGACGACGCCCTTGGGGACGTACGGCGCCGAGTCGCGGTCGTCCCGGACGGTGTCGGCGACATGCTGCTCCGGCCAGTCCCGTACGTGTCCGTACACCTCCGGAAGAAGACCGCTGCGACTCCCGCGGGGGACGCTGCGCCCGTCAGCGGCTCCGCCGCGGGCCGAGCCCCCGAAATCGCCGTCCACCGCCCGCGCGTACGGGTCGAGCAGGAGCTTGGCGGGATTCCAGCGCGCTCCGGTCCACGGGTCCCAGCGGCCGTGCACCCGGAATCCGTAGCGCTGCCCCGGGCGCACGCCGGGCACGAAGCCGTGCCAGATCTCATGGGTCAGCTCGCCCAGCGGACAGCGCGTCTCGTTGCCCTCGGCGTCGAACAGACACAGCTCCACCGCCTCGGCCCCGCCCGCCCACAGGGCGAAGTTCGTCCCCGCCACCCCGTCGGGACCGACCCGGAACCGGGCCCCGAGCGGCTGCGGGCTGCCCGGCCGGGCCTGGGCGCCTGCCACCCGGCCCGGGCCGCTGCTCGTCCCGGCCCCGGCGGCTGTACGGCCCGCCGCCCACGCGGCCGCGTCCGTGCCGCCCGGTTCGCCCCCGCCGCCGTTCGCCGCGGTCCCGGCCGCCTCCGGCGTGCGGTGGAGTCCAGCGTCCGGGCCTCCCCTGGCTGCCTCGTGCTCGGGTGCGCTCGACACGTGTTCGCCTCCGGGGCTCGCGGCGGTGCCCTCCTGCCGGCGCGGCGAGGAGGAACAGTCCATACGGACGTCGAGCCTTGGCGGTGGCGGGCCGTCGGCGCTGGGACGGCCGCCGCCCGGGGAGTGCACCCGGCGTCCCTTCCGGAGCGTCTCCCGGCTCGCGGTTCTTCCCCCTGTTCTGCCCGCTCGGGGACCCGCCCTCACGTTTCCCCCGCCGGGGTGTGATCGTTGGGTTCCGCGTGAGGAGAGCAGACAGGCGCGCGCGGCGCGCAGGGGTGAGCTACGCCGTCGCGGTCGCGCTGGCCGCGGCCGTGGCTGCGGCGGGGGGTTGCGGCCCGTCCGCGACCGGGATCGACGCCGCGTCGACGTCGCGGGAGCAGGCCATCAGGGTCACCCCGGTGGACGGTGCCAAGGGCGTGGCGGCCCGGGCCCGGCTCGAGGTGTCGGTGCCGGACGGACGACTGGAGCGGGTCCGGGTGGCCCGGGTCGGGGATGCGTACGACGATCCCGTACCGGGGCGCATCACCCAGGACGGGCTGCGCTGGCGTCCGGCGCGCGACCGCGAGCTCGCGCCGGCCGCCAAGTACGCGGTGGACGTGGTCGCCCTCGACGGCCACGGCCGTCGTGCCGCCCGGCACACCACCTTCACCACCTTCGTCCCAGGGCGCCGTTTCATCGGCTACTTCCGGCCCGAGCACGGCTCCCTCGTCGGCACGGGGATGATCGTCTCCTTCGACTTCAACCGGCCGATCGCGGACCGCGCCGTCGTCGAGCGCGCCATCCGGGTCACCGCCCGCCCGTCGGTGCCGGTCGTCGGCCACTGGTTCGGCAACCGTCGGCTGGACTTCCGCCCGCGTACGTACTGGAAGCCCGGCACCCAGGTCTTCGTACGGCTGCGGCTGCGCGGGCTCGAAGCGGCGCCGGGGATGCGCGGCATCCAGCACAAGACGGTGAGCTTCACCGTCGGCCGCAGCCAGGTGAGCACGGTCGACGCGGCGGCGCACACCATGACCGTGCTGCGCGACGGCAGGAGGCTCACCACGCTGCCCATCACGGCGGGGGCACCCGATACGCCCACCTACAACGGCCGGATGGTGATCAGTGAGAAGTACCAGGTGACGCGGATGAACGGGGACACCGTCGGCTTCGGCGGTGAGTACGACATCCCGGACGTACCGCACGCGCTGCGGCTCACCGCGTCCGGAACGTTCCTGCACGGCAACTACTGGACCTCGCCGCGGATCTTCGGCACCGCCAACACGACCCATGGCTGTGTCGGGCTGCACGACGTGCAGGGCAGCAGGAGGGCCACCGCGGCGCGCTGGTTCTACGACAACTCCCTGATCGGAGACGTGGTGCGGGTGGTGCACAGCACCGATCGCACGGTGGCACCGGACAACGGTCTCGGGGGCTGGAACGTGACCTGGAGGCGGTGGCGGGCCGGCTCGGCCCTGAACTGATTCCCGCCCTGCTTCCCCGCCTGTGCCCCGTACCGACCACCCATGGCCATGACTTGGGACTGATCCGTGACATTCACGGGGAGTTCTTTGTCAAGGCGGTGTGGTTATCTGGCGACGTGCACGCTGTCGGTCGTGCGCGGGGGATGCGGGTCCGGCTCTGCCTGCGGCCTGTGCGAGGGGAGTTCGAGGTGAACGTGCAGCCGATATCGGGGGCGTCGGGCGTACGGCGGAGTCGGCAGCGGGGCATGGCCCTGCTCGCCATGGTGAGCGGCGCGCTGCTGCTTGCGGTCACGGCGTGCGGCGGAGGCGGACGCTCCGGTGGAGTCGCCGGCGAGGGCGATGGCAAGGGGGGCGGTGTCGATACGAAGGCGTCGCAGGCCATCGTCAAGATCAGCCCGAAGGACGGCGCCGACGACGTGGTGACCACCGGAGTGCTCAAGGTCACCGCCGAGAAGGGCAAGTTGACGTCCGTCAAGGTCGAGGACTCCCAGGGCAACCGGGTCAAGGGAGAGATCACCGAGAAGGGCACGCTCTGGGAGCCGACCGGGCATCTGAGCTCCTCCACGAAGTACTCCGTGGATGCGATCGCCAAGGACTCCGAGGGGCGTGAGTCCGCCAAGCACGCGAGCTTCACCACGTTCGTCCCCAAGGACACGTTCATCGGCTACTTCACGCCGGAGGACGGGCAGACGGTCGGCGTGGGCATGCCGGTCTCGATCAAGTTCAGCAGGGGGATCACCGACACCGAGGCGGTCGAGAAGGCCATCAAGGTGACGGCCAAGCCGTCCGTGCCCATCGAGGGCCACTGGTTCGGCAACGACCGGCTGGACTTCCGGCCGGAGAAGTACTGGGCCAAGGGCACCGAGGTGACGCTCAGTCTGAACCTCGACGGAGTCGAGGGCCGGCCCGGCGTGTTCGGCGAGCAGGCGAAGGACGTGACGTTCACGATCGGCCGCAGCCAGGTGAGCACCGTCGACGCCAAGAAGAAGAAGATGACCGTCGAGCGCGACGGCAAGGTGATCAAGACCATCCCGATCACCGCCGGCGCCCCGAAGACCACCACGTACAACGGCCAGATGGTGATCAGTGAGAAGTACCAGGTGACGCGGATGAACGGCGACACCGTGGGCTTCGGCGACGAGTACGACATCAAGGACGTGCCGCACGCGATGCGGCTGAGCACGTCCGGCACGTTCATCCACGGCAACTACTGGATGGGCAAGTGGACGTTCGGCAACGCCAATGTCAGCCACGGCTGCGTGGGGCTGCACGATGTGCGGGGCGGACGGGACAAAAGCACGCCGGCCGCCTGGTTCTTCCGCAACTCGATCATCGGCGACGTGGTGATCGTGAAGAACTCCAAGGACAAGGAGATCCAGCCGGACAACGGGCTCAACGTCTGGAACATGGACTGGGCGGAGTGGAAGGCGCCGCAGTAGGGCGGGCCGGCGCCGCGGGCGGCCGTACCGGCGGCGGCTAACCTTCCCCCATGACTGTGCATCTCGAGGTCGCCGACGGCGTCGGCACCATCCGGCTCGACCGCCCGCCGATGAACGCGCTGAACATCGCCACCCAGGACCGGCTGCGTGAGCTGGCCGAAGAGGTCACCCGCCGCGACGACGTACGCGCCGTGCTGCTGTGGGGCGGGGAGAAGGTGTTCGCGGCCGGCGCGGACATCAAGGAGATGCAGGACATGGACCACGCCGCCATGGTGGCCCGGTCACGTGCCCTGCAGGACTCCTTCACCGCCGTCGCCCGCATCCCCAAGCCCGTCGTCGCCGCGATCACCGGCTACGCGCTCGGCGGGGGCTGCGAACTGGCGCTGTGCGCCGACATCCGCATCGCCGCCGATAACGCGAAGCTCGGCCAGCCGGAGATCCTGCTGGGGCTGATCCCCGGCGCGGGCGGCACCCAGCGCCTGCCGCGGCTCGTCGGCCCCTCCCGGGCCAAGGACCTGATCTTCACGGGCCGGCATGTGAAGGCCGACGAAGCGCTGGCGATCGGTCTGGTGGACCGGGTCGTTCCGGCCGACGAGGTGTACGCGCAGGCACACCGCTGGGCCACCTCGCTCGCCCAGGGACCGGCCATCGCCCTGCGGGCGGCGAAGGAATCCGTCGACGCCGGGCTGGAGACGGACATCGACACCGGACTTGCCATCGAAAGAAATTGGTTCGCCGGGCTGTTCGCGACGGAGGACCGCACGATCGGCATGCGCAGCTTCGTAGAGGAAGGCCCCGGAAAGGCCAAGTTCCTTTAAAACCAGTGAAGTTCGACGATTGCGCCGGGCTCGCGGCTGCCCCGTGCGAGCGAATTGATGCGCCGTGAGCAGACCGTGAACGCAGCTGCGAACCGCCGCTGCGAGACCGGGCGCATATCGTTCGTCATCGCAGCTCAGAGGGGTTGTGGCGGCGCCTGGCCTGCCAGCGGCATATGCGTCCGGCGGCGTCCGGAACCGAGTGCCGCCGGATGAGAATTCCGTCATTTACCGCACGCGACCTCGCGCGGGCCCGCCATGATGGGGGCATGTCGGGCCTCGAGGGAGTGGAACAGCCGCGGTGGCGCACCGGCACAGCCGCTGGGCGATGGGTGCCGACCGTCGAGCACGAACAGGCATTCAGGGTGCTGGAGTTGTTCGGCGATCCGGCGGACGACGAAGTGCGGCTCCCCTCGCGCCCGGAGTCCGCTGCCACGGCCCGCCGGCTGGCCCAGTCGGTCGCGCTGTGCCAATGGTCGCTCTCCACCCAGCGCACCGAGCATGTCGTGCTGCTCGTCTCCGAGTTGGTCGGAAACGCGGTGCGCCACACCGGCGCCCGTACCTTCGGGCTGCGGATGCTGCACCGGCGGGGCTGGATCCGGACCGAGGTGCGCGACCCGTCGCGCGGACTGCCCTGTCTGATGCCGGTGCACGCACTCGACACCACGGGCCGCGGGCTGCTGCTCGTGGACAAGCTGTCGGACCGCTGGGGTGTCGACCTGCTGCCGCGCGGCAAGATCACCTGGTTCGAGATGCGCGTCACCGACGGCTGAATCGGGTCCTGCACTGATCCTCCTTTCTGGCAGCCGTCTCGGGGAGCAGCAGCCCGGCGGTGTGTCTGGCGAGTGGCTCGCCGCCGGAAAACGACGTGCACCACCCCGTACCGTCCTGAGAACCTGGAGCCCGTCCGAAGCGGTGTCCCAGCAGCGGACGGCGGCTCCTGGGACACCGCCCCCGGTTCACCGCTGCACGGGGGTCATCGGTGAGCCGGGGCCCGGGTGGGCGGATTGCACGAAGGCCGAGTTCAGACGGGAGCCGGGTTCACCACAGCACGGGAAGCCGCTCCGGTACGCGCTTGATGAAGCCCGTACGCCACACCAGCTGCTCCAGTGGCACCGCCAGTCGCAGCCGCGGCAGCCGGTCCACCAGCGCCGCGAGGGCGACTTCCGCGTGTGCCCGGCCCAGCGCCGAGGCCGGGCAGAAGTGGCGGCCCGCGCCGAACGAGAGATGGCCGCTCGCATCGCGGTCGATGTCGAGCCGGTCGGGATCCTGGAACACCTCGGGGTCGAAGTTCGCCCCCTCGACCAGGACGAGCACCAGCTCGCCCGCCTTGACTTCCACGTCCCCGAGCCGCACATCTGCCATCGCGAGCCGGGGCAGGCCGTCCCCGATGGACAGGTTGTAGCGCAGCAGCTCCTCGACCGCACGGCCGATGAGCTCCGGGTGCTCGTGCAGCCGGGTGATCAGGTCGGGGTGCCGGACCAGGGCCAGGACGGCGTGCACCAGGAAGGCGGAGGTGCTCACCGCGCCCGCGCCGAACAGGGACACCGCGACCGTGGCGAGCAGGTCGTCGGTGAGCCCGTCCCGCTCGGCCGAGTCACGCAGCCCGGCCAGCGCGCCGAGCAGCCCGGACCGCTCGCCCGGGGCGGCCGACCTCTGTTTGCGCAGCCACCGCACCATGTAGCCGTGGTCCTTGTGCCAGTTGGCCGTGGCCCCCTCGAAGGGCTGCGCGCTGGTCATGAAGGCGGTGTCCAGACCGGACATCAGCCGTCGCCAGTCGGCGAGGGGGACGCCGATCACCCGGCAGTGCAGCGCAGCCGAGATGGGGTCGGCGAAGCCCGCCCGCAGATCCGCCGGAGCGCCTTCGGCGACGATCGCGTCGATGAGGGAGTCGGCCTGCTGCCGGAGCCAGCCGGGCAGTTCGCGGTCGGAGCGTGGGGAGAGCGCCTTCATCACGGCCTGACGTAGCCCGGCGCTGTTGATGTTCCCCATGTTGTTGACGACTTCGGGCGGGATCGTCAGGGCGTACTGCCGGGGCACGTCGGGTGCCGCGGTCTCCTTGAGGCTGAACCGCTCGTCCTCCAGGACCTGTTTGGCCAGGTGGTAGCTGCTGACCAGCCAGGCGGTGTCACCGGTCAGCGTTCGCACCCTGGCCACCGGGCGCTGCTCGCGCAGCCAGGCGCACTCCGGAGGCAGGGTGTCGCCGCGGCGGGACAGCGGGAATTCGAACCGGATGTCCGGCTGCTCATGCTGCTCGACGGTCATCGTGCGACGTCCTTTCCAAGCCTTCGGGGCTTTCCGGTATCTCCGGGCGTACGATGGCGTAAGCCTGGTTTCGCATGGCCCGCAGTCCGCCGCCGCGGGCGTAGAGCACTTCGGTGAGCGGCATGAGCACGTGATAACAGGACACGGAGGAAGGCACCCCGAGAATGCTGGGGGTGTCCACGAAGAAAGGCAGTTCCGCCGTGATGTAGTCGAGGCATACGCGACGCTGTTCCGCCGTGGGCGGGCGTCCGTCGTCCAGCCGTGATCCGAGAAAGAGGTCGGCCATGCGCTCGCAGCCCCGGCGGAATTCCTCGTCGACGTCAAGGATGTGCCGGACGCGACGGTGCAACAGCCGGTAGGTGGCGTCGTGCTCGAAGTCGGACAGCGCATGGACCCGCATGGTGTGCTGGTCCTGCTGGTCCTGCTGGTCCTGCTGGTCCTGCTGGTTCGTTGGGCCGGCCTCCTCGATCCCGCGCAGCACCCGGCGGCGTACCGCCTTGATCTCCTTCGAGGCCCGCCGGCGTGCGTGTTCGGGCGTATATCCGAGGGCCTGGAACATCGCGTCGACATGCAGATCCGCGTACACGAAATCTATTCGCCGGAAACGGCGGGCCGCCCAGCGGGCGAGCGCGGAGATGCGCTGGGCGCTGAAATAGCTGTTGCCCGGGCTCACTCCGATAAGGGCATGGTCGCCTTCCTCCCAGATATCTCGGCAGGCCGTGGTGAAGGGCAGGACTTCGAATTCTTCAGTTGTCAGTGTTGCCGTGGATTCCCCCATGGCGGGGCCTCCCTGTCGCATCGTCGGTACGCAGGATCGGTTCAGGGGGTACGTCAGGTACGCCGGGCCCGGGCTCGGGCGGCCTAGAGGAGTGCGGGTGAACTCGTCCGCGTACAGCGGGAGGCGAGCGCGAGTCGCGATGCCGACGTCAGCCACCGGATAAGGCGGCGCATGGCAGTTCACCCCTTGTGCCGCAAGTCCCTGGGAGCCGTGCGCTCCTGGTGTGGCGGCAGCGCGCATGAAGTTACCTGCGATCAGCGGAGAGTCACGGTTCGGGCGCCTGGTTTGGCCGGAATAGCGCTAGGTGGGGCCGGAAATCTCCGTTACCGGCGGTCCTCGAGGCTCGCAAATCGGCTCCCACCTGCAGAGAACCGGCGACCTGGAAGGCTCGTTCTGGGCTGGACTCCAGCGAGGCCGAGGCCTGTCGTCACCGGGGGCGTCACCGGGGGCAGCGAAGTCAGCTCCGCAGCCGGTGCCGGGTGCCGGCCCGGCGTCTGCGGTCGTTGCACAGCAGGCACTTGCCGTATCCCGGCGGCAGCGGGTCCTCCGGGTCGCCGTACAACGGGTCCACGGCACCCCGCGGATGCTCGGGGCATCCCGTGGCGCCGTGCGCGGATCCGAGCGAGGTGGCCGCGGCCAGCGCCCGCCGCAGGGCCTCGACGAGCTGGTCCGCCTGGTGGGAGGACGGATCGGCCTCCAGACCGAAGGCGAGGTCGGAAGCGGTGCTCAGCGCGGTGCGGAGTTCGCGCAGCTCTGCGTAACCCATGCTCCGGAGCGTAGGTGCCGCCACTGACAGCCGCGCTGCTCCGGCCGGTCCACCCCCATCCGACCGGGCCTGGCGCAGGGGCCGGTCATTCGGCGGGATGCTCCACATGGGCGGCGATGTCGGCGAGGTCCTTCTCGATCGCCTTGGTCACCGTCTTCGCGCCCAGACCGCCGAACAGTCTCATCAGCACCCCTGACACCCCGCCGGGCGGCGTCGCCGAGAAGGCCATGCGCACGAGGGTGCCGCCGTTCTCGGGTTCCGGTGTGAGGGTGAACTCGGAGACGTAGTGCGCACCCTGCGCGTCGGACTCGACGACCAGCCGATCGGGCTCCTCGGCCGCCGTCACGTACATCTCCTCGGTGGCCTGCCGCCGGAACATGCGCCGGGTCTCCCGCCACCGGGTGCCCTCGGCGAAGGGTCCGGGAGTGATCACCTCGACCCGCTCCACACCTCTGAGCACCTCGGGCGCGGACTCGAGATCGGTCAGTGTCTGCCAGACCTCCTCGGCCGGGGCCGCGATCCGCCGCTCGACGACGACCTGGGTAGCACTCATGGCCCTCTCCTGACACCTGCCGTTCATCACCACCCTGGCACCCCGCCCAGGACCTCGCTACTCGACGGGAGGCCGCATCGGGCGCCTCGGCACGGCGGCGTACGCGGAGGGTGCCGGGGCTACGGCTCGACGGGCTGCGGGCCGGTGACGCGGATCTTGGACTGGCCGTGCTTGCGCTGCTCCCAGTCGTCCATGAACCGCGCGGTCAGACCGTACTTCTCGGCCAGTGAGGTCAGCGTCTCGGTGCGGTAGTAGAAGTCCTCACGGAGCACCTGGTGCTCGGTGCCCTCGGTGCGATCGAAGGTGAAGTCGAAGAAGCCCCCCGGAGCGAGCACCCGGCCGACATGGGCCAGACACTCGTCGATGACCTCCAGCGGCGAGTGGGAGAAGACGCTGTGTGCGTGCACCACGGTGAACCAGTGGTCGGGGAGGAAGTCCAGGGTGAGATCGTTCGCGATGGTGAGATGCGGCAGCTTGTCCTGCAGGCCGTAGCTGACGAGGGTCCTCTTGGCCTCGATGAGGATGTCCGGCGAGATGTCGATCCCGTAGTAGTGACCGGGCTCGAGGTAGTCGATGAAGCGCCAGCCCGCGCGCAGATTGCCGCAGCCGATCTCGAGCATCCGGTCCTGCGGCTTCAGGCCGTGCTCGGTGAGGTAGTCGAACTGCATCTGTCCGAGCGCCAGCCAGCGCTCCTGCGTCGCGCTGCCCACGGCCGCCTGCGGTGACCGGGCGGCGTCCGATGCCATCACCGCCCGGTAGTACGAGACGTGGTCGCGGTGCTTGGCCCGCAGCCAGGCGTCGCGTGCCGCCCGCCGCAGATACGGCGAGATCCGCTGCGGGTTCCGCAGCGCGTACCCGACCTTGTGGGCGAGGCTCGTTCGGTTCTTCAGAAGGCTCGGCGCAGCCTGTTCGCGCATGACGATCTCTCCGTGCCGTGGGTATCGGAACCCCCCGAGGGAGCGTAGCCGAGAAAGAGCGCCGGAATCTGCCCGAACCACATCAGAACACTCGGATCCGGTGCCCTTCCCTCGCGCCTCGGGGGCCGCCGGGACCGGAGTCTCACGGGGCTGAATAGCATCGTCCGCAACTATTGACGCGTACACAACACGCTCCTACGTTGCCTCATGGTGTTCAGCTACTGGCTCGGCGTTCACCAACATGGACAGGATCCCGTGGGAAGGAGCCGGAAACGTGGAGGGAAAACGTCGAGTGCTCGCGGGGGTGGCGGGCATCTGCGGGGTGCTCATGGCGGCCCCGAGTGCCTATGCCGAAGTTGAGCCGGGCGGATGGACGTCGAAGTCGCCCTCGTTCAAAGTTCAGGAGCGGGGCTGCGGCCAGGTCAGCAACCTGACATTCCAACTGACCTGCGACACCAAGAGCGATGACCAGCGCGCCGAGCGGCGGTACGACACGTACACCGGCGGCACCCACCAGTTCGAGGGCCACTTCAAGATCACCAGCATGGGCGGCTCCCGGATCAGTCTCAAGCAGACGTTCCGGGAATCCCCCGACGGCGGTGCGTACTTCATGCTCGCCGCAGAGCGCGGCGGCAGGTTGTACGCGGTGCACGGCGGCACGACCATCCACGACGGTGCGACGGTCGGGACGTCGGTGCGGGTCAACACCGTTCACCAGGTGGGCAGCAGCCACCGTACGTACATCAACGGCTCGAAGCGCCATGAGACCAGCAGCATCTCCGGCAGCTTCTACGACAAGCTCGGCGCCTACCGCACGATGAGCGGCCAAGGCCCCATCACCGTGGAGTGGAGCGACATCAAGTTCTGGCGCAAGTAGGACAGATGGGCACCACGCGTGTCGTAGCCCGGAGCCTGGCGGCAGCGCTGCTCGCGGCCGCTGGACTGGCCGGCTGCGCAGGAGTGCCGTCCGAGGGGCCGTCGGCACGGAAGCCGGAAACCCGGCTGGCGGCCTCCATGGTCTCACCCGTCGACGTCACGCTGCATTGGAGCGGTCGCGACCCGGGAGCCGCCGGCCGGGTCGTCGAGTTCGCGACCGAACGCAAGGGCCGGTACACCATTCTGCAGTTCCTGCCGCCCGGCCGGACGACGTTCACACATCCTGACCTGATGCCGAAGACGACCTTCTATTACCGGCTGCGCTCCTTTTACGGACCGGCGTCGCGCGCGGTCCACATCACCCTGCCCGAAGGGGGCCTGAGCGAGCGCGACCGCAAGAGCGATCACAAGTGGGCGGTGCCCCGGACGATCCGCGGGGAACACGGCCGGGCGCGGTCGATCAGGAACGCGGACACTGCGGCGTCGGCCCGTCCGACCGAGCTGAAAGCCACGGTCATGCATGCGAACGGCATCCGCCTCACCTGGACCGACCGTGCCCGTGATGAGGAGGGCTACCTCATCGAGGTGCGGCCCGACGGGGACGCGGACTTCACGGTCGCCGCCGTCGTCGACCCGGACATCGATTCCACGGGCCTCATCACCCTTCCGAACGAGAAGCGGGCCACCTACCGCGTCCGGGCCTACTACTACGGCGATGAGTCGAACGTGGTGCACCGCACGACGGGTTCCGATCCGTCCTGACGGCGACCGGCGACCGGCGACCGGCGACCGGCGACCAGCGACCGCCGCGGCTGCAGGGTGCCGGACGGGACGCCGCCGAGCGGGGTGGGCTGCCTCCCGGGTTTGTCTCAGTGGCTCAGCTGCCCGGAGGGGAGTCGTCGGGTCCGCGTCCGAAGAGAAGGGTCACCAGGGCCAGGCCCACGACGGCGCCGATGAGTTGGGCGGCCACGAAGCCGGGGACGGAGCCGGGTGCGATGCCGGCGAAGGTGTCGCTGAAGCCGCGGGCGATGGTCACGGCCGGGTTGGCGAAGGAGGTGGAGGAGGTGAACCAGTAGGCGGCGCCGATGTACGAGGCGACCGCGACCGGGGCGAACCTCAGCCGGTCGGAGCGGGCGAGCCCGAAGATCAGCAGGATGAGCCCGGCGGTGGCGACGACCTCGCCCAGGAGCAGATGCCCAGCCGACCGGTCGTGGGTGGACCACTCGATGAGCGGCCGGCCGAACATGGCGTCGGCCAGGACCGCGCCACCGATCCCTCCGACGATCTGGGCGGGGAGATACGCGGCCGCCTCCCGGCCGTTCACGCCCGACCCGCCGCGCCGTGCGGTCCACCATTCGGCCAGGGTGACCGCCGGGTTGAAGTGGGCGCCGGAGACCGGGCCGAGCAGGAGGATGAGCACCCCGAGCCCGAAGACGGTGGCGAGGGAGTTGGCCAGCAGCTGCACGCCCACGTCCCGGCTCAGCTCGGTGGCCTGAATGCCGGAGCCGACCACCACGGCGACCAGCGCCGCTGTGCCCACCAGCTCGGCCGCCGCCCGCCGAACCAGCGGGATGCGCGGTGGAGTCGCTGCCTCGGGCGTGGGCTGGGTGGCGGGGGACGGTACAGCGGACCCCGCGGGGGAATCCGCGGGGCTCTCGCCTCTGGCCTCGGTGGTGCTCAACAGGACTCCTTACAGGGTCAGGGCTTGGGCGTCAGGGGCACGCGCGCTTGAGACCGCCCTCGGCGGTGGAGCGGGCGGTGGCGGCGAGTTCGGCGAAGGCGCCCGCCAGGGTCTCGATGACATCGGGCCGCAGCTTGTAGTACGTGAAGCGGCCGCAGGGCTCGGTCTCCACGACCCCGGCCTCGCGCAGCACTCTCAGGTGATTGGAGAGGTTGGTCTGCCGGGCACCGGTCTCCTCCACCAGGTGGGTGGTGCACAGCGTCTCGTTCGCGAGCAGGGTCACGATGCGCAGCCTGAGCGGGTCGGCGAGGACCCGGATCAGGTCAGTGTCGACTGACGTCATCATGAGCTGATAGTCTCACATCAGTCGTTGCTGATGCCACCAGCCTGCCTCGGCCCTCGTAGGAAGAGACACATCCTGATGTCCGAGAAGCCCTCTGTCCTGTTCGTGTGCGTCCACAACGCCGGCCGCTCGCAGATGGCCGCCGCCTGGCTGACGCACCTGGCGGGCGACCGCGTCGAGGTTCGCTCCGCCGGCTCCGCCCCGGCCGGCCAGGTCAACCCGGCTGCCGTCGAGGCCATGAAGGAGGTCGGCATCGACATCGCTGCCGAGACTCCCAAGGTGCTGACCGTCGAGGCCGTCCAGGCCTCGGATGTCGTGATCACCATGGGCTGCGGCGACACGTGCCCGGTCTTCCCGGGCAAGAGGTACCTGGACTGGCAGCTGGAGGACCCGGCGGGCAAGGGAGTCGGGTCTGTGCGGCCGATCCGCGACGAGATCAGGACCCGCATCGAGAACCTGATCGCCGAGATCGCCCCGGAACCCGCCTCCTGAGCGAGATGCTCGGGGGCCGGCCGTCCACGGATCGAGAATCGCAGGTCACCACCTGCTCCGTCAGCACTCGATGACGTTCACCGCGAGCCCGCCGCGGGCGGTCTCCTTGTATTTGACCTTCATGTCCGCGCCCGTCTCCTTCATGGTCTTGATGACCTTGTCGAGCGAGACATGGTGGCGTCCGTCGCCGCGCAGGGCCATGCGGGCGGCCGTCACGGCCTTCACCGCCGCCATGCCGTTGCGCTCGATGCACGGGATCTGGACCAGGCCGCCCACCGGGTCACAGGTGAGGCCGAGGTTGTGCTCCATGCCGATCTCGGCGGCGTTCTCCACCTGCTCCGTCGAGCCACCGAGGACCTCCGCCAAGCCGCCCGCCGCCATCGAGCAGGCGGAGCCGACCTCGCCCTGGCATCCGACCTCGGCACCGGAGATGGAGGCGTTCTCCTTGAAGAGCATGCCGATGGCGCCCGCCGCGAGGAGAAAGCGGACCACGCCGCTCTCGTCGGCGCCGGGGACGAAGTCGACGTAGTAGCGCAGGACGGCGGGGATGATTCCGGCCGCACCGTTGGTGGGGGCGGTGACGACCCGGCCCCCCGCCGCGTTCTCCTCGTTGACCGCCATCGCGTAGAGCGTGACCCACTCCATCGCGCGCGCCTTCGGATCGCCCTCGGCGCGGAGTTGGCGGGCGGAGTTCGCGGCACGGCGGCGGACCTTCAGGCCGCCCGGGAGGATCCCCTCGCGCGTCAGTCCACGGGAGACACAGCCCTGCATGACACGCCAGATCTCCAGCAGCCCCTCCCGGATTTCCTCCTCGGTCCGCCAGGCCTTCTCGTTCTCGAGCATGAGGGCCGAGATCGAGAGCCCGGTCTCGTGGGACAGCCGCAGCAGCTCGTCCCCCGTACGGAACGGGTACGTCAGCACCGTGTCGTCGAGCTTGATCCGGTCCTCGCCGACCGCGTCCTCGTCGACGACGAAGCCGCCGCCGACGGAGTAGTACGTCTTCTCCAGCAGCGGCGCGCCCGATGCGTCGTATGCGAAGAGCGTCATGCCGTTGGCGTGGTAGGGCAGGGAGCGGCGGCGGTGCAGTATCAGCTGGGTCGACTCGTCGAAGCCGATCTCATGGGCCGGGCCGATCTCCGCGCCGAGCAGACGGATCCGCTTCGACGTGCGGATGCGCGTCACCTCGTCGTCGGCCGATTCGACGTCGACCGTGCGAGGGGAGTGGCCCTCCAGGCCGAGCAGTACGGCCTTGGGCGTGCCGTGGCCGTGACCGGTCGCGCCGAGGGAGCCGAAGAGCTCCGCGCGGACCGCGGCCGTCTGGGCGAGCAGGCCTTCCTTCTTCAGCCGGCCCGCGAACATGCGCGCCGCGCGCATCGGGCCGACCGTGTGCGAGCTGGAGGGCCCGATGCCGATGGAGAAGAGATCGAAGACGGAGATGGCCACGGGGGCGGACTTCCTTGTCTGCTCGGGTCCGGGCCGGTACCCAGCCGGGCCCCGGGTCGGAGGGTCCGGGGCACCGCGCCTCCCCCCAGTGTGCGCGGTGTCCCGGAACCACGGATGGACGGACTACGTCAGGCCCGGGTACAGCGGGTGCTTCGCCGCCAGGGCGGAGACCCGCGCCTTCAAGCCCTCCGCGTCGTACGACGGCTTCAGGGCCTGGGCGATGATGTCCGCGACCTCGGTGAAGTCCTCCGCCTGGAAGCCGCGCGTGGCCAGCGCCGGGGTGCCGATCCGCACACCCGAGGTGACCATCGGAGGCCGTGGGTCGTTCGGGATGGCGTTGCGGTTGACCGTGATGCCGACCTCGTGGAGGCGGTCCTCGGCCTGCTGGCCGTCCAGTTCGGAGTTGCGCAGGTCCACCAGGACCAGGTGAACATCCGTGCCGCCCGACAGGACCGAAACGCCGACATCCGACAGATCGGAGCGGCTCAGGCGCTCGGCAATGATCTCCGCGCCCTCCAGCGTGCGCCGCTGGCGTTCCGTGAAGTCCTCGCTCGCCGCCACCTTGAAGGCCACCGCCTTCGCCGCGATGACATGCTCCAGCGGGCCGCCCTGCTGGCCGGGGAAGACCGCGGAGTTGATCTTCTTCGCCAGCTCGGCGGTGGAGAGGATCACACCGCCGCGCGGGCCACCGAGCGTCTTGTGGGTGGTCGTGGTGACGACATGGGCGTGCGGCACCGGGTTGGGGTGCAGACCGGCGGCCACCAGGCCCGCGAAGTGCGCCATGTCGACCATGAGGTACGCGCCGACCTCGTCCGCGATCCGCCGGAAGGCCGCGAAGTCCAGCTGCCGCGGGTAGGCGGACCAGCCGGCGACGATCATCTTCGGGCGGTTCTCCTTGGCGAGGCGCTCGACCTCGTCCATGTCGACCCGGCCGGTCTGCTCGTCGACGTGGTACGCGACCACCTTGTAGAGCTTGCCGGAGAAGTTGATCTTCATTCCGTGGGTCAGGTGCCCACCGTGGGCGAGATTAAGGCCCAGGATGGTGTCACCGGGGGAGAGCAGCGCGAACATCGCGGCGGCGTTCGCTTGCGCACCCGAGTGCGGCTGTACGTTCGCGTGCTCGGCGCCGAACAGTGCCTTGACCCGGTCGATGGCGAGCTGTTCGACCACGTCGACGTGCTGGCAGCCGCCGTAGTAGCGGCGGCCGGGGTAGCCCTCGGCGTACTTGTTGGTGAGCACCGAGCCCTGTGCCTCGAGCACGGCGACTGGGGCGAAGTTCTCCGAGGCGATCATCTCGAGGGTGGATTGCTGGCGGTGGAGCTCGGCGTCGACCGCGGCGGCGACGTCCGGGTCGAGCTCGTGCAGGGAGCTGTTGAGGAGCGACATCAGGTGTTCCCGATCGGTGGTGACGTGGGCTTGACTCAGTTGCCGGTGAAGGCCGTGTACTCGTCGGCGGAGAGGAGTTCCGTCGGCTCGCCGGTCACCCTCACCTTGAACAGCCAGCCGACCTCGAAGGGGCTGGAGTTGACCAGCGCGGGGTCGTCCACGACGTTCTGGTTGACCTCGGTGACCTCGCCGGAGACCGGCGCGTACAGGTCGCTTACGGACTTGGTCGACTCCAGCTCACCGCAGGGTTCGCCCGCGGTGACCATGTCGCCGACCTCCGGGAGTTGGACGAAGACGACGTCACCGAGCGCGTCGGCGGCGTGCGAGGTGATGCCCACGGTGGACACCCCGTCCTCGGCGTCGGTGAGCCACTCGTGCTCCTTGCTGTAGCGCAGCTGCTGGGGGTTGCTCATGACCTGGATTCTCCTGGATGCGGGGGCGTGGTCTGGTACGTGGTCTTGACAGGTGGGACAGGCGTGAGGAGATCGACGCGAGCGGGTGCCGCGAGGCTTGACTCCCCCGGGGGTACGCCTCCAGCTACCGCTGGGAGGTGCCCCCTCCCGGGCCGTTAGGCCCAAGGGGGCTATCGCTGGGTTGGGGTACCCCACGACGGTTCCGACGGTCAGCGCTGCCGCTTGTAGAAGGGGAGGGCGACCACCTGGTACGGCTCGTGGCGGCCGCGGATGTCCACCGCGACGCCCGCGGTCCCCGGCTCGGCGTACGCGGCGTCCACATACGCCATGGCGACCGGCTTGCCCAGGGTCGGCGACGGGGCACCGGAGGTGACCTCGCCGATCACCTTGCCGGACGCCGCCTCCACCACGGCGTAGCCGGCGCGGGGCACTCGGCGGCCCTCCGCGACCAGGCCGACCAGCTTGCGCGGCGGGTCGGTGGCCGCCCGCTCGGCCGCGGCCTCAAGTGCCGTGCGACCGACGAAGTCGCCCTTCTTGTCGAACTTCACCACGCGCCCCAGACCGGCGTCGAAGGGCGTGGTCGCGGTCGTCAACTCGTGCCCGTACAGCGGCATGCCCGCCTCCAGGCGCAGGGTGTCCCGGCACGACAGGCCGGACGGCACCAGCCCAACACCCTTGCCCGCCTCGGTCAGCGCCCGCCAGAGCCGCTCGGCGTCGCCCGGCGCGACGAAGAGCTCGAAGCCGTCCTCGCCGGTGTAGCCGGTACGAGCGATCAGGGCAGGCACCCCGGCGACCGTGCCGGGCAGGCCCGCGTAGTACTTGAGCCCGTCCAGGTCGGCGTCGGTGAGGGACTTGAGGATGCCGGAGGACTCGGGGCCCTGGACGGCGAGGAGTGCGTACGCGTCGCGGTCGTCCCGTACGGTCGCGTCGAAGCCCTCCCCCCGACTTCGCCGGAGGTGCCCCCGACGCTCGGTCAGCGCGTCCAGCACGACCTGGGCGTTCGAGGCGTTGGCGACGACCAGGTACTCCAACTCGCCCAGGCGGTAGACGATCAGGTCGTCGAGAATGCCGCCCTCGGCGTCGCAGATCATGGTGTAGCGGGCGCGGCCGACGGCGAGCGCGGAGAGGTGCCCGACCAGGGCGTAGTCCAGCAGGTCGCCGGCCTGTGGCCCGGTCAGGGTGATCTCGCCCATGTGGGAGAGATCGAAGAGGCCGGCGCGGGTGCGCACGGCCAGGTGCTCGTCGCGTTCGCTGCCGTATCGCAGGGGCATGTCCCAGCCCGCGAAGTCGGTCATGGTCGCGCCGAGCGCGCGGTGCAGCGCATCGAGCGCCGTGTGGCGTGGGGCATCGGTCATGTTTCAGGCTCCCGGACAGGTGGCGAGGCCGACGTCGGTGAGAACAGAGCCTCCCCATCTGTCATCGGAACCTGAGAGGTTCGCCACGACCCCGCATCGGGGTAGGGCTTGCACCTTGGGTGGAGCCGCACCTCGATGCCGGGTGCGGCCCGCTTTTCAGATGTGCCTAGCCCGCGCGGTACGGGGCCTGAGAGATTCAAGGGAGGACTTGCTCCTTCGGCGCCCCGGCGGCCTGCGCAGTGCGCTGCCGGGCCGGGGACTCTCCCGCGCGGGTTCGAACGGCCGATATGGAATTGAGTCGAGAGGCGCACGCGGACCGCTCCGCGGATGGGCGGTGGCGGACGGCGGGCGAGGACATCATTGCACGGCCGGACCAGGTTCGGGCAGGCCGGTTCGGAGGTAACGGGCTTGTACGGCATTACCTATTCTTGACAGTCTGCTCGGAACAGAGGCACGTCTGGGGGCACTCCCCCAGCTATCGCTGGGGGTCCCCCCACCCAGCGATAGCTGGGGGACGCAGCTGGGGGAGACCGGACCGAACGGGGAGGACGATCACGGTGCACAGGCACGGTGCGTACGCGACGACATCCGGGGTCGCTCCTCCAGGAGCGCTGCCCCTACAGCCCCGGGCACCCGAACCCGCGGCGGCGGAGGCCCTCTGGCCGAGCCGCCGGTCGCCCGTCCTGGATCTGCGGGGCAGCCCCGACCTCCCGCTGCCGGAGCTGCGCTACCCGGTCGGCGATGTGCTCGTGGTCTCCGGAATGCCGGGCAGCGGCAAGAGCACGCTGATCAAGCGGGCCGTCGCGGGGCTGGACACCCGCGGCGGGGTGGTGCGCCGGGTGGACTCGCAGGACACCCGGGATCACTGGGAGCGGAGGCTGCCCGGCTTTCTGCCGTACCCGCTCTACCGCCCCCTTGTTCGTATCGCCCACTACGCGGGGCTGCGCCGTGCCCTGCGCTCGGGTGACAGCGTCGTCGTGCACGACTGCGGCACCCAGGCGTGGGTGCGGCGCTGGCTCGCGCGTGACGCCCGGTGCCGGGACCGCTCGCTCCACATGGCGCTGCTCGACGTGCCCCCGGAGGTCGCCCTGGAGGGCCAGGCCTCGCGCGGGCGCGGGGTCTCGGGATACGCCTTCGTCCGGCACCGCCGCGCGGTCGGCCGGCTCGTCGCGGGCACCGAGGGCGGGCGGCTGCCGGACGGCTGCGCCTCGGCCGTTCTGCTGGACCGCAAGGCGGCGGCCGCGGTGCGGGGCATCGGCTTCGAGTAGCAACGCCCACCGCGCTGCTCCGCCCGCGCCGCGGCCGGCGCCTGTCGAATGGATCGGTCCGTGACATCTGATGCGCGGGGCACTCACCCGAGCCGACCGGTCCCCCCACCGGACGAGTCCGCGGATCACCGCACGGGACGGTGATCGAGACCCGTCCTACGTACCGATCGCCGTGTCCGGCGGGGCCGGCAGGATCTGCGGTTGGCCCGGGCCCTGGGACGGTGATCCCGGAACCGCATCCGGAGCGGAGGGTGTCTCCGAGACGGACGGGGCTTGCGGCACCGAGGGCGCTTGCGGCACCGAGGGGGTCTGGGGCATCGAGGGGCTGTCGGGCACCGAAGGCGGCTGCGGAGCGGGCGGGTTCTCCGGCTCAGAGGGCGTCTCCGGGGCCGATGGGGCCGACGACTCCTGCGACGGTTCCGGCAGCGTCGAGGCCGGCAGTTCGTCGCCGGCGACCATGGCGAGGATGACGTTCACCAGGCCCGTGTGCACATCTCGCACGGCATCCACGATCTCGGTCCGGCTCCCGGAGCCCACGGCCCTGAGCAGCGCGTCGATCTTCTTCTGAAGATCGGCGATCGTGTCGTGCCGCTGATCCTCGGGCACCGCCTCCTGGGGGCCGACCGAGGTACGGGCGGTGTCGTTCGGCTCCGCCGGCGCGGACTGCAGATCATCCGGTGCAGGCTGCTGGTCCTCCGGTGCGGACTGTCGATCGTCCGGCGCCGGCTGCTGGTCCTCCGGCGCGGACTGCCGAAGCGCGGTCAGAGCACTCTCGATCGCTTTCCGGTGCCGCGTCGCCGCCTCCGGCGTGAGCCTGCCCCCGGGTGCGTTGAGCACATCGCTCAGCAGGGCGTTGACCGGCCGGACGAGGCTGCTGACGTCGCCGAACAGCTGCGTCTGCTCGAGAAGTCGTTCGGCTCCCGGGAGCGGCGCCGCCGGAGCGGCCGCCCGGCCCGAGGCACTCGGCGCGGGGGCGGGTTCCTCGGTCCCCGTCGCAACAGCGGCACCGGCGCCGATGGCGATCGCTCCGCATACGGCGGACGAGACGAGGACCCCGGTCTTGCGGCTTATGCGCATGCGCATGGGAGGGATTTCCCTTCGAGTGGGCTGACGGTGGTATCCAGACCACCGTGGGAAGAACCGGAACGCTGTGCAACTTGCCGCTACGCACAGTGGCGGCCGGGTGTGGCCCCAGCGCCCGGCCATGACCTGGGCATTCGGCATGGAAACCGGCAGCCCCCGCGAGCCCCGGGCGTGCAGCCGTTAGGGTGCGTCTGCGGTTCGGACGAGACGGTGGATGGGGCCATGAGCGCGATGGAGCAGCACGGATACGCGGCGCAGCCCGGCGGGGTGCCTTCCGGTGGCTTCCCGGCCAATGAACTCGAAGAGGTCCTCGCCGCCTCCGTCGGCGTCCCGAACGCCGGTGCCCGGATCCTCGAGGTGCTCGGCCGAAGCCGCGTCTGGGTGCCGCTGCCGAACGGCGGCAGCCCCGAGAGCCGCGACCTGGATTTGCCCACGCTCGAGATCGACGGCGCCGCCTACGTTCCGGTGTTCAGCTCCGAGCAGCAGTTCCGCCACCTCGTCGGCTCCCATATGGCCTTCACCGTCGCACCCGCTCGCGAGTTCGCCCGCGGTCTGCCGCCGCAGCTCGGCATCGCCGTCAACCCGGACGGCGCGGTCGGCACCCCGCTGCCGCCACCGGCCGTCGCCGAGCTGTGCCGGGCGGGCCGTACGGAACTGGACGGCCCGGCCAGCGGCGGCCGGGTCCGGCTCTTCGAGCCCGACTGGCAGGACGAGCCCATCGACTTCCTGGCCGCCGCGGCGGGGGAGTTCGCCGTCACCGGGCTCGTACGCACCGCCCGTCGCGCGCTCGCGAGCGTCGAGGGCGACGACCCCGCGCTCTTCATCGGAGTCGAGCTCCACCGGTGGGAACCTCAGGACCGGGAGGTGGTCATGAACGCCCTCGGCCGGGCGCTCGGCGCGGTTCCGGTGCCCTGGCCCGTGCAACTGGTGCTGCTGGACATCGCGCAGGACCCGGTGGGCGACTGGATGCTGCAGCGCGTACGGCCGTTCCACACCGCGTAGCGGAGTGCCTCGTACGGGCTCGTAAGCTGGTGGGACAACCGGGCTGGGCGCGTAGCAACCCGGACGCCGGGTGCGATGAGGCCGGAAGAAGGGGCGGAGTCAGGTGAGCGGTCCGAGCCGGGGGCGGAGCGCGGCGACGTGGTGGAGAGCGACGGTGGGCGACCGGAGGGACCAGCGGTGACCGGCACGGTCGAGCAGCTGCTGCAGCAGGTGACGCCCGGGCGGTACGACGCCTACGAGGCGCTGCTGCGCGCCCTCACGGAAGGTCAGGTCTGGATGCTGCTGTGGCACGGCCGGCCCGGCGAACCGGACGCCCAGTACGGGAACATGGAGGTCGACGGCCTCGGCTACGCCCCTTGTGTGACCTCTACTCAGGAACTCGCCGTCAGCGGCTGGAACCGTGCGCACGAAGTCGTGTCCGGCCGGGACATCGCTGCCGCTCTCTACCCGGACCGTTGGGGACTGTGGCTCAATCCGCACGCCCCCGGCGGCGGCGTCGGCATCCCCTGGGCCGATCTGCGCCGCATCGCCTCCGGTCTGGAGCGGCTGCCCGCCGGCCCGCTCCGGCTCTCCGAACCCACCATCGAGATCGCTCAGTTCTACGCGCTGCTGACCCAGAACGCGCACCGCACCCCCGCCGTACGCTCGCTGCGCCGGGCCTGGGTGCAGCCCGCACTCGGAGCGCCGTACCTGGCCATCGGCCTGGATCTGTACGACACCAGCCCGCCGGCCGTGGAGTCGGTACGGGTGATGATGCAGCAGTCGATCGGCGCGGTCCCGGACGGTCTGCCGGTGTCGACCGTCGCGCTGTCCGACGACTACGACCCGGTGGCGCTGTGGATGCGGGCCATGGCCCGCCCCTTCTTCGACCGTGATGCCTACGGCGCAGGTGCGCCGCCCGCCCCGGCTCCCGGTTACGGCTACCCGCCTGCCGGCCCCACCGGTGGCGCCGGACCCCCGCACGGCTGGCAGCCGGGGGCCGCTCCGCGCGGGTACTGACCCTCGAGCCGCGCTGTCCACTATCCGGACGATCGGCCGTGCGTACTCCTCGTCGCAGCGGCCGCCTGGCCTCGCCGCTTTACCAAACCATGAGGTAACGGGCAGATTTCCGGATCCGGCTCCGGTCGGCCGCCGGAGGTGCGCGATCCGCTCAGCCGAACTGGGTGTCCGTATAACGGATTACCCCAGGCCACATCACAGTTGCGCATCCATTCCCTGGGGGGACTGGCGGGTGATCGCAAACGCGATGAAGACTCACGTTCGCCGGGACGTCGGCCCTTTGTGCGATCTGCCGTACCGAGCTGCGCAACGACCGGCACCGACCACGCTTTACGCAATCTCCGCACCACCCGCACGACGTGCACCAGCGATGTGAACAGCCGCTACAGCGGCGGGCATGGGCCGGCTACAACTGGCCGAGCCGAGAGGGGTCCACACCACGATGACGGCACCACTGCACGACACGAGCGCGGCCGAGATCGCGGCCGTCGATGTCGCGGCCGCGGCTCCGGCGAAGGCGATCGAGGGCCGTTCGCCGTGGAAGATCGCCTGGATCCGGCTGAAGCGGGACAAGGTCGCGCTGGCCGGCGGTATCGTCGTGCTCTTCCTGATCGTCGTCGCGATCTTCGCACCACTGATCGTCAGTCTCCTCGGCCATCCGCCGAACGAGTTCCACGAGGACCAGATCGATCCGCTGCTGGGTACGCCCATCGGATCCTGGGGCGGCATCAGTTCCGACTTCCTCTTCGGCGTCGAGCCGGTCAACGGGCGTGACGTCTTCAGCCGGGTCGTCTACGGCGCGCGCATCTCGCTCCTGGTGGCGTTCCTCGCGGCGCTGTTCGCGGTCGCTCTCGGCACGATCTTCGGGATCATCGCCGGTTACTTCGGCGGCTGGGTCGACGCGGCCATCAGCCGGGTGATGGACGTGCTGCTCGCCTTCCCGCAGCTGCTCTTCATCATCGCGCTGGTCTCGGTGCTCCCCAACGAGCTGCTGGGCATGACCGGCAGCGGGGTGCGGATCACCGCACTGATCGTGGTCATCGGCTTCTTCGGCTGGCCCTACGTCGGGCGGATCGTACGCGGCCAGACCCTCTCGCTCCGGGAGCGCGAGTACGTCGAGGCGGCGCGGAGCATCGGCGCGGGCCGGTTGTACATCCTCTTCCGGGAGTTGCTCCCCAACCTGGTGGCGCCGATCACCGTCTACGCGACGCTGATGATTCCCACCAACATCCTCACCGAGGCCGCACTGAGCTTCCTCGGTGCGGGTGTGAAACCGCCGACCGCCTCATGGGGTCAGATGCTCGAAAAGGCCGTGGACACCTACGACATCGACCCGATGTTCATGGTGATCCCCGGTCTCGCCATTTTCGTCACCGTGTTGGCGTTCAACCTCTTCGGCGACGGAGTGCGCGACGCACTCGACCCGAAGGGATCACGCTGACCGCACGCGCCAGGCACCAGCACCACCCAGAACCGCCCCTGCCGAACCGTCAGGAGGCCAACCCAAACCGTCGGTCCGGGTCAAGGACCGCGACTATCACGGAGGTTGCGAGATCGTGACAACCAATCGCTCGACGAGGCGCAGACTGGCCGCAGGGTCAGCTCTCGTGGTCGCGGCCATGCTCACCACCGCGGCCTGCGGTGGCGGCGGCAAGGACGACGGCGACGCGGCCCCCGGCTTCAACGCCGCGACCAAGGGCATCGCCAGCCAGTCCACCAAAAAGGGTGGAACGCTCAAGTTCGTCGGCTCGCAGGACTTCGACTCGCTCGACCCGGCGCGCATGTACTACGGCTTCGCCTGGGACTTCTCCCGCTTCTACACGCGTCAGCTCGTCTCGTACGCCACCAAGCCGGGCGTCAAGAGCACCTCGCTCGTCCCGGACCTGGCGACCGACATGGCCAAGATCACCGACGACGGCAAGACGTACACCTACACGCTGCGCGACGGGCTCACCTTCGAGGACGGCACGCCGATCACCTCCAAGGACGTCAAGTACGGCATCGAGCGCACCTGGGCCACCGACGTGATCTCCGGCGGACCGGGCTACCTGAAGCAGGTCCTGGACCCCAAGGGCGAGTACAAGGGCCCCTACAAGGACAAGTCGAAGGACAAGCTCGGCCTGAAGTCGATCGAGACGCCCGACGACAAGACCATCATCTTCAAGCTGCCGAAGCCGAACGGTGACTTCGAGCAGATCCTCGCGCTGCCGACCAGCACCCCGGTGCCGCAGGCCAAGGACACCGGCGCCAAGTACGCGCTGAAGCCGGTCTCCTCGGGCCCGTACAAGATCCAGTCCTACACGCTCGGCAAGGGCGGCACGCTGGTACGTAACGAGAACTGGAAGAAGGAGTCCGACCCGATCCGCCCGGCCCTGCCGGACAAGATCACGGTCACCATCAACACCAACCCGGACGACGTCGACAAGCGCCTGATCAAGGGCGACTACGACCTCGACCTGAACGCGACCGGCATGACGCCGTCGGGCCGCGCCGACGCGCTCAAGAAGCACCGGGACAACCTCGACAACGGTCTGACCAACTTCATCCGCTACGCGGTCTTCCCGGAGACCGTGAAGCCGATGGACAACATCCACTGCCGCAAGGCGGTCATCTACGCGGCCGACAAGAAGTCGCTGCAGACCGCCCGCGGTGGCCCGCTGGCCGGTGGTGAGATCGCCGAGAACATGCTGCCCAAGAGCATCAAGGGCTCGGACGAGTACGACCCGTACGGCGTGCTGAAGAACCCGGGCGCCAACATCGCCAAGGCCAAGGAAGAGCTGAAGGCCTGCGGCAAGCCGAACGGCTTCAAGACGACCATCTCGGTGCGGAACAACAAGCCGCAGGAGGTCGCCACCGCCGAGGCGCTGCAGAACGCGCTCGGCAAGGTCGGCATCGACGCCGAGGTCGACCAGATCGACGGTGCCCAGTCCCAGTCCATCACCGGTTCGCCGAAGGTGGTCAAGTCCAAGGGCTACGGCGTCATCATCAGCGGCTGGGGTCCGGACTTCCCGACCGGCCAGGGCTTCTCGCAGCCGCTGGTCGACGGTCGCTTCATCGTCCCGACCGGCAACTACAACAACAGCGAGACGGACGACCCGAAGATCAACAAGCTCTTCGACGACGCGATCGCCGAGACGGACCCCGACAAGGCCGGTGAGATCTACAAGGAGATCAACCACATGGTCTCCGACCGAGCGATCTACCTGCCGTTCGTCTTCGAGAAGACGATCACCTGGCGCAGCTCGCGGCTGACCAACGTCTACACGGCCGACTCCTACAGCGGCCGGTACGACTACGTCTCCCTGGGCGTCGTCAAGTGATGATTCCGATCTCCGTCACCGGACCCCGATAGCCCGAAGGGCAGGTGATGGCCGCGCGCGGCGGCCCAGGGGCGCCTCTCCGAACGAGAAGTGCCCCGGGCCGCCGCCGGGCCGAGCACAAGTGCTTGCTTACCTCATCCGGCGCCTGTTCGCCGTCGTCGTGATGCTGATGATCGTCACCCTGGCGACCTTCACCATCTTCTTCATGATCCCGAAGCTGACGGGTACCGACCCCGCTCTGCTCTTCGTCGGCAAACAGGCCGACCCGGCCGCCATCGAAGGCATCCGGGAGAAGCTGGGCCTCAGCGACCCGATCTTCGTCCAGTTCGCCAAGTTCGTCGAGGGCCTGGTGGCCGGACGGGACTATGCCAACGGGACCGATGTCACCCACTGTCCGGCGCCCTGCTTCGGCTACTCGTTCCGTACCGAGCAGGAGATCTGGCCGATCCTGGTCGAACGGCTGCCGGTCACGCTGTCCCTCGCGGCCGGCGCGTGCCTTCTGTGGGTCATCGGCGGCGTCGCGACCGGAGTGGTCTCCGCCCTCAAGCGCGGCTCCCTGTGGGACCGCTCGGCGATGACCGTGGCCCTCGCCGGGGTCTCTCTGCCCATCTACTTCACCGGCTTGGTCTCGCTGGCCATCTTCAGCTACGCGCTGGAGTGGATCAGCGTCGACTACGAGCCGTTCACCGACAATCCCGCCGCCTGGTTCGAGAGTCTGATCCTGCCCTGGATCACGCTGGCGTTCCTCTACGCGGCGATGTACGCGCGGCTCACCCGCGCGACCATGCTGGAGATTCTCGGTGAGGACTACATCCGAACGGCACGGGCCAAGGGCCTGCGCGAGCCGGTCGTCATCGGCAAACACGCCATGCGGTCGACCATGACCCCGATCCTCACCATCCTCGGTCTCGACCTGGGTGCCCTGGTGGGTGGCGCGATTCTGACCGAGACGACCTTCAGCCTGCCCGGTCTGGGGCAGGCCGCCGTGCGGGCGATCAGCGAGCGCGACCTCCCGCTGATCATCGGCGTGACCCTCATCGCCGCCTTCGCCATCGTCATCGCGAATCTCATCGTGGACCTTCTGTACGCAGTGATCGACCCCCGAGTGAGGCTCTCGTGACCGATCTGACCAAGACCGGCGCGGTCGGCGAGCCCGTGGCCTCGGACGCCCCGCAGCCCACCGCGTTCCTCGAAGTGCGCGACCTCATGGTGCACTTCCCGACCGACGACGGCCTGGTCAAGTCGGTCGACGGACTCTCCTTCCAGCTGGAGAAGGGCAAGACGCTCGGCATCGTCGGCGAGTCCGGCTCCGGCAAGTCGGTGACATCGCTGGGCATCATGGGCCTGCACACCGTCGGTCAGTACGGCCGCGGCAAGGCCCGTATCTCCGGCGAGATCTGGCTGGACGGCCAGGAGCTGCTCACCACGGACCCCGACGAGGTGCGCAGGCTGCGCGGCCGGGAGATGGCGATGATCTTCCAGGATCCGCTGTCGGCCCTGCACCCGTACTACACGATCGGTGCGCAGATCGTGGAGGCCTACCGGGTCCACCACGACGTGGACAAGAAGACCGCACGCCGGCGTGCGATCGAACTGCTCGACCGGGTCGGCATCCCACAGCCCGACAAGCGTGTCGACAGCTACCCGCACGAGTTCTCCGGCGGTATGCGCCAGCGCGCGATGATCGCGATGGCGCTGGTCAACAACCCCGAGTTGCTCATCGCCGATGAGCCGACCACCGCTCTGGACGTCACCGTCCAGGCGCAGATCCTCGACCTGATCCGGGACCTGCAGAAGGAGTTCGGCTCCGCGGTCATCGTCATCACCCACGACCTGGGCGTCGTCGCCGAGCTGGCCGACGACATCCTGGTGATGTACGGCGGCCGGTGCGTCGAGCGCGGGTCGGCCGACCAGGTCTTCTACGAGCCCCAGCACCCCTACACCTGGGGACTGCTCGGCTCGATGCCGCGGATCGACCGCGAGCAGACCGACCGCCTCATCCCGGTCAAGGGCTCCCCGCCGAGCCTGATCAACATCCCGAGCGGCTGCGCCTTCCACCCGCGCTGCCCCTATGCGGACGTGCCGAAGGGCGGTGTCACCCGTACCGAGCGACCGGAGCTCCGGCAGCTCGAGGGGAAAGGCGCCGGGCGGCACTTCTCCGCCTGCCACATGGCGCAGGAGGACCGGACGCGGATCTGGACCGAAGAGATTGCGCCGAAGCTGTGAGCAACGCAAAGGACGCCGTCGTGTCAAAGGAAGCGCCGCAGAGCGCCGTGACGATTCAGGAGCGGGCCGCCGGTTCCGCGGAGCCTCTCCTCAAGGTCAGCGGCCTGGTCAAGCACTTCCCCATCAGGAAGGGGATCCTGCAGCGCCAGGTCGGCGCGGTACAGGCGGTCGACGGCCTCGACTTCGACGTCCGGCCGGGGGAGACCCTGGGCGTGGTGGGCGAGTCGGGCTGCGGCAAGTCGACGATGGGCCGGCTGATCACCCGACTGCTCGAACCGACCGGCGGGAAGATCGAGTTCGAGGGCAAGGACATCACGCATCTGGGCACCGCAGCGATGCGGCCGATGCGCCGTGATGTGCAAATGATCTTCCAGGACCCGTACTCGTCGCTGAACCCGCGGCACACGGTGGGCTCGATCGTCGGGGCGCCGTTCAAGCTGCAGGGCGAGACGCCGGAGGGGGGCGTCAAGAAGGAGGTCCAGCGGCTGCTGGAGCTCGTCGGCCTCAACCCCGAGCACTACAACCGCTATCCGCACGAGTTCTCCGGTGGTCAGCGGCAGCGCATCGGCATCGCCCGCGCGCTCGCCCTGAAGCCGAGGCTGGTGGTCGCCGACGAGCCGGTCTCCGCGCTGGACGTGTCGATCCAGGCGCAGGTGGTCAACCTGCTGGACGACCTCCAGGACGAACTGGGCCTGACCTATGTGATCATCGCCCACGATCTGTCGGTCATCCGGCACGTATCGGACCGGATCGCGGTGATGTACCTGGGCAAGATCGTCGAGTTGGCGGACCGCACCGCGCTCTACGAGGCGCCGATGCACCCGTACACCAAGGCGCTGCTCTCCGCGGTCCCGGTGCCGGACCCCCGGCGCAAGGCCGAGCGGGAGCGCATCCTGCTCAAGGGGGACGTCCCCTCGCCGATCTCGCCGCCGTCCGGCTGCCGGTTCCACACCCGGTGCTGGAAGGCGACCGAGCTGTGCACGACCAAGGAGCCGCCGCTCGTGGCGCTGAAGACCGGGCACCAGGTGGCGTGCCACCACCCGGAGAACGCGCCCGACCAGGCGCCGGTCGACACCCCGCTGCCGGGTGCGGCGGACGCGGCCGTGGTGAGCAAGGAGACGGTCGAGGAGCAGTAACGGGGCGCGCTCGGCCCCACCGGCGGTGGTGCACCGGCGGTGGAGCCCGGGCGGCCGCGGCTTCCACGCGCCCGTCATGCGCCCCTGCCGCGGCTCGTAGAATCGAGGGCATCATGGCCTACCTCGATCACGCCGCCACCACCCCGATGCTCCCGGAGGCGGTGCAGGCGATGACCGCCCAGCTCACCGTCACCGGTAACGCCTCCTCGCTGCACGCGGCCGGGCGCCGAGCCCGTCGTACGGTCGAGGAGGCCCGCGAGACCCTCGCGGCCGCGCTCGGCGCGCGACCGAGCGAGGTGGTTTTCACCGCGGGCGGCACGGAGTCCGACAATCTCGCGGTCAAGGGCCTCTACTGGGCCCGCAGGGCGGCCGATCCACGGCGCACGCGGGTGCTGGCCAGCCCCGTCGAGCACCACGCCGTGCTGGACGCCGTCGACTGGCTCGCCGAGCACGAGGGCGCGCGGGTCGAGTACCTGCCGGTCGACCCGTACGGGCGGGTGCACCCCGACGCGCTGCGCGAGGCCCTCGCCCGCGACCCGGACGACGTCGCCCTCGCCACCGTCATGTGGGCGAACAACGAGATCGGCACGGTCATGCCGGTCCCCGAACTGGCCGCCGTGGCAGCCGAGTTCGGCGTGCCGCTGCATGCGGATGCGGTGCAGGCCTTCGGTCAGCTGCCGGTCGACTTCGCCGCCTCCGGCCTCGCCGCGATGACCGTCTCCGGCCACAAGATAGGAGGCCCGTACGGCATCGGCGCCCTGCTGCTCGGCCGCGACCACGCCCCCGTACCGCTGCTGCACGGCGGGGGCCAGGAGCGCCAGGTCCGGTCCGGCACTCTCGACGTACCCGCCGTCGCCGCCTTCGCCGCAGCGGCCGGGCACGCCGCCGAGCACCAGGCCGACTTCGCCCGCGAGATCGGCGCATTGCGCGACGAGCTGATCGCGGGCGTCCGTGCGGCGGTCCCCGACGCCGTACTGGGCGGTGACCCGGACCCCAAGGGACGGCTGCCCGCCAACGCGCACTTCTCCTTCCCCGGCTGCGAGGGCGACTCCCTGTTGCTGCTTCTGGACGCCCAGGGCATCGAGTGCTCGACCGGCTCTGCTTGTACGGCGGGCGTGGCACAGCCCAGCCACGTCCTGCTCGCCGTGGGCACCGATCCGGACCTGGCGCGCGGCACGCTGCGCTTCTCCCTCGGCCACACCTCGACGAAGGCCGATGTCGAGGCGGTGGTGGACGTGATCGGTCCGGTGGTGGAGCGGGCGAGGACCGCGGGCCTCAGCTGACGGCACCCCGAGCCGACGGCCTCCTGAGCCGTCGGCCGCTTGAGCCGTCGGCCTCGGGGGCCAGGTGTCCCGCCCAGGCCCTGTCTGGCCGATCATGCCGGGCTCGCGACGCCTGGCACCGCGCCTCGCCGCGTTGTCGTCGGTCGCCGATGGCCCCCAGCTATCGCTGGGAGGTGCCCCCACCGCATGGACTCCCTCCTCCGCCTTGCGATGCTCCCGCAGCTATCGCTCGGAGGTGCCCCCTGCACCAGACGCCGATCCCTGATCCGGCCTGATCGACCGGACAGGACCTAGGCCCGCCGTACGAGGGCCTTCCGTACGAGCTCGAGATAGCGGTCCCAGTCCCAGTGCGGTCCCGGGTCGGTGTGGTCGGTCCCGGGCACCTCCACATGCCCGACGACGTGCTCGCGGTCTGCGGGGAAGCCGTACCGCGCGCAGATCCCGGCGGTGAGCCGGGCGGAGGCGCGGTACATCGCGTCGGTGAACGAGCCCGGGCGGTCCACGAAGCCCTCGTGCTCGATGCCGATGGAGCGCTCGTTGATGCCCCGGTTCCCCGCGTGGAACGCGACGTCCAGCTCGCGGATCATCTGGGCGACGTGGCCGTCCTTGCGCACCACGTAATGCGCGGCGGCGCCGTGCTCCGGATCCCGGAAGACCTTCAGCGCCACCGGGTAGCTGCCCTGGACGACATGGATGACCACACGGTCGATCACATAGTCGGCGGGCCGGTCGGCGCGCCGCCAGTTCACGGCCGAGGCCGGTATCCACTCGGCGCCCTCGTGGTCGAGCTCGCCCTCCTTGCGGGGCTTGTCATTGCCCGGAAGCCGCCACCAGAGGCGGGACAGCTCGTCCGATCCAAGGACCCCCGCTGTGCCGAGACCTGCCGCTGCGCCGCCGATCAGCAGGGCGCGCCGGCCGATGCCGCGGCGCCTTCCCGTAGGGGAGTGCTGCTCCATCCCTGCCCCTCCATCCCTGCCCCTCCCAGCCCGCGCGCTCCGCGCTCGCCGTGCCGTGCAAGGCCATCTCGTGCCGTCGCGTGGACAACGTGTGCGACAGGTCTGCCGGTTCCGGCCGGGAGCCAATCCTCTCCCAGCTACCGCTGGGGGTGGCCCCCAGGGAGGCGCCCCCAGTCCTTCTGGCGCGGCCCCGTACCCTGGGAGGCGCTATGGCTGCCAATCCTCCCGACAAGCAGAGCCCCGGTGCTCCCTCCCCCGCCCTTCGGCGCGGGGGACCTCATCCCCGCGACGGCCGCCGCCTGCGCGTGCTCGCCGCGATGTCCGGCGGCGTCGACTCCGCCGTGGCTGCCGCCCGCGCCGCCGAGGCCGGGCACGACGTCACCGGCGTGCATCTCGCGCTCTCCGCCAACCCGCAGTCCTTCCGGACCGGGGCGCGGGGCTGCTGCACCCTGGAGGACTCGCGCGACGCGCGCCGGGCCGCCGACGTCATCGGCATCCCCTTCTACGTCTGGGACCTCGCCGAGCGGTTCCGCGAGGACGTCGTCGAGGACTTCGTCAGCGAGTACGCGGCGGGCCGTACGCCCAATCCCTGCCTGCGCTGCAATGAGAAGATCAAGTTCGCGGCGCTGCTCGACAAGGCCCTCGCCCTCGGCTTCGACGCCATCTGCACCGGTCACTACGCCAAGGTGGTCGTCCGGGAGGACGGCTCCCGCGAGCTGCACCGGGCCTCCGACATGGCCAAGGATCAGTCGTACGTCCTCGGGGTGCTCGACGAGCGCCAGCTCGCCCACGCGATGTTCCCGCTCGGGGACACGGTCACCACCAAGGACGAGATCCGCGCGGAGGCGGAGGCCCGGGGCCTGGCCGTCGCGAAGAAGCCGGACAGTCACGACATCTGCTTCATCGCCGACGGCGACACCCAGGGCTTCCTGGCGCGGCGCCTCGGCGCGGCGGAGGGCGACATCGTCGACCAGGACGGCAGCAAGCTGGGCACCCACACCGGCGCGTACGGCTACACCATCGGTCAGCGCAAGGGGCTGCGGCTCGGGGTCCCCGCCCCCGACGGCAAGCCGCGCTATGTCCTGGACATCTCTCCGGTGCACAACACCGTGACCGTCGGCCCCTCCGAGGCCCTGGACGTGACCCGGCTGACCGCGATCAAGCCCCGCTGGTGCGGCGCGGCCCCGGCGGGCCCCGGGACGTACTCCGCGCAGCTCCGCGCGCACGGCGGTGAGACCGAGGTGACGGCCGAGCTCGTCGACGGTGAGCTCCAGGTGACCTTCGGCGAGGCCGTCCGCGGCGTCGCCCCCGGCCAGGCGATCGTCCTGTACGACGCCACCCGGGTCGTCGGGTCGGCGACCATCGCGGCGACCGAGCGGCGCGCACCGGCGGCGACTCCGTAGGTCCGATGCGGAGTCGGCCCGTACCGTGCGGCAAGCTGGGGGCATGACTGCTCACTTGATCACCGGAGCGGGTTCCGGCATCGGCGCGGCCGTCTCGGCACGGCTGGCCGAGCGGGGCGACGAGCTGTGGCTGCTGGCGCGCGATGCGGGCCGGGCCAGGGAGCTGGAGAACCGCTTCCCCGTGGCCCGAACGATCGTCGGAGACCTGGCGGCCCCCGACAAGCTGTCCTGGGCGCTGAGCCACCAGGAGCTCCCGGACCGGCTCGACTCGCTGCTGCACATCGCGGGTGTGGTGGAACTCGGCGAGGTCGGCGAGCTGACCCCCAAGGCGTGGAATCTGCAGCTCGCCGCCAACCTGGTCGCGCCGGCCGAGCTGACCCGGCTGATGCTGCCGGGGCTCCGGGCCGCCCGCGGTCAGGTGATCTTCGTGAACTCCGGCGCGGGCCTGCATGCGGGTGCCCAGTGGGCCGCGTACGCCGCGAGCAAGCACGGCCTCAAGGCGCTGGCCGACGCTCTGCGCCTCGAGGAGCACGACAACGGCGTCCGCGTCACCTCGGTCTACCCCGGCCGCACCGCCACGCCCATGCAGGTGAAGGTCCACCAGCAGGAGGGCAAGGAGTACGACGCGTCCCGCTGGATCGATCCCGAGTCGGTCGCGACGACGATCCTGGCGGCCCTGGACCTGCCGCGTGACGCCGAGATCACGGACGTCTCCGTCCGGCCCGGACGGTGAGCGGCAGGTGAGCGGCGTGAGGTCGTGGGGTGTGGCTGCGGCCACCGGTGTCGGGTCGATGCCGGGGACGGACGCGCGGGAGGCCGTGAAGACCGTCGTCGGATCCCTGGAGGCATTCCCGTATCTGCCCGAACTGCCCGCGCGCGGCCCCGGCGCGGACATGATCGGCCGGACGGCCGGCCTGCTGGTCGAGATGTACGCGCGCGTGGAGCCGAGCGGCTGGCGGTTCGGCGACCGCCCCGGCCGCGACACCCGGCGGGCCTGGGCGTGGCTGCGCGAGGACCTCGACGCGCTCGAAGAGTTCACGCAAGGATTCGAGGGCCCGTTGAAGGTGCAGGTGGTCGGGCCGTGGACGCTTGCGGCCGGGCTGGAGTTGAAGAACGGTGAGGCGGCGCTGAGCGACGCCGGAGCCTGCCGGGACCTGGTGGGCTCGCTGGCGGAGGGCCTGCGAGGGCACCTCGCCGAGGTGCGCCGTCGCGTGCCGGGCGCCGAGGTCGTGCTGCAGCTCGACGAGCCGTCGCTGACCGCGGTCCTGCGCGGGCACCTGAAGACGGCGAGCGGCTACCGGACGCACCGGGCCGTCGACCGCGCCGTGGTCGAAGGCGCCTTGCGGGACGTGCTGGGCGCGGCGGGGGAGAGCCCGGTCGTCGTCCACTCGTGTGCGCCCGACGTGCCCTTCGGGCTGCTGCGGCGCGCCGGGGCGACGGGTGTCTCGTTCGATGCCGGCCTTCTCACGGAGCGTGAGGACGAGCAGATCGGTGAGGCGGTCGAGGGGGGCACGGCACTCTTCGCCGGAGTCGTGCCCGGCGCGGACGCCCGATTGTCGGACCCTGCCGGTAGCGTCGGTGGCATCAGGACGCTGTGGCGCAGGCTGGGGCTGTCGCCGGGGGCTCTCACCGAGTCCGTGGTGATCACACCGGCGTGCGGTCTCGCGGGTGCCTCGCCCGCGTATGCCCGCGCGGCCCTCGCCCACTGCGTCCGGGCGGCGAGATCGCTCGCGGACGACCCTGAGTAACGGGAGGATGCAACGGTGGCTGGCGAAGAGCAGGCGACAGTGCCCGCCGAGGTGCGGGAGCAGCATGCACGGCTCGCTGAGCAGGTCGAGGAGCACCGTTTCCGGTACTACGTGAAGGACGCCCCGGTCATCAGCGACGCGGAGTTCGATCAGCTGCTGCGGTCGTTGGAGGCGCTGGAGGGGGAGTATCCGGAACTGCGGACGCCGGATTCCCCCACCCAGAAGGTCGCGGGGCAGTACGAGACCGAATTCACCGCCGTTCAGCACCGCGAGCGGATGCTCAGCCTGGACAACGCCTTCACGGATGAGGAACTGACCGGCTGGGTGGACCGGATCGCCCGCGAGCTCGGAGACACCGACTATCACTTCCTGTGCGAGCTGAAGGTCGACGGACTCGCCGTCAACCTCACGTACGAGCAGGGGCGGCTGACTCGCGCCGCCACCCGCGGCGACGGTCGGACGGGCGAGGACATCACGCCCAACATCCGGACGATCGGAGAGATCCCCGACCGGCTCCGTGGAGACCGGATCCCGCCGCTCGTGGAGATCCGCGGCGAGGTGTTCTTCCCGATGGAGCAGTTCCAGGAGCTGAATGCCCGTCTGGTGGCGGCGGACAAGCCCCCGTTCGCCAACCCGCGCAACGCGGCCGCCGGTTCGCTGCGCCAGAAGGACCCCAAGGTCACCGCGAGCCGCCCGCTGCACATGGTGGTGCACGGCATCGGGGCCCGTAAGGGTTTCGACATCACGCGGCTGTCGCAGGCGTACGACCTGTTGCGCGAGTGGGGACTGCCGACGGCGCGGCACACCAAGGTGGTGGACTCGCTCGACGGCGTAACGGAGTTCATCGCCGCGTACTCGGGCGAAGCACGGCACTCCGTGGAGCACGAGATCGACGGAGTGGTGGTCAAGCTCGACGAGATCTCGCTCCAGGGGCGGCTGGGGTCCACCTCACGGGCCCCGCGTTGGGCGATCGCCTGGAAGTACCCGCCGGAGGAGGTCAACACCACGTTGGTGGACATCCGGGTCGGCGTCGGCCGTACGGGACGGGTGACGCCGTACGCGGTGGTGGAGCCGGTCACGGTCGCAGGCTCCGAGGTCGAGTTCGCGACCCTGCACAACCAAGACGTGGTCAAGGCCAAGGGGGTGCTGATCGGCGACACCGTCGTGCTCCGCAAGGCGGGCGATGTGATCCCGGAGATTCTCGGCCCGGTGGTGGACCTGCGGGACGGCAGTGAGCGGGAGTTCGTCATGCCTGCGGAGTGCCCTGACTGCGGCAGCGCGTTGCGCCCCATGAAGGAGGGCGACGTCGATCTGCGCTGCCCCAACGCGCGCTCGTGCCCGGCCCAGTTGCGTGAGCGGGTCTTCTATCTGGCGAGCCGCAAGTGTCTGGACATCGAGCACTTGGGATATGTGGGTGCCTCGGCCCTGACGCAGCCTCTGGAGCCGTCCGACCCGCCGGTCAGGGACGAGGGCGACCTGTTCGACCTGACGGTGGAGCAACTGCTGCCGATCAAGGCGTACGTCCTCGATCAGGACAGCGGGCTGCCCAAGCGGGATCCCAAGACGGGCGAGGAAAAGATCGTCACCGTCTTCGCCAACCAGAACGGCGAGCCGAAGAAGAACACGCTGGCGATGCTCGACTTCATCGAGGCGGCCAAGCAGCGTCCGCTCGCGCGGATCATCACCGGCCTGTCGATCCGTCACGTCGGGCCGGTGGCGGCGGAGGCACTGGCCCGCGAGTTCGGGTCGCTGGACCGGATCGCCGAGGCCGGCGAGGAGGAGCTCGCGGCGGTGGACGGGGTCGCCCAGACCACGGCCGCCTCCGTGAAGCAGTGGTTCGCCGAGGGCTGGCACCGTGAGATCGTCGAGAAGTGGCGGGCCGCCGGCGTACGGCTGGAGGAGGAGGGCGGCGAGGAGCGAGGGCCCCGGCCGCTCGAGGGCGTCACCGTCGTGGTGACCGGGACGCTGCAGTCGTACACCAGAGATGGCGCGAAAGAGGCGTTGCAGAGTCTCGGTGCGAAGGTGACAGGTTCCGTTTCGAAGAAGACCGACTTCGTCGTCGTAGGTGACAACCCTGGGTCGAAGTACGACAAGGCAGTCCAGTTGAAGGTGCCGGTGCTCGACGAGGACGGCTTCGGGCTGCTGTTGAACCGAGGTCCGGATGCTGCCCGTGAGGCGGCCGAGGTGTCACCCGATCAGCCGTAGGGCAACACCCGTTCAGTGCATACCAGATGGTTGCGGACAGCTGGTCGCATTCGGGCAACCGCTGCAGATCGCTGCCCGTTCCAGCTTTGCGCAGCTTACTGTTGAAGAGTGCGCCTGCCGTGCGCGGCTGCGTGGTGGGATCTGACGTGGTGGCATCGGAAGGGCCGCCACTTCGTGGCGTGGGCACCGCCGGCTGTGAGAGGGACGGGAATGAAACCGACCGAGAGCGCCGATCGGCCTCCCCCTGGGGTTCCCCATGCCGAAGGGCCGGGGGTACCCCTGGGAGCACCTCCCAGACGGAGTCTGGGGGAGGTAGCTGGGGGAGGGCTTACCGCCGGGGGCGCGCCCACGCTGCGCCGGTCCGCCGTGCCCGGGCTGCCGGTCGCGGTGATCGCGGTGGCCGGGCTCACCCTGGTCACGGGGGTCGTCCGAGTGCTCCGCGAGGGCCACGCGATCTTCCCCAACGCCACCGTCGGCGGCTCCCTGGCCGTCCTCACCGGAATCATCGTCGGCCATCTGGTCGCCCTCGGCCGTGACCGCTGGTGGGGCGGTATGGGCTCCGGGGCCGCCCTCACCCTGGCCGTGTTGCTGCTGTACGGCTGGGTGCCCGCCGTACTCGTCAGCCTGACCGTGGTGTTACTGGTCAGCGCTGCCCGGCGGCACCGCTGGCGACAGGGCGCGCTACACGGCGCCGTCGACGTCATCGGGATCGGCGCGGCCGGGCTGGTCCTCGCCGCCTTCGGCACGGTGCCGACCGTGGAGCGGCCCTGGCTGCCCCGTACCTGGGACTTCTTCGTCCTGCCCGAGGTGCTGCTGGCCGCGTTGGCCTATCTTGCGGTGACCCGCGTCCTGCTCTGGTACTCGATGGCACCGCGCGGCGGCGGGTTGCCCACGGTCGCCCGAACGGCCCTGGCCCGCCAGGCGCTCGTCGGGGGCGCGCTGTTCGCCATCGCACCGCTCATCTGTGTCGTGGCCGCACACATGCCGTTACTGCTGCCGCTGTTCGCCGTGCCCTTAATCGCCCTTGACTCCACCCTCTGGATCGCCCGGGCCCGGGCCGAGGAGCAGCTCCGCGATCCGCTGACCGGTCTGCCGAACCGGCAGTGGCTGCTGGAGCGGACCTGGACCGCGCTCGACGAGGCCGAGCGGATGGGTGCCCGCTCGGCGCTGGTGCTGATCGACCTCGACCGATTCCGTTCGGTCAATGACACCCTCGGACACCTGGCCGGTGACCGGCTGCTGCTGCAGATCGCCGAGCGGCTGCGGGTCGCACTGCCGCGCGGGGCGGAGTCCGCCCGTCTCGGCGGCGACGAGTTCGCCGTACTGCTGCCGATCGCCGACTCCCCGACCAGCGCGCAGCGCGTCGCACGAGGGCTCGTCGCGGCCCTCGGCTCACCGCTCGACCTCGACGGGCTCACCCTCGTCCTGGAGGCCAGCGCCGGTGTCGCGGTCTTCCCCGACCACGCGCTGGACGCCGAAGGGCTGCTGCGCCGCGCCGATGTGGCGATGTACCAGGCCAAGCGGGACCGCAGCGGCGTCGAGGTCTACGAGGCGAAGCGCGACGGCAACACGCCCGACCGGCTGGGCCTCCTCGGCGACCTGCGACGCGCCCTCGACGCGGGCGACGTCGAGCTGCACTACCAGCCCAAGGTGGGATTCGACGGCCGCGTCGCCGGGCTCGAGGCGCTCGTCCGCTGGGTGCACCCCGAGCGCGGCCGGGTCAGCCCGGACGAGTTCATCACCATCGCCGAGTCCTCCGGCCTGATGCCCCACCTCACCGAGTACGTCCTGGAGACGGCGCTCGGGCAGGTCGCCAAATGGCGGGCCGCCGGCCTCGAGGTCCCGGTCGCCGTCAACGTCTCGCCCCGCGACGTGCACACACCGGGCTTCGCGGGAGCCGTCGCGGCACGGCTCGCCCGCCACGGCGTCCCTCCAGGGGCGCTGCAACTGGAGATAACGGAACACGTGCTGCTGGAGGACCCGCAGCGCGCCGCCGACACCTTGGCCGGGCTCACCGGTCACGGGGTGAAGATGTCGCTCGACGACTTCGGCACCGGCTACTCGTCCCTCGTCCACCTGCGCCGCCTGCCCGTGAGCGAGCTCAAGATCGACCGGTCGTTCGTCGCCCGGCTCGCGGTCGACACGGAAGACGCGGAGATCGTCCGCTGTACGGTCGACCTCGCCCACTCACTCGGGCTGGTCGTCGTCGCCGAGGGGGTCGAGGACGACGAGACGTGGGAGCGGCTGCGCGACCTCGGCTGCGACGCCGTGCAGGGCTGGCTGGTCGCGGCCGCGATGCCACCGGACGAGACGACGGCGTGGCTGCGGCTGCGTGGTGAACAGGGCTGGAGCCGGGCCGCCTCCGGCGCGGACCTGGCGGTCTCCGGAGCGGAGGAGCCGGAGCCCGAGCACGCCGCGGTCGAGAAAGCGGACCGCCCTTCGAGTCAGCCGGTCAACTGACCGCCCTGCCCGCCGCCCGGAACCGGGCGTGGTCTGCCGAGTGCCCGGCCACGCGCGCTCCCTTGCCTCAGCCCAGGCCACTGTCCCGCCACCTCCCTGCGGGGCCGTTCCGTGGGCGGGGCCCAGGACCGGCACCGCCGCGGGTCAGGCGCGACGGCCGAACGTGCGGGGCCCATGGCGACGGCCAGGGAAGTATTTGTAGGTCGCCGGGCCTGTTGGTGTACGTTCCGGAACGCCCGGCCCTGGGGCCCCGGCCCCGGTGGGGAACGGACGGGTAGTTGCCCGCGGCCGGAGGGGAGGGGTGGTCGGCCCACAGCGGGAGTCATAAGGGTTTCGCGGGCACCGTGGCCGGAGCCATAGGATTGGGCCCAAAACCTACACACTCACCCTTGAGGATCGCTGCATGCCTGGCATCACGCGCGAGGAGGTCGCCCACCTCGCTCGGCTGGCGCGTCTGGAGCTGACGGACGAAGAGCTCGACCACTTCGCCGTACAGCTCGACGACATCATCGGCGCGGTGGCCCGCGTCTCCGATGTCGCCGACGAGGACGTACCGCCGACCTCCCATCCGCTGCCGCTGACCAATGTCATGCGCTCGGATGAGGTCCGTCCGTCGCTGACCCCCGAGCAGGTGCTCTCGGGCGCCCCGGCGCAGGAGGAGCAGCGTTTCAAGGTGCCGCAGATCCTGGGGGAGGAGTGACCGTGAGCGATCCGACCAGGCTCACCGCCGCCGAGACCGCGGCGAAGATCGCCTCCGGCGAGCTCACCGCGGTTGCCGTCACCGAGGCCCACCTGGCCCGTATCGAGGCCGTCGACGAGAAGGTCCACGCCTTCCTGCACGTCGACCGCGAGGGAGCGCTCGCCCAGGCGCGCGCGGTCGACGAGAAGCGGGCCCGCGGCGAGAAGCTCGGCCCGCTCGCCGGCGTCCCGCTAGCGCTGAAGGACGTCTTCATCACCGCGGGCATCCCGACGACCTGCGGTTCGAAGATCCTCAAGGGCTGGATCCCCCCGTACGACGCGACGCTCACCAAGCGCCTCAAGGACGCGGACGTCGTCATTCTCGGCAAGACCAACATGGACGAGTTCGCCATGGGGTCCTCGACGGAGAACAGCGCGTACGGCCCGACCGGCAACCCATGGGACCTGACCCGTATCCCCGGCGGCTCCGGCGGCGGCTCCTCCGCCGCACTCGCCTCCTTCCAGGCTCCGCTCGCCATCGGCACGGACACCGGTGGCTCCATCCGCCAGCCCGCGGCCGTGACCGGCACCGTCGGCGTCAAGCCGACGTACGGCGGAGTCTCCCGCTACGGTCTGGTCGCCTTCTCCTCCTCGCTGGACCAGGGGGGCCCCTGTGCCCGTACGGTCCTTGACGCGGCCCTGCTCCACGAGGTGATCGCCGGGCACGACCCGCTCGACTCCACATCCATCGAGGCGCCCGTCCCGCCGGTCGTCGCCGCCGCCCGGAACGGCGATGTCAAGGGCATGCGGATCGGCGTCGTCAAGGAGTTCGGCGGCGAGGGCTACCAGGCCGGCGTGATGCAGCGCTTCAACGAAGCCGTTGAGCTGTTGCGCGAACTGGGCGCCGAGGTCACCGAGATCTCCTGTCCGTCCTTCGACAAGGCGCTCGCCGCGTACTACCTCATCGCGCCCTCGGAGTGCTCCTCGAACCTCGCCAGGTTCGACGCCATGCGCTACGGCCTGCGGGTCGCCGACGACGGCACCCGGTCCGCCGAGGAGGTCACCGCGCTCACCCGGGCCGAAGGCTTCGGCCCGGAGGTCAAGCGCCGCATCATGCTCGGCACGTACGCGCTCAGCTCCGGCTACTACGACGCGTACTACGGCTCGGCCCAGAAGGTGCGGACGCTCATCAAGCGCGACTTCGAGCGCGCCTTCGGACAGGTCGACGTGCTGGTCTCACCGACCACCCCGACCACCGCCTTCCCGATCGGCGAGCGGGTCGACGATCCGATGGCGATGTACCTCGCCGACCTGTGCACCATCCCGTCCAACCTGGCCGGCAACGCCGCCTTGTCGCTGCCCTGCGGCCTCGCCCCGGAGGACGGGCTCCCGGTGGGGTTGCAGATCATCGCCCCCGCCATGGCCGACGACCGGCTCTACCAGGTGGGCGCCGCGGTCGAGGCCGCGTACACCGCCCGCTGGGGACACCCGCTGCTCGAGGAGGCACCGTCGCTGTGAGCGACGCGCGCGCGGCCACTCGGCCGCACTTGACCGTGAAAGCCGCACCTCTGCGCCGCGCGGGCGGAGATGGGGGCACGCTCCCAGCTAACGCTGGGGGTGCCCCCACCCAGGCGCAGGCTCTGGGGGAGAACAAGGAGGCGCAGTGAGCAAGCTGCAGAAGGCCAAGGGCTTCAAGAAGTCCAAGCCCGGCACGTATCTGTCCATCGGCACCTCGCTGTTCGGCGCCGTCAGCATCCTCAAGCAGGCCAAGAAGGCGCGGCTCGAGAACGACAAGCTGATGCTGACCGACGCGGTGATCTCCGCGGCCGCGGTCGTCACCGGCGTGGCGCTGCTCATCCGCGAGCTGCGCCGGATCGGCGACGACGACGTCCTCGCGGACTGAAGGGCTGAGAGGTAAGTTTCCGTGACCGTCACTGAACTGGTGTCGTACGAGGACGCGCTGGCGGCCTACGAGCCCGTGATGGGCCTCGAGGTCCACGTCGAACTCGGCACCAAGACCAAGATGTTCTGCGGGTGCTCCACGGCCCTCGGCGCCGAGCCCAACACGCAGACCTGCCCCACCTGTCTCGGCCTGCCCGGCTCGCTCCCGGTCATGAACGCGACCGGTGTCGAGTCCGCCATCCGGATCGGCCTCGCGCTCAACTGCGAGATCGCCGAGTGGTGCCGCTTCGCCCGGAAGAACTACTTCTACCCGGACATGCCGAAGAACTTCCAGACCTCCCAGTACGACGAGCCGATCGCCTACAACGGCTATCTGGACGTCGAGGTCGACGGCGAGCTCTTCCGGGTCGAGATCGAGCGCGCCCACATGGAGGAGGACACCGGCAAGTCCACGCACGTGGGCGGTGCGACGGGCCGTATCCACGGCGCCACGCACTCGCTGCTGGACTACAACCGCGCGGGCATTCCGCTCATCGAGATCGTCACCAAGCCCATCGTCGGCGCAGGCGCCAAGGCCCCCGAGGTCGCCAAGGCGTACGTCGCCGAGCTGCGCGAGCTCATCAAGGCCCTCGGCGTGTCCGAGGCCCGGATGGAGATGGGTCAGATGCGGTGCGATGTGAACCTCTCGCTCCGCCCGATCGGCTCCGAGACGTTCGGCACCCGCTCCGAGACGAAGAACGTCAACTCGCTGCGCAGTGTGGAGCGGGCGACGCGCTTCGAGATCATGCGGCACGCCGCCGTGCTGAACGAGGGCGGGAAGATCGTCCAGGAGACCCGGCACTTCCACGAGGAGGACGGCTCCACTACCTCCGGCCGCATCAAGGAGGAGGCGGAGGACTACCGCTACTTCCCGGAGCCGGATCTCGTGCCGGTCGCGCCGACGCGCGAGTGGGTGGATCGGCTTCGGGGGTCCCTGCCGGAGCTGCCGCGGGTCCGCCGCCACAGGCTGCGCGAGGAGTGGGGGATCTCCCGGCACGAGATGCAGTCGGTCCTGAACGCGGGAGCGATCGACCCGATCGTCGCCACCATCGAGGCGGGCGCCCCGGCCGACCAGGCCCGCAAGTGGTGGATGGGCGAACTCGCCCGGCGCTCCAACGAGGAGGCCGTCGAGCTGACCGCCCTGCCGATCACCCCGGAGCAGGTCGCCCGGGTCTGTGCCCTGGTCGCCAAGGGCTCGCTCAACGACAAGCTGGCGCGTCAGGTCATCGAGGGTGTGCTCGCGGGCGAGGGCGACCCGGACACGGTCGTCGAGAAGCGCGGCCTGAAGGTCGTCTCGGACGACGCGGCGCTCGGCGCGGCGGTCGACGAGGCGATCGCGGGCAACGCGGCCATCGCGGACAAGATCCGTGGTGGCAAGGTGCAGGCGGCGGGCGCGCTCGTCGGCGCGGTCATGAAGGCCACTCGCGGCCAGGCCGACGCGGCGCGCGTGCGGGAACTCATTCTTGAGCGGCTCGGCGCGAAGGAATGATCAAGCGTGGCCTCGACGCTCGGCGTCGAGGGGGCTGACGCCGCCGAAAGAGGGCCCTCCCCATGGGGAGGGCCTCTCTCGGCCTTTCCGCGGGGTAGTGCGGGCGAGGGGTTGTACCGGCTGCATGCCGGTACAACCCACCGTTTTCCGCCAAGCCGTCCACAGGACTACCCGCGTCCACGTCGCGTCGCTAGCCTCCCGGCGGTCACATGGACGACCGGGAGGATCTCTTGGCTACAGACATCTCACGGCGACGGCTGCTCGCCCTCGGAGCGGGTACCGCCGGCGCGGCGGCGGGATCTCTGCTGCCGCCCTCGTTGCGGTCGGCGCTCGCGGCGGAGCCCCCTTCCGGCGGTCTGACCGCGATCAAGCACGTGGTGATCCTGATGCAGGAGAACCGCTCGTTCGACCACTACTTCGGCACTCTCCGGGGCGTTCGCGGCTTCAGTGACCCCAACGCCATCGAACTGCCGTCCGGCAGGCCGGTCTTCGAGCAGCCGGGCCCTCAGCAGACCGTCCTCCCCTTCCCCGTCCGCGAAGCCGCGGAGGTGCAGAAGAAGGATCTGCAGTACATCGGCGACCTCGACCACAGTTGGAACGGCGGCGCCCAGGCGTGGCGCGACGGCTGGATGGACAACTGGGTCGCCGCCAAGACCGCGGCGACCATGGCGTACTACGACCGCCGCGACCTGCCGCTGCACTACGAACTCGCCGACACTTTCACCATCTGCGACGCCTACCACTCCGCTATCCACACCTCCACCAGCCCCAACCGCAACCATCTGGTCAGCGGCTGGACCGGTTACGAGGCCAATGGCAACCGCGCGGTGGGCAACGACGCGTACGACGAGGGCCGTCACCCCGGTTACACCTGGTCCACCTACGCCGAGCGGCTGGAGAAGGCCGGGCGCTCCTGGAAGACCTACCAGGAGTGGGAGAACTTCACGGACAACAACCTGGAGTTCTACGCGTCCTTCAAGGCGATCGCCCGCAAGGCCCTCGCGAAGGCCGGCGACTTCACGTACATGGAGGCCTTCTACGCCAAGGTGCGCGACGCCGGGACGTCCGAGAGTGAGCGCAAGCGGCTGCTCGGCCTCCTCGAGGAGGGCGTGGCCGCCCTGAGCCCGGCCGAGCGCAGCCTCTTCGAGCGCGGGCTGCGCCGTGCCCAATCCGGCAGCCTGGCCGCGAACTTTCGCGAGGACGTGGCCGCCGGCAGGCTGCCCGAGGTGTCGTACCTGGTGCCGTCGGCCGTCGACTCCGAGCACCCCGGTGCGTCCTCGCCGATCGCCAGCGCCACCATCGTCTACCAGGTGCTGGACGCGCTCGCCTCGCACCCGGACGTCTGGCGGCACACCGCCGTCCTGCTCAACTACGACGAGAACGACGGTTTCTTCGACCACGTCCCGCCGCCCGTTCCGCCGCCGGGGAACAAGGACGAGACCTGGCAGGGACGCCCCACCGGCCTCGGCATCCGCGTCCCGATGCTGGTGATCTCCCCGTGGTCGGTCGGCGGCTATGTCTGCTCCGAGGTCTTCGACCACACCTCGCTGATCCGTTTCCTCGAACGATGGACCGGCGTCCAGGAGCCGAACATCACCCCCTGGCGTCGCACCATCACCGGCGACCTGACCTCGGCCTTCGACTTCCGGGGCGGCCGCCCGCTCCCGGAACTCGACCGTCCGGGCCCGATCCCGCCCTTCACCGGCCGCTGGCGGCCCGTGCCGCCGCGCCTGCAGCAGATGCCCGCGCAGGAGCAGGGGAGCCGGAAAGCGCGCCCACTGCCGTACCAGCCGGATGCGCACGCCAGGCTCGAGTGCCGCACCTTGAGGGTGACGCTGACCAATACGGGTCAGTCCAGCGCGCACTTCGCCCTCTACCCGTACGCCAAGGAGTTCCCGGTGCCGCAGCACCAGGACGTCAAGGGGGCGGCGACCTGGGACGTCCCGGTGGCGGGAGATCGGTACCGGATCACGGTCACCGGGCCGAACGGTTTCCGCCGTGAGTTCGCGGGAGCGGTCGCCGGTGGTGGCTCCGCGGCGGGAGCCGAGGTGACCTCCCGCATCGACGCCCGAGACCGCGATGTGCATCTCACCCTCGTCAACCGCGGTTCCACGCCCATCACCTTCACCGTCCGTCCCACGGGTTACGTCGATGAGGCGGACCTCGGCACCTGGACCCGGGAGATGAGGGTCAAGCCGGGGCGCAGCCGTACGCTCGTCCACTCCGCGGCCGACTCCCACGGTTGGTACGACCTGACCGTCGCCGTCGCAGAGGACGACAGCTTCCAGCGGCGGCTCATGGGCCACATCGAGAACGGGCGGGAGAGCATCAGCGGCTGACGCTGCCGCCCGGCACCGCTCCACCAAGGGGCTTTCCGTGGCTGCACCGGGCCGCTGTCCCCTGCACAACTGTGAGTAAACCCACGAAAACCGCCATTGATCTCCCTGGGCTGTCACAGTGGGCCGGTACGTCTTGGGGCCCTTTAGATGATTTTCGCCCCGAAGGTGCCACGTCATGCCCAGGGAGCTGTGAATTGTCCGTGCTTGCCCGGTGGTGTCTCCGCCGTCGCCTCACCGTCGTCCTGCTCTGGCTCGCAGCCTTCGTGGGAGTCGGTGTCGCAGCGGCCGTCGCGGGCTCGTCGTACACAAACGACTACGACGTGCCCGGCACCGAAGCCGGACGCGCGAGCCAGCTCCTCGAGGAAGCGTTCCCCGGCCGGAGCGGCGACAGCGACCGGATCGTGTGGCACACCGACACCGGCACGGTCCGAGCCGCCGGCCTCGAGCAGCGGATGACGGAGACGCTCGACGAGATCGAGGAGCTGCCCGGTGTGGCCGCCGTCACCAGCCCGTACGGTGCCGATGGCGCCGCACAGATCAGCCGGGACGGCCACACCGCGTACGCCACGGTCACCTTCGAGAAGCCGGCCGAGGACCTCGACCGTGGCCAGGTTCAGCGGGTCGTCGACACCGCGCAGGCAGCCGAGGCCGACGGTCCCGACGTCCCCGGCGGCCTCCAGGTCGAGCTGGGCGGTGCGGGCATCGCCCTCACGGAGAAGTCGCAGGCCCACATCAGCGAGGTCGTCGGGATCCTCGCCGCCGCCGTGGTCCTCTTCCTGGCCTTCGGCTCGCTCCTCGCGATGCTGCTGCCGATCGCGACGGCGCTGGTCAGCGTGGGCACCGCCTATCTGGGCATCGGTCTGCTCGGGCACGTCATGACCGTCGCCGACTTCGCGCCCATGCTCGGGGTGCTGATCGGGCTCGGCGTCGGCATCGACTACGCCCTGTTCATCGTCACCCGGCACCGGCGCGGCCTGCGGCAGGGGCTGCCCGTGGCCGAGGCCGTCCAGCGGGCCGTCGCCACCTCGGGACGTGCCGTCGTCTTCGCCGGAGTGACGGTGTGCATAGCCCTGCTCGGGATGCTCGTCCTACGGCTGCAGTTCCTCAACGGAGTGGCCCTCGCCGCCGCGCTCACCGTCGTGCTCACCGTGGCCGCCTCGGTCACCCTGCTCCCGGCACTGCTCGGCCTCATCGGTCTGAAGGCTCTGAGCCGCCGCGAGCGCCGCCACCTGGTCGAGCACGGCCCGCAGCCCGAGCTGCCCACCGGCTTCGCCGCCCGCTGGTCGGCGTTCGTCGAGCGGCATCCCAAGATCCTCGGGGCCGTTGCGGCCGTCGTCATGCTGGTCCTCGCCGTGCCCACGACCTCGCTCCACCTCGGTACCTCCGACCAGGGCAACAACGCCGCCTCCACCACCACCCGTCAGGCCTACGACCTGCTCGCTGGGGACGCTGCTCAGTCCGGGGACGCCGGAGACTCGGGAGGCTCCGGGGGAGGAGGGTTCGGGCCCGGCTTCAATGGGCCGCTGACCCTGGTCTCCGAGATCGACGGGGCCGCCGACCGGCTGGCCTTCGATCGGCTGCCCGAGACGCTGCGCGCCACGGAGGGCGTCGCCCAGGTCTCGCCCGGGAGCCTCGACGTGACCGGCCGCACCGGCGTCATCACCGTCGTACCGGAGACCGCGCCGCAGTCCGAGCAGACCTCGGAGCTGGTCGACCGGCTCCGGAGCGACGTGCTGCCCCGCGCGGAACACGGCACTTCCCTCGACACCCACGTGGGCGGGCTCACCGCCGCCTACGACGACTTCGGATCGGTGATCGTCGGGAAGCTGCCGCTCTTCATCGGCGTCGTGGTCGCCCTCGGCTGTGCCCTGCTGCTGCTCGCCTTCCGCAGCATCGGCATCCCGCTCAAGGCCGCGGCGATGAACATCGCCGCCGTCGCCGCGTCGTTCGGCATCGTCGTCGCGATCTTCCAGTGGGGCTGGGGGAGCGAACTGCTGGGGCTCGGCAGCGCGGGCCCGATCGAGCCCTTCCTGCCCGTGATCATGGTGTCGGTGCTCTTCGGGCTCTCGATGGACTACCAGGTCTTCCTGGTCAGCCGGATGTACGAGGAGTGGCGGCAGACTCGCGACAACCGGCGTGCGGTCCGGGTCGGCCTCGCCGAGACCAGCCGGGTGATCAACTCCGCCGCCGTCATCATGATCGCGGTCTTCGGGGCCTTCGTGCTCAGCGGCGACCGGATCATCGCGATGTTCGGCATCGGGCTGGCCGCGGCCGTGGCCCTGGACGCGTTCGTGCTCCGGACCCTCCTGGTCCCGGCGCTGATGCACCTGCTCGGCGGCGCCAACTGGTGGCTGCCGCGCTGGCTGGACAACGCCCTGCCGCGCTTCAGCATCGAAGCGCCGGAGGACGAGATCGATGCGCCCGAGTCCGTCGAGCCGGAGTCCGTGGTGCTTCCCTCGCCGCGGGCGGGCGAGGCGGTCGGCCGCACGAGCGAGACCTTGCCCAGGGCCTGAGGTCCGGCGGGGGTTGTTTTGGCTCCTCCGGACGAGCGGCCCGGCATGGCACCTGAGGTACTCAGTGATGGAACCTGAGGTACTCAGCGCTCAGGCAGGCAGGTCTTAGGCACTCAGGACGGTGGCGGACCGCCCCGCTGTACGGCCGTAAGTCCATGGGCCTCGCGAACTAAGGCATTCGCCCTTACAGAGATCGGGAAGTCGCCCGATGCGGCGGCACCACCTGGGAGACGAAGGTAGAACTGCCCAGCAACCGCTGGGTGGGGGGTACCCCTTGGGGGCGGCGCCCCCACTGAAACCTTCGTCATCGGGAGCCGAGATGTTCGAGTACGAGCTGCACCAGATTCGCCGCGGGGAACTCATCCGCGAGGCCGACGAGTACCGCCTCGCCCGCCAGGCCGCCCGTGGCCGACGCCGCGAGGGCCGCACCTCTGCCGAGCCCGAGCCCGAAGGGCGGGTGAGCGCGAGCAGAGGCCGACGGCGCCGGTCCGTACGGGCCGCCCGCGCCTGAACCCGCCCACTCTCGTGGAAAAAGCCAGTGCCGTGGTGTCCGACCCATGTGCGATGCTCGGCCGCGTGGAGAGCAGATCCATCAGTCCCGTCTTCGTAGGCCGTACCGACGAGTTGACCGCCCTCACCGACGCCCTCGCCCGCGCCTCAGCCGGGGGTGCGCCAGCGCCCGACGGTCCGGGCGGCACCGGCAGCCGGGCCGAGACCTCCGGGGGAGAGCCGCAGGCGCTCCTCATCGGAGGCGAGGCGGGGGGCGGCAAGACGCGCCTGCTGGAGGAGTTCCTTGCGGCGGCGCAGCGCGCCGGAGCGGTCACCGCCGTCGGCGGTTGCCTGGAACTCGGCGCGGACGGCCTGCCGTTCGCCCCCGTGGCCACGGCGCTGCGCGCCCTGCACCGGCAACTCGGCGCCGAGCTGGAGGAGGCGGCGGCCGGCCGCGAGGACGAACTGGCCCGGCTCCTGCCCGACATCGGATCCGTCGACCGCGAGACTCACGACCAGGAAGGCCGGGCACGGCTGTTCGAGCTCACCGCCCAGCTGCTGGAGCGACTTGCCGCCGACCGTACGCTGGTGGTCGCGATCGAGGACCTGCACTGGGCCGACCGCTCCACGCGTGAGCTGCTCGGTTACCTCTTCCGCTCCCTTCAGCGCTCCCGTCTGGTGGTGATCGCCACCTACCGCACCGACGACATCCACCGCAGGCACCCGCTGCGCCCGTTTCTTGCGGAGCTGGACCGGCTGCGCACGGTACGGCGGATTGAACTGCCCCGGCTCAGCCGGGAGGAGGTGCGCCGCCAGCTCGCCGGCATCCAGGGCGTCGAACCCGACCGCGACCTGGCGGACGAGATCTTCGAACGCTCCGAGGGGAATCCCTTCTTCGTCGAGGAGCTGGCCACCAGCGACTACGACTCCTGCGGGCTCAGCGACTCGCTGCGCGACCTGCTCCTGGTGCGGGTCGAGGCGCTCCCGGAGGTGGCCCAGCGCGTGGTGCGGATGGCGGCCCGCAACACCACCGTCGAGTACGCGCTGCTCGCCGCCGTCTCGGAGCTCGACGACGAGGAGCTCCTCGAGGGGCTGCGGGCGGCCGTCGGGGCGAACGTGCTCGTGCCCACGGACGACGGCGACGGCTACCGGTTCCGGCACGCGCTCCTGCGCGAGGCGGTCGTCGACGACCTGCTGCCGGGCGAGCGTTCGCAGCTCAGTCGGCGCTATGCCGAGGTGCTGGAGGCCGATCCCTCCCTCGTCCGGGCTGAACAGCGGGCGACCCGGCTCGCGAGTTACTGGTACGACGCGCATGACCCCGGGAAGGCGCTGCCCGCCGTGCTGGAGGCGGCGCGCGAGGCACGGCGGCGCCACGCGTACGCCGAGCAGCTGAGGCTTCTGGAGCGGGCGATGGAGCTCTGGGACGAGGTGCCTGCGGAGCAGCGGGCCGAGCTGCCTGGTGCGGGCAACACCGAGTCGTACCCTCCGTGCGGCTGCTATCCCGACAGCCAGGAGCGGCATCTGCACTTCCTCGACCTGCTGGCCGAGGCGGCGGTCGCGGCCCGGTGGGACGACGCGCGGGAGCGGTCGTACGCACTGGTCAAGAAGGCGCTGAAGCTGCTCGACGAGGCCAAGGACCCAACCCGTGCCGCATGGTTCTGGACCCAACGGTCCCGGTTGATGACGGCGATGGGGCGCGGGGACGGCTGGGCGGAGATATCCAAGGCGCAGGAACTGGTCAGCGGGCTGCCGCCGTCCGCGGTGCACGCGGACGTGCTGGCGCACGCGGCGGCCTGGCACAGTCTGCACGTATCCGACGAGGGCACCGTGCCGCTGGCGGAGCGGGCCGTGGAGCTGGCCCGACTGGTGGGAGCGCAAGAGGTGGAGCTCGACGCCCGGGTGACCCGCGCGTGTCTGCTGGGTCAGGCGGGCGCCGCCGACCAGGGCATCGCCGAACTGTACGAGGTCCGTGAGCTCGTCGAGCACATCTGGGCGCCCCGCGCACTGGGCAGGGTCCATGGCAACCTCGTGGACGCGCTGCACAAGGCCGGCCGGACCGGGGAGGCCGTGGAAGCCGCCGAGGCGGGCATCGAAGCCCTTCGCCGGCACCGGTTGTACAACAACGGGGCTTTCGTCGCCGCGAATCTCTCCGAGGCGCTGCTGACGCTGGGGGAGTGGGACCGGGCGGCGGCCGTCCAGGACGAATGGCGCGACCACGCGCGCAGTTCCTCGGCACTGGCCGCCATGGACCTGGCCCGGCTCGCCCTCGCCCTGGGGCGCGGCGAGGACCAGAAGGTGCTCGAGCTCATCGCTGCCACCCGCCACCATCTGGGCAAGAACGACATGGAACCGCAGTACGAACTCCCCTTGGCCCGGGCCGAGGTGCAGTTCGCCGCGGCACACGGCCGGTTCGACGAGGCGATCTCCACTCTGGAGAGCGCGCTGAAACTGCTGCCGCTGCTCGGCCAGGAGACCTACGTCTGGCATCTGATCGTCAGCGGGGCGGTGGTGGCAGCGGACGCCCGTGGGCTGCCCGGCCTCGACGACGACACGCACCGGCAGCTGCTGACCCGGCTCAGGGAGGCCGCCCGCCGACTGGCCACTCCGTCACCGTTGCTGACCGCCTGGTCACACCGGTTCGACGCGGAACTCGTCCGCGCCCGGGGAGAGTACGAGCCGCGGCGGTGGGCCGAGGCCGCCGCCGCCTTCGAACCGTACACCTACCCGTACGTCCAGGCAGAGATCCACTATCGCTGGGCCGAGGCGCTGCTGGGTGGGGGCGAGGCCAGGGCCGACGGCACGGTTCGCGAGCGGGCTACGGCGTTGCTGGAGCAGGCGCACGCCGACACGGTCCGGCTGGGCGCCCGCCCGCTGCGCGAGGAGATCGAACTCCTCGCCCGGCGTGCCCGCCTGCCCCTGACGGCCGATGATGTACAGACCTTCGGCAGGCAGGCGGCGACCTCCGGCGGCTCCCCCTGGGACCCTCAGGCCGACCAGGCACCGACGCTGGGGCTCACCCGGCGCGAACGGGACGTGCTGCGCCTCGTCGCGGCCGGACGCAGTAATCGCCAGATAGCGGAGGAGCTGTTCATCTCACCCAAGACGGCCAGCGTCCACGTCTCCAACATCCTTGCCAAGCTGGGGGTTTCCAGCCGGGGCGAGGCAGCAGCGCTGGCACACCGGATGCGGTTGTTCGTCGAGCCGGAGCCGACCGGCTGACGGTGCGGGCCGCCCGCTCGGCCGTCCGCCCCTCCGCCGTCTGCCTCTCCGCCGTCCGTCCGTCAGCTGACCTTCACCTGCAGGATGCGGTCGTCCCCGCTCTGCGGCGTACCGCGGGTGTCGGTCTCGCTGGTGACCAGCCACACCCCGTCCGCGCCGTCGGGGACTACCGTGCGCAGTCGGCCGTACCGGCCTTCGAGGAAGGACTGCGGCTCCGCCACCGGCTTCGTCCGGTCCAGCGGAATCCGCCACAGCCGTTCACCGCGAAGGCCCGCCATCCAGATCGAGCCCTTCACATAGGCGATACCGCTCGGCGACGCTTCTTCGGTGGTCCACTGCTCGACCGGATCGACGAATCCCGATCCGCCCCCCTTGCCCTCGACCTCCGGCCATCCGTAGTTCTTTCCCGGTTCGATGAGGTTGAGCTCGTCCCACTCGTTCTGCCCGAACTCCGAGGCCCAGAGCCGCTTTTCGGCATCCCAGGCCAGGCCCTGGACATTGCGGTGCCCGTACGAATAGACCACCGAATCGGCGTCGGGATTGCCGTGCACGGGCTCCCCGTCCGGTGTCATCCGCAGGATCTTGCCGCCCAGGGACTCCTTGTCCTGGGCGAGTCCCCGGTCCCCGCTCTCGCCCGTCCCCGCATAGAGCATCCGGTCGGGGCCGAAGGCGATGCGGCCGCCGTTGTGGACCACGCCCTTGGGGATGCCCTTGAAGATGGTGTCGGGCGCGCCCAACTGCGACCCTGCGGGCTTCTTCTCGTCGTAGATGAGCCGGGCGATGCGGTTGTCGGACTCCGTGGTGAAGTAGGCGTACACCAGGTGGTCCGAGCCGAACGTGGGCGGTACGGCGATACCCAGCAGCCCGCCCTCGCCGCCGGAGGACACGCCCGGTACCGATCCCAGCTCGGTCTTCTTCCCGCTGTCCGCAGCGATCCGGAAGATCTTCCCGGTGTCGCGGGAGGAGACGAGCAGATCACCGTCGGGGAGCGCAGCGAGACCCCACGGCGACTCCAGTCCCTCCGCGACCGTGCGCACCACCCTCACCGAGCCCTTCGCGGGCGGGGGTGACGGCGCTCCCTCCGGTGGAGACGCCGACCCGGTCCCCGTGGTCGACGAGGCGCCGGGCGAGCGATCAGGCGGCCCGGTGTCCCCGTCGTCCGTCGAGCAGCCCGCGGTGAACACGAGTGCAGCGGCGGTCAGGACGGAGGTCACAGCAGTCACAACCGTCGCGGCACTTACAGCAGGGAGTCGCACGATGACCGATCCTCTCGTTCGCAAGAAGGGCACCACACTGCTTCATACACCGGACGGCATCGCGAGGTTCCCGATCTGAAGCGGACCGATCGCCGCGCCGGTGGTGTCCGGGTGACGTCGTTCGGCCCGCCGGGGTACGTCGCGTCAGGCCCCGCCCGGGGGCCGGGGTACGGCCGCTCCCCGTGCCCCGGTCAGTCCCAGGAATCCTGCGCCGGCGGCAGGTCCGCTATCTCCGCCAGGTCGTCCCGGCTGAGGACGAGCTCGGCGGAACCCGCGTTCTCCACCGCCCACTGCTCTCTCTTCGCCCCCGGCACCGGGATGACATGCCTCCCCTGCCTCAGCACCCACGCCAGGGCCACCTGGGCGGCTGTCGCCCCGTGCCGCGCCCCGACCCGCCGCAGCCCGGCCACGATCGGCTGGTTCGCCGCCATCATTTCGGCCGTGAAGCGAGGGTGGCGCGCCCGTACGTCATCCGGCTCGAAACCCTGACCCGGCGTCAGCGTGCCGGTCAGAAAGCCGTTTCCGAGGGGCATCGCGGCCAGGAAGCCGATCCCGCGCGACTCGCACCACGGCACCAGCGACTCCAGGGCCTCCTGGGACCACACCGAGAGCTCGGCCTCCACGCTGCTCACCGGGAAGACCTGCTGCACCTGCTCCAACTGCCGGATCGTCGCATCGTGCAGCCCCGGGCCCACGTGTCGCTGTGCCCGGTCCCGCCCCGGCCCCGCCCCCGCCGATGGAACGGCGGACGCCACCGTCCCCGGCCTTCTGCGGGCGCGCTGCGCGCCCTTCTGAAACGCGCACATGCCGAGCGCCCGCACCTTGCCCGCGGTGACGAGCTCGGCCATCGCGCCCCAGGTCTCCTCGACCGGCACCTCCGGGTCCGCCCGGTGCAATTGGTAGAGGTCGATCACATCGGTCTGCAGGCGCCGCAGCGAGGCGTCGCACGCCCGCTTCACATAGCCCGGCCGCCCGTTGGCGACGATGTGCTGCTCGCCCACCAGAAGTCCGCACTTGGTGGCGACGAACGCGTCCGGGCGCCGCTCCCTGAGGACCCTGCCCACCAGCAGCTCATTGGTGAACGGGCCGTACATGTCTGCGGTGTCGAGCAGCGTCGTCCCCCGGTCGAGGGCGGCGTGCACGGCTCGCAGGGAGCGCTCGCCGCTCTGCTGGGACGCGGTGTACGCCCAGCTCATCGGCATGCATCCGAGGCCGACCGCGCCCACCGAGAGCGCCCCGGCGCCGATAGTCCTGCGCTCCACCTCGTCCTGCACCTCTCCCTGGTCGGCCTCCAAACTAACCTCTGCATCCGGCACGTATTCGCCTAGCCTCTCGAGCATGACTGCTGACGTGTGGCTGCCCGTACCGGCCGACGAGATCGAGGGCCTCCCGGAGGGCTTCACGTACCTCTTCTGGGACGGCGCCCCCGACTTCCCCGGGGATCCCGCCCGCTGCGTGTTCTACGGCGTTCCCTACATGAAGGGTCAGGAGATCGCCGTCCGCCCTCTGCCGCGGATGACCGCCGTGCGTGTGGTGCAGACCCTGACCGCCGGGATCGACCATGTACTCCCCGCCCTGGGAGCCCTGCCGCCCGGCGTGCGACTGTGCAACGCCCGGGGTGTGCACGAGGCGAGCACCGCCGAGTTGGCTCTCACGCTCACGCTCGCCTCCCTCCGTGGCATCCCCGGCTTCGTCCGCCGCCAGGACGCCGGGGAGTGGCGTCCGGAGTTCCGTCCCGCGCTCGCCGACAAGTCCGTACTGATCGTGGGTTACGGCGCCATCGGAAGCGCCATCGAGGACCGGCTCGCGCCCTTTGAGTGCGCGCGGGTGGCGCGCGTCGCGCGCTCCGGTCGCGCCACTGAGCGCGGGCCCGTGCACCCGGTCGCCGACCTCCCCGCGCTCCTCCCGGACGCCGACGTCGTGATCCTCTCCACGCCGCTCACCGACGCCACCCGCGGCCTCGTGGGAGCCGACTTCCTCTCCCACATGAAGGACGGCGCACTGCTGGTCAATGTCGCCCGGGGCGCCGTCGTGGACACGAAGGCCCTGCTGGCAGAGGTGGAGAGCGGTCGGCTGCACGCCGCCCTGGACGTCACCGACCCCGAACCGCTGCCCGCCGGTCACCCCCTCTGGCGCGCGCCCGGCACGCTCATCACCCCCCATGTCGGCGGGCCGACTTCAGCCTTCCTGCCGCGCGCGAAGCGGTTGTTGAGCGCACAGCTGAACCGATTCGCCGCACAGGAGTCCCTCGAGAACGTGGTGGCGACGACGGGCTGAAGGCCCGTTGGACATGACCGGCCGCCGACTTTCGGAACGCTCCGGATTCGTGCGGTTGCAGTAAGTTGCCTCATCCCCCTAGGGGTTACGCAGCGTAGAGGGCCTATGTCCCTGAGTGACCGTCCTGGTGTATGGTCCGACGGGGGCTGTGCCGCGCAGCGGCGGCAGCAGCGAGGACCGGAACTCGAGGGGGGCGACGGGCGATGCTCGGCCGATGGACCAACTTCCCGATGCGGAGCGGCTGCGGACGGCTGCTCCGATACGCACGGACGCGCAGACCTCAGCGCAGGACCGCGCCCCCCAGGGCGGTGCTGTGAGCGCCCAGGGGGCGGTGATCTCGTCCCGGCAACCGGCCCCCGACCGCGAGGTGGGATTGCTTCCCCGCCTCGCGCTCATCCTCCTGTGCGCGGGATACGCCACCGGCGCCGCGCTCGGCTGGGGCTCGCATTGGCTCGCTCTCGTCATGGGGGACTTCGGTCTCGCCGCAGCCGCCCTGCTGGCCGCCGTCTCCTGCTTCTGCTACGCGCGTTCGCACCCCAGCACCGAGCCCGCCTGGCTGCTCTTCGCCGCGTCCACGGCCATGGCGGGCCTCGGCAACGCGGTCTGGGGCTGGTACGAGGTCGTGCTCCGCCAGCCGGTGCCCAGCCCCTCGGTCGCCGACTTCTGCTTCCTGCTCTTCGCCCCGCCCGCCATCGTCGGCCTGCTCGTCCTCGCCAAGCGCCCGGTCAACCGAGCGGGCTGGATCTGCCTCGGTCTCGACGCCTGGCTCATCGGCGGATCGCTGCTCACCATCGCCTGGAGCCTCGCACTCGCTCACACCGCCCGCTGGGGCGACAGTGTCGCGCAGGCCGCGGTGTCCCTCGCCTATCCGCTGCTCGACATCGTGCTCATCAGCATGGTGCTGGCGCTGCACTTCCGGCGTTCGTCGGCCAACCGCCCGGCGATCAACACGGTCATCGCGGCCCTCGCCGTCACCGTGTTGTGCGACGCACTCTTCACCTCGCCCCTGTTTCGCGAGGACTACGCTTCCGGCCAGCTTCTCGACGCCGGTTGGTTCGCCGGGTCCATGCTCTTCGCCTACGCTCCCTGGGTCGGCCGGTCCGACGCCGATGCGTGGGAGCAGGTGAGCCGGCGGTCCGGCCCCCCGCATCACGGCGGCGACCGCCCGCGTCACGACGGCGGCCCCGTCGCGGGCTCCCTCGCCGCCCTCACGCCGTATCTGGCCGCCGCCGTCTGCACGTTGGGGATTCTCTACAACGTGATCGACGGCGGGGTGCCCGACCGGGTGGTGATCTTCACAGCGTGCACGGTCGTCCTCGCCCTCGTCGTACGGCAGGGCATCATGCTGCTCGACAACGTCACCCTCACCCATGAGCTCGCACAGAAGGAGAACCACTTCCGGTCTCTGGTGCAGGGCTCCAGCGATGTGATCATGATCGCCGCCCCGAGCGGGGTGCTGCGCTACGTCAGCCCTGCCGCCACCGGTGTCTACGGCATCGACCCCGACGAGCTCGTCGGGTCGGAACTCCCCTCGCTCATCCACCCCGAGGACCTCGGCGTGGTCGTGCACGAGGTACGCCGGTTCCTTGCCGCGCACCCCGACGAGGAGCCGACTACCCGCATCGAGTACCGGTTCCGGGCGGGTGGTGGGCGTCCGGGCGGCGACAAGTGGCTCAACGTCGAATCCACGGTCAACCGCCACCACGGTGGCCTCATCCTCAACAGTCGCGATGTGACCGAGCGGGTCCGCCTTCAGGCGCAGCTGCGGCACAACGCCGAACACGACCCGCTCACCGACCTGCCCAACCGCGCCGTCTTCACCGAACGCGTCCGCCAGGCCCTCAGCGGCCGCCGCACCACCGACCTCGGCACCGCCGTCCTCTTCATCGATCTGGACGGCTTCAAGGCCGTGAACGACCGCCTGGGCCACCAGGCCGGCGACGAGCTGCTGATCCAGGCGGCCCGCCGCCTCCAGGAGTCCATCCGGGCCGGGGACACCGCGGCCCGGCTCGGCGGAGACGAGTTCGCCGCCCTGATCCTCGGCGACGGGACCAAGGACGCCGCCGCCCGGGAGCGCCGCATCGTGGAGGTCGCTGACCGGCTGCGCCTGTGCCTCTCCCGGCCGTACGACGTCTCCGGAACGGATGTACGGGTGGCCGCGAGCATCGGTGTGGCGTTCGCCGATTCCGGGACCGGCCCCACCGACCTGATGCGCAACGCGGACCTCGCGATGTACCGGGCCAAAGCCGCGGGTAAGGGCCGGGTGGAGCTGTACGTGCCCCAGATGCAGGCGGAGACCGTCCACCGCACCGAACTGGCCACCCGGCTCCGGAGCGCGCTGCACGACGGCGAGTTCGCCCTGCTCCATCAGCCGGTCGTGGCTCTCGACAGCGGCCGGATCGTCGCCGTCTCGGCGCAGCCCCGCTGGCGCACCGCACAGGGCGGGCTGTTCACTCCCGCCGACATTCTGCGCATCCCCGAGCAGGGGCACGGCACTCCGGGCCGGGTGCCCGACGGCGCGACGTCGTCGACCGGCCACGGGCGTGCCGCCACGGGGTGCGGTGGGCATGGGCGCGCGGACCGTGCGAGGCACGAGGAGGGCGGCCGCTCCGCTGTCGAGGCCGCGGCCCGCCGACTGTTGGAGGGGGCGGTCGAGCAGGCGGCCGAGCGGCACCGGGTGGGTCATACCGTCCCGGTGACCGTGCGCATCCCGCCCCGGCGTCTCCTGGACCACGGGATGGGCGAGGCCGGCGTCGACACGCTGCTCGCCCGGCACGGCCTGCCGTCCCGCTCGCTGATCCTGGAGCTCTGCGACAGCGACCCCCGGATTCCCCTGGAGGACCTGAAGCGGCGGCTGGTGGCTCTCCGGCGACTCGGCGTACGGATCGCACTCGACGGCTTCGGCAGCGGGTGCGGCGCGTTCGGCGCCCTGCACCGGCTCCCGGTCGACGTGGTCAAACTCGACCGCGACCTGGTCGAGGGCATCGTCGAGTCGTCGCGGCTGTACACGATCACAGCCGGTCTGCTGCAGATCGCCGCCGACCTCGGTCTGCAGTCCGTGGCGGACGGCGTCGATCTGCCCGAGCATGTGCTGGCGCTGCGGGCCCTGGGCTGCACCCACGGCCAGGGGATGGCGTTCTCCGGGCCGGTCGACGAGCACCGGCTCCGCCACGCCCTCGGCGTCGGCGCCTATCCGGTGCCGGAGCCCGCGAACGAGCGCCAAGCCGTCCGGGAGTCAGGGGCGGTGCGGGACACCGTCCGGGAGGAAGTGCGAGAAACCGTGTGCACCAGCGGGGCGCTGCCCCTCCAGGGAGTGCGGCCGTCAGCCACCCGGCTGGTCGGGGGCGGGACCGCCGCCCCCGACCCGATCGCGCGTCCCCCATTGCGCTCAAATAATGAGACGCCCGTCCCACCCACTTGACACCTGACCACTGGTGGGGAGAGGGTCAAGCCATGCGCACCCGAATTCTCGTACTTGGAAAGCGCGTCGGCTGAAGCAGGGCCATTATGAAAGCCCCGCGGACCGCACCGGCGCGCTCCCCTCGCTTGCCTCAGGGCACGAGGGGTTTTTTGTTGCACTGATACGTCGCAGAACCACTCAAGAACCCTCATCTTCGAGAAGAGAATGTCGATGACCGAGCAGGCCACCGGGGCCCACCACCCTCAGCCGCGGGCCCGCAGCGCCGGGCAGCAGCCCACCATCACCGAGCACGTCACGGGCGCGCAGTCCCTCATCCGCTCTCTCGAGGAAGTCGGCGCCGACACCGTATTCGGCATCCCGGGCGGCGCCATCCTGCCTGCCTACGACCCGCTGATGGACTCCTCGAAGGTTCGTCACATCCTGGTCCGTCATGAGCAGGGAGCGGGCCACGCCGCCACCGGCTACGCCCAGGCCACCGGCAAGGTCGGCGTCTGCATGGCCACCTCCGGCCCCGGCGCCACCAACCTCGTCACCCCGATCGCCGACGCCCACATGGACTCCGTCCCCCTGGTCGCGATCACCGGTCAGGTGGCCTCCAAGGCCATCGGCACGGATGCCTTCCAGGAGGCGGACATCTGCGGCATCACCATGCCGATCACCAAGCACAACTTCCTGGTCACCGATGCGGCCGACATCCCCAGGACCATCGCCGAGGCCTTCCACATCGCCGCTAGCGGCCGCCCCGGCCCGGTGCTGGTGGACATCGCCAAGGACGCCCTTCAGGCGCGGACCACCTTCCTCTGGCCGCCGCAGACCGACCTGCCCGGCTACCGCCCGGTGACCAAGCCGCACGCCAAGCAGATCCGCGAGGCCGCCCGGCTGATCACCGAGGCCAAGCGCCCGGTGCTGTACGTCGGCGGCGGCGTGCTGAAGGCCGGTGCCACCGCCGAGCTGAAGGTTCTGGCCGAGCTGACCGGCGCGCCCGTCACCACCACCCTGATGGCGCTGGGCGCCTTCCCCGACAGCCACCCGCTGCACGTCGGCATGCCCGGCATGCACGGCTCGGTCACCGCGGTCACCGCTCTTCAGAAGGCCGACCTGATCGTCGCGCTCGGCGCCCGCTTCGACGACCGCGTCACCGGCAAGCTGGACTCCTTCGCCCCCTACGCCAAGATCGTCCACGCGGACATCGACCCCGCGGAGATCGGCAAGAACCGCGCCGCCGACGTCCCGATCGTGGGCGACGCCCGGGAGGTCATCGCGGATCTGGTGGTCGCCGTCCAGGCCGAGCACGAAGCCGGCCGCACCGGCGACTACACCGAGTGGTGGCAGAACCTCAACCGCTGGCGCGAGACCTACCCGCTCGGCTACGACCTGCCCGAGGACGGCAGCCTCTCCCCGCAGCAGGTCATCCAGCGCATCGGTGACCTCGCCCCGCCGGACACCATCTACACCGCGGGCGTCGGGCAGCACCAGATGTGGGCCGCCCACTACATCCACTACGAGCAGCCGGGTACCTGGCTCAACTCCGGCGGCGCGGGGACCATGGGCTACGCGGTCCCGGCCGCGCTGGGCGCAAAGGCCGGGCAGCCGGACCGTACGGTCTGGGCGATCGACGGCGACGGCTGCTTCCAGATGACCAACCAGGAGCTGGTCACCTGTGCGCTGAACAACATCCCGATCAAGGTCGCGATCATCAACAACGGCGCGCTGGGCATGGTCCGCCAGTGGCAGACCCTCTTCTACAACCAGCGCTACTCCAACACCGTCCTGCACTCCGGCCCGGAGGCGAGCGGGGCCGGGTCCGCCAGTGGCCCCGCCGCGGGACCCAGCCGCGGCACCCGGGTCCCGGACTTCGTCAAACTGTCCGAGGCCATGGGCTGTGTCGCGCTGCGCTGCGAGGACCCTGCCGACTTGGACAAGGTCATCGCCGAGGCCAACGCCATCAACGACCGGCCGGTCGTGGTCGATTTCATCGTCCACGAGGATGCGATGGTCTGGCCGATGGTCGCCGCCGGCACCTCCAACGACGAGGTCATGGCCGCTCGCGGCGTCCGCCCCGACTTCGGCGACAACGAAGACGACTGAGCCCAGGACCGCCAGCCCCTCGAAGCAGAGAGATCCCAGCCCATGTCCAAGCACACGCTCTCCGTCCTGGTGGAGAACAAGCCCGGTGTCCTCGCCCGGATCACCGCCCTGTTCTCGCGTCGCGGCTTCAACATCGACTCCCTCGCCGTCGGGACCACGGAGCACCCCGACATCTCCCGCATCACCATCGTGGTGAATGTCGAGTCGCTCCCGCTCGAGCAGGTCACCAAGCAGCTCAACAAGCTCGTCAACGTGCTGAAGATCGTCGAGCTGGAGCCGAGCGCGGCCATTCACCGGGAACTCGTTCTGGTGAAAGTGCGGGCCGACAACGAGACGCGCTCCCAGGTCGTCGAGATCGTCCAGCTGTTCCGCGCCAAGACGGTGGACGTCTCCCCGGAAGCCGTCACCATCGAGGCCACCGGCAGAAGCGACAAGCTCGAGGCGATGCTCAAGATGCTCGAGCCGTATGGCATCAAGGAGCTGGTGCAGTCCGGCACCATCGCCATAGGGCGGGGTGCCCGCTCCATCACCGACCGGTCGCTGCGCGCACTCGACCGGTCCGCGTGACACGCGAGAGCTCTGCACCACGGCCCAGATAACGAGACTTCCGAACCTCACCCCGCCCGACCGTCATACGGTGGGAGGCCCTGCAACGGCAGATCCCCCCGCAACGGCAGAAACAAGGAGAATCCCGAAGTGGCCGAGCTGTTCTACGACGACGACGCCGACCTGTCCATCATCCAGGGCCGCAAGGTCGCGGTTCTCGGCTACGGCAGCCAGGGCCACGCCCATGCGCTGTCGCTGCGCGACTCGGGTGTCGACGTGCGCGTCGGTCTGCCCGAGGGATCCACGTCCCGTACGAAGGCCGAGGAGCAGGGCCTGCGGGTGACCACCCCCGCCGAGGCCGCCGCCGAGGCCGATGTGATCATGGTCCTGGTCCCGGACCCGATCCAGTCCAAGGTCTACGAGGAGTCCATCAAGGACAACCTCAAGGACGGCGACGCGCTGTTCTTCGGCCATGGCTTCAACATCCGCTTCGGCTTCATCAAGCCCCCGGCCGGCGTGGACGTCTGCATGGTCGCCCCGAAGGGCCCGGGCCACCTGGTCCGCCGCCAGTACGAGGAGGGCCGCGGCGTGCCGTGCATCGCGGCCGTCGAGCAGGACGCCACCGGCAGCGCCTTCCAGCTGGCGCTCTCGTACGCCAAGGGCATCGGCGGCACCCGCGCCGGCGTCATCAAGACCACCTTCACCGAGGAGACCGAGACCGACCTGTTCGGCGAGCAGGCGGTGCTCTGCGGCGGCGCGTCCGCGCTGGTCAAGGCGGGCTTCGAGACCCTGGTCGAGGCCGGCTACCAGCCGGAGATCGCGTACTTCGAGTGCCTCCACGAGCTCAAGCTGATCGTGGACCTCATGTACGAGGGCGGCCTGGAGAAGATGCGCTGGTCGGTCTCCGAGACCGCCGAGTGGGGCGACTACATCACCGGCCCGCGCATCATCACGGACCAGACCAAGGCCGAGATGAAGAAGGTCCTCGCGGAGATCCGGGACGGCAGCTTCGCCCAGCGGTGGATGGACGAGTACCACGCGGGTCTGCCGCGGTACAACGAGTACAAGAAGGCCGACTCGGACCACAAGCTTGAGACCACCGGCAAGGAGCTGCGCAAGCTCATGAGCTGGGTGAACAACGAAGAGTAGGCGGGACGCCCGACGGGGCCGTGGTTCTCCGGCCGCGGCCCCGTCGCCGTCGCCCGTTCTTGTCCAGAGCGGTCACCTACCACCGGGTGACAGTTCCGCAGAGGCGCAATGTGCGCTCCCATCCGCCGATACACTGCATGCACAAGCGCGTCAGGCTCACAGCGTCGTGCGTCTTCCACGCGGCTGCCCCCTTCACCGCCTGCGGCCGTCGGGACGGCCGTCCCTCCCCGTAGCCCTTCCGGCACGGGAGGGGCCCCCATGGACTTTGGAGGACTGAGGACCACCGTGAGCACTGCTTCGTCCAGCAAACCCGTTGTACTGATCGCCGAGGAGCTGTCGCCCGCCACCGTCGACGCTCTCGGCCCCGACTTCGAGATCCGGCACTGCAACGGCGCCGACCGTGCCGAGCTCCTTCCCGCCATCACCGACGTCGACGCGATCCTGGTGCGCAGCGCCACCAAGGTCGATGCCGAGGCCGTTGCTGCCGCGAAGAACCTCAAGGTCGTCGCCCGCGCCGGCGTCGGTCTGGACAACGTCGACGTGTCCGCCGCCACCAAGGCCGGCGTGATGGTCGTCAACGCGCCGACCTCCAATATCGTCACCGCCGCCGAGCTCGCCTGCGGCCTGATCGTCGCGACGGCCCGCAACATCCCCCAGGCGAACACCGCTCTGAAGAACGGCGAGTGGAAGCGCAGCAAGTACACCGGCGTCGAGCTCGCCGAGAAGACTCTCGGCGTCGTCGGCCTGGGCCGGATCGGCGTGCTGGTCGCCCAGCGGATGTCCGCGTTCGGGATGAAGATCGTCGCGTACGACCCCTACGTGCAGCCGGCGCGCGCCGCGCAGATGGGCGTCAAGCTGCTCTCGCTGGACGAGCTGCTCGAGGTCTCGGACTTCATCACGGTCCACCTCCCCAAGACTCCCGAGACGACGGGGCTGATCGGCGACGAGGCACTCCACCGGGTCAAGCCTGAGGTCCGGATCGTCAATGCCGCCCGGGGCGGCATCGTCGACGAGGCTGCGCTGGCCAGCGCGCTGAAGGAGGGCCGGGTCGCGGGCGCGGGCCTGGACGTCTTCGCCAAGGAGCCCTGCACGGACTCCCCGCTCTTCGAGTTCGACAATGTCGTGGCCACCCCGCACCTGGGCGCCTCGACCGGCGAGGCGCAGGAGAAGGCGGGCATCGCGGTCGCAAAGTCCGTACGGCTGGCGCTCGCGGGCGAGCTGGTCCCGGACGCGGTCAACGTCCAGGGCGGCGTCATCGCCGAGGACGTCAAGCCCGGTCTGCCGCTCGCCGAGAAGCTCGGCCGGATCTTCACCGCGCTCGCCGGTGAGGTGGCGGTCCGCCTCGATGTGGAGGTGTACGGCGAGATCACCCAGCACGATGTCAAGGTGCTGGAACTGTCGGCGCTGAAGGGCGTCTTCGAGGACGTCGTCGACGAGACCGTGAGCTATGTGAACGCCCCGCTGTTCGCGCAGGAGCGCGGCGTCGAGGTCCGGCTGACCACGAGCTCGGAGTCGCCCGAACACCGCAATGTGGTGACCGTGCGGGGCACCCTCGGAAACGGCGAGGAGGTCGCCGTCTCCGGCACCCTGGCCGGGCCGAAGCACGTCCAGAAGATCGTCGCTGTGGGTGACCACGATGTGGATCTGGCGATGGCCGACCACCTGGTCTTCCTCCGCTACGCCGACCGGCCGGGCGTCGTCGGCACCGTGGGCCGCATCCTCGGCGAGGCGGGGCTCAACATCGCGGGCATGCAGGTCTCGCGGGCCTCGCAGGGCGGTGAGGCGCTGGTGGTGCTCACCGTGGACGACGTCGTACCGGCTGCGGTGCTCTCCGAGATCGCCGATGAGATCGGCGCGACCTCGGCCCGTACGGTCAACCTCCAGAGCTGACGGCGCCTATTGCTCTCCGTGCACACCGGCCCCGGCTCCCGCTCCTGCGGGGGCCGGGCTCCGTGCGTTCCGCCGCTCGGTGGGCCATCGATGGAAATCGTGCACACACGCCATCAATACGGTGCAAAGGCGTGGAAATACGGGCGTTTCCCCCCGGCTCCTCATGAGGCCGTTTAGGCGTCTACGGTATGGGTCTGGCTCCCCGGCTTCCGGCTGCCACCCCGGGACGGCGTCACCAGCGGCGTACGGGGCACAACTCCTCTTTGGGTGCTGCACACAAGGGTCCGGACCGGCCCCTGTCAGGCAGACTCCCTTCAAGCACCTGGTCGACCCGATAGAGAAACGTGTGAGGAAAGTGCGGTTGAGAAAACGTCACCAGTGGCTGGCCGCGGTGCTCGGAGTGGGAATCACCGCCGGGCTGCTCGCGGGCTGCGGTACGGGGGATGGGGACACCGGCAGTGAGGGACAGCCGGTCGTGATGGGGACGACGGATGAGGCGGGGGCCATGGACCCGGCCTCGGGCTACAACGTCGGCTCCTGGATGGTCTTCAACAACGTCTTCCAGACGTTGATCAGCTTCCCGCGCGGCGCCACGCAGCCCGAGCCCGAAGCCGCTGAGACCTGTGCCTTCCAGGACAACCGCAGCACCGTCTACCGCTGCGAGCTGAAGGACGGGCTGAAGTTCAGCAACGGCAACAGCCTCACCTCCAAGGACGTTGTGCACTCCTTCGAGCGCACGCTCCGGATCAAGGACGAGAAGGGCCCGGCGTATCTGCTCGCGTCGATCGCCGAGGTCGAGGCCCCGGACGACAAGACCGTCGTCTTCCGTCTCAACACGTCCGACGCCACGTTCCCGATGAAGATCGCCTCCAGTGCGGGGGCCATCGTGGACCACCGGGAGTACCCGGCGGACAAGCTGCGCACCGACAACGAGATCGTCGGCTCCGGTGTGTACAAGCTCGACTCCTTCAGCGAGCAGGAGGCGGTCCTCTCCGTCAACTCCAACTACAAGGGCCCCGCCGAGCTGCAGAACTCCGGGATGACGCTGAAGTTCTTCCACGGCGACCAGGACGCGCTGAAGAAGTCCGTGCAGGACGGCACCGTGGACCTCGCGTACCGCGGACTCGCGGCCAAGGACATCCATGACCTGGAGAACGCGATCTCGACCAAGGCCCGGGGCGGAACGAAGGTCGTCGACGGCGCCAGCGCCGAAGTGATGCACATGATCTTCAACATGGATCACCCGGTGGCCGGGAAGCTCGGCGTGCGCAAGGCCATCGCGTACCTGGTGGACCGGAGCGCACTGGTGCGCGATGTGTACCAGCGCACCGCCAAACCGCTCTACTCGGTGATCCCGGCCGGGATCAGCGGCCACAGGACGCCCTTCTTCGACATCTACGGCGATGTGCCGCAGCAGGACAAGGCGGCCGCCGCGCTGCAGGAGGCGGGCATCACGGAGAAGGTCGACATCACCTTGTGGGCCACCCCCATCCGGTTCGGCCCCGGCACGGTCCCCGCCTTCGAGGAGATCGCCCAGCAGCTGAACGCGAGCGGGCTCTTCAACGCCAAGGTGAAGAGCGTCGACCTGGAGGAGTACCAGAAGGGCGTCGACGACGGGAAGTACGGCTTCTACGTCCGCGGCTGGCTGCCCGACTATCCGGACCCGGACATCTTCGTCTCGCCGTTCTTCAGCAAGGAGAGCATCCTCGGTAACAACTACCAGTCGAAGCGCATCATCGACGACCTCATCCCGGAGACGGTGTCCGAGGCCGACCGGCCGTCCACCAACAAGCCGTTCGCCGAGATTCAGACCATCGTGGCCAAGGAGCTGCCGGTCCTGCCGCTCTGGCAGGGCAAGCAGTACGCCGTGGCACGCGAGAACGTCTTCGGCATCGAGTGGAGTCTGGACGCCTCGACGGTGCCCCGCTTCTGGGAGATCAGCAAGAGCGAGGAGTGACCGGCGTCACAGCCGGGCCGTCTTGAGCGCCATGTGGAGCAGCAACCGGTCCTCGCCCTCGCCCAGGTTGAGGCCGGTGAGCTGCTCCACCCGCGACAGCCGGTAGTAGAGCGTCTGCCGGTGGACCCCCAGGGCGGACGCAGCACGGCCCGCCTGGCCCGCACAGTCGAGGAACTCCTCGGCGGTGCGGGCCAGCTGCTCGTGGGCGGGATCGAGGAGCGGAGCGACGGCGGGGTCGGGTCGTGCCGTCCCGGGGAGGCCGGTGAGCGTCCGGTACGGGCCGATGGCGGCCCACTCGGCGACCGGCCCCAGCCGGCTCTCGGCCCGGGCCGTGCGGGCCGCTGCCACCGCCTCGGCCCAGGCAGCGGGCAGGTCGTCCAGGCCCCGGCGCGGGGCGCTGATTCCCGCCGCTGCGCAGGCAGCCGTCCCCGGCGTCCTCGGTGCCGCTGGGGCAGCGTGCGGCGCGCCTGAGCCCGCGCGGGGCGAGCGCAGCAGGCGCTCCGCGGCGGTGCGGGCCGGTTCGACCGCAGTGGTCGCGCGCAGCCGGACCAGCGCGGCCAGCCCGTCCGTCCCGGTCACCGGTGCCACGCACATCGCCGCCACGCCCGACTGGCCGGCGAGGTCGGTGCCACCCCCTTCGGCGACGCCTCCGTCGACGTCCGTACCGGTGCTCCACGGTGCGACGGCTACCACGGCCACCGGTCCGTCCGTCGGACCACCGAGCGCGGCCCGCAGGCCTGCCACGGCCGCGTCCCGCCCGCCGGGCGGTCCAGTCAGTACGTCGTGCAGCAGTTCCCCCGCCTCCGCCCCGGCCTGGGCCTCGGCCGCCAGCAGTGCCCCGATGCGCGTGGCGGTCTCCATGGCCTGCGCCAGCAGTGGGTGCGGTGGCCCGGCCGGCCCGCCGGTCTCCAGCCGGGACAGGTGCCCGTCGTCGAGCAGCCAGACGTAGCCGCGCACGATGCCCCCGTGCCGCGCGGGCAGACAGATGCGCCCCATCAGCACGCCGGCGGCCGGGTCCGGGGGGATACGCACGGGACCGGTGGCCCGGGCGATGCCGAAGGCCTCGAACCAGGCCCGTACGGCCGCCGTCGAGCGGCGGTGCAGGATCGAGCGGGTGCGCACCGGGTCCATGGTCAGCGCGCCGTCGTCCCCGTCGTCGCCCGCGCCGCCGTGCGCGCCGAAGGCAATCAGCCCGAAGTCCCGGTCCTCCAGGGTCGCGGGGGCGTCGAGCACCGCTGAGATCTCGTCGACGAACTGTTGATAGTCGCCCCGCATTCGTTCGTCCCGTCCCTTCCTGTCCTGCCACTCCTGGCCGCGCGAGAGCGGCCCGCTGACCATTCTCATACATTTGTCTGAGATCCGGACCACGGATGCGTGACAGCTGTCGATAGCCCACGATCGGAGCGATCCTTAGGTTTCACGGTGGTTCTCCCGGCCGTTGCGACGTTTCCGGCAACGGCTCCGCCGTCCTCTTCGTGGAGGTGCCCCGTGCTGAGTCCCGTGCTTCTCGCCGCCGCGCGCAGCGACAGCATCCGCCGCATCGTCTCGGCCGCGCCGGTCACCCGCCCGGTGGTGGACCGCTTCATCGCCGGTGAGCGCCTGGACCAGGCCCTGACGGTCGTACGGTCGCTGACCTCGTCCGGTCTCGAGGTCTCCCTGGACCGCCTGGGCGAGGACGTCACCGACCCGGCCGAGGCGTTGCGCACCCGCGACGCATATCTCGCGGTCGCCGAGGCACTGCGGCACGAGGGTCTCGGGGTCCGTGCCGAGATGTCCGTCAAGCTGTCCGCCTTCGGCCAGGCGCTGCCCGGCGGACACGACCTGGCCCTGGCCAACGTCGCCCCTGTGGTCGAGGCCGCCGCCGAGGCGGGGACGACGGTGACCCTCGACATGGAGGACCACACCACGGTCGACTCCACGCTCGCGATCCTCGCCGAGCTGCGGAAGCGATTCCCGCAGACCGGCGCGGTCGTGCAGTCCTACCTCCTCCGCACCGAGGACGACTGCCGTGCGCTGGCCGGGGAAGGCTCGCGGGTGCGACTGGTGAAGGGCGCCTACAAGGAGCCCGGCTCCGTCGCCTACCAGGACAAGTGTGAGGTCGACAAGGCGTTCGTCCGCTGCCTGAAGATCCTCATGGCGGGTCGGGGCTACCCGATGATCGGCTCCCATGACCCGCGCATGGTGGCCATCGCGCAGGAGCTGGCCCGCCGTGCCGGCCGCAAGCTCGACGAGTACGAGTTCCAGATGCTGTACGGCATCCGCGAGGCCGAACAGCAGCGACTTGTGGCGGAGGCGCACCGTATGCGGGTCTACATCCCTTATGGCACAGACTGGTATGGGTACTTCATGCGGCGCCTCGCGGAGCGCCCCGCGAACCTCGGGTTCTTCCTGAGGTCCCTCGCCACCCGCGGCTGACCTCCCCCTGGGGGAGTGCCCTCACTCCGCTTCGCAGAGCCTTGATCATCCGATCCATCGATCAATCGAAGGAGATAACGGCCACCATGGACGCTGTGACCCAGGTCCCCGTGCCGGTGAACGAGCCGGTGCACACCTACGCACCCGGCAGCCCCGAGCGAGCCCGGCTCGAGAGGAAGCTCAAGGAGCTCGCGGGCAACCAGCGTGAGCTGCCGATGACCATCGGCGGCGAGAAGCGGATGGGCGGCGGCGAGCGCTTCGACGTCGTACAGCCGCACCACCACGCGGCCAAGCTGGGCACGTACGCCAACGCCACCCATCAGGACGCCCAGGACGCGATCGACGCCGCCCTGGCCGCCGCCCCGGCGTGGCGGGCCCTGCCCTTCGACGACCGTGCCGCGATCATCCTCAGGGCCGCCGAACTGCTATCCGGCCCGTGGCGCGAGACCCTTGCCGCCGCGACGATGCTGGGCCAGGGCAAGACCGCCCAGCAGGCCGAGATCGACACTCCCTGTGAGCTGATCGACTTCTGGCGCTTCAATGTGCACTACGCCCGGCAGATCCTGGCCGAGCAGCCGGTCGCGAACTCCATGGGTGTCTGGAACCGCACCGACCACCGCCCGCTGGAGGGCTTCGTCTACGCGATCACGCCGTTCAACTTCTCCGCCATCGCGGGCAACCTCCCCACCGCGCCCGCCCTGATGGGCAATGTCGTGATCTGGAAGCCGTCCCCGACGCAGACCCTGGCCGCCGTGCTCCTCATGGAACTGCTGAAGGAGGCCGGGCTGCCGAACGGCGTCATCAACCTGCTGACCGGTGACGGCAAGGCGGTCTCCGAGGTCGCGCTCGAGCACCCCGACCTCGCAGGCATCCACTTCACCGGTTCGACCAGGACCTTCCAGTACCTGTGGAAGACGGTCGGCAACAACATCGGTAAGTACAAGACCTACCCGCGCCTGGTCGGCGAGACCGGCGGCAAGGACTTCATCGTCGCCCACCCATCGGCCGACCCCGCCGCTCTGAAGACCGCAATGACCCGCGGTGCCTTCGAGTACCAGGGCCAGAAGTGTTCGGCCGCCTCGCGCGCGTACGTCCCGCGTTCCCTCTGGGAAGGCGGCCTGAAGGAGGAGTTCGCGGCCGAGGTCGACTCCCTCACCGTGGGCGACGTCACCGACCTGTCGAACTTCATGGGCGCGGTGATCGACGAGCGCGCCTTCGCCAAGAACAAGGCCGCGATCGACCGGGCCAAGACGGACCCGACGGTCGAGGTCGTGGCGGGCGGCACGTACGACGACAGCGAGGGCTGGTTCGTGCGGCCGACGGTCCTGGTCTCCTCCGACCCGGAGAACGAGATCTTCAAGCAGGAGTACTTCGGCCCGATCCTCGGCGTCCACGTCTACGACGACGAGAAGTACGAGGAGATGCTGCAGCAGATGGAGTCCGCGGCGCCGTACGGCCTGACCGGCGCCGTCATCGCACAGGATCGTGCCGCCGCCGTGCACACCTGTGAGGTGCTGCGCTTCGCCGCGGGCAACTTCTACATCAACGACAAGCCGACCGGCGCCGTTGTCGGCCAGCAGCCCTTCGGTGGCGGTCGTGCCTCCGGCACGAACGACAAGGCCGGCGCCAAGCAGAACCTGATGCGCTGGACCTCCACCCGGTCCATCAAGGAGACCCTGGTCCCCCCGACGGACTACCGCTACCCGCACATGGGCTGACGACCAGCTCCGACCTCGCTTCCGCCCCCGCCCGGTCTCCCGCAGGCCTGGGACGGGGGCGGTTTGCCATGCCGCCACGCCCGCCCGTGCGGGCCGGCGGCAGGCACCGCCGTCTCAGATAGTAGGAAGTCCGAGTAATTGTGGAGACAGCGCGGCCGCTCTGTCCTAACTTTGTAGAAGCCGAACGTCTCGCTCGATCCAGCGACGGCGGATGAGGGCCGGTGCTCTTCCACAGGTGATCCCTGTTGCGCCGCCAGTCCCCCGCCCCTTCCGGCGATCCGACGGTTCTCCTTCGGATGTTCTCCCTCGGGGTTCCGCACTCCGCTCGAGTATTGGAGACGTGCAGCCATGAATCAGTCCGCCCGCAGGGTCCGCCACTCCGCCGCCCGCCCCCGTGGCCTCGCCGACAGCGCGGCCCGGAAGAACGCCGCCGCCGCTCTCCAGCGGGCGCTGGACCGCCGGGACAACGGCGGCGCCACCGGGCACTGAGTTCCTCCCCCAGCCAACGCTGGGGTGCCCCCAGGGGCCAGGCCGGGGGAACCGGTGTCAGCCGGCGGACCGCCCCCGTACGACCTCGAAGGCGTCGATGCGCTCACCGCTCTCCGCGAGCGCCGTCACCTTCAGCTTCGGGCGCGAGCCCGGCTCGGCCTCCACCGCGAGGAATGAGAAGCCGGTGTAGCGGACCCGTGACCACTCGACCGTGTCCGGGTCCGGGAGCCGCAGCTTCGTCCAGTGGAAGGTCACGATGTGGTCGTGGTCGTGGACGTGGCCCTCATAGCTGTCCTGCACGCCGAGACCGAATCCGTAGAGGTCCTTGCCCGCGCCGCCCGCCGTCACGTAGACGATGCCGTCCCGGGTCGAATCGGTGGTCGCGCCGATCGGCAGCGGCCTGCCGACCTCGCCGCCCTTGATGGCGTCGGTCCGCTCGTAGACGTGATTGTGGCCGTTGATCACCAGGTCGACCTGGTGCTTCTCGAAGAGGCCCACCCAGGCGTCCCGGACTCCGCCGTCCGAGGCATGCGTACTGGTGGAGTACGCGCAGTGGTGGAAGAAGACGACGATGAAGTCTATGCCCTGCTGTGAGCGGAGCTGCCCCAGGCGCTTGTCGAGCCAGGCGGCCTGCTTGCCGTCCGTGTAGCCCGTGTTGGCCGGGATCTCATAGCTGACGTCATTGGCGTCCAGCGCGATGACACCGACGTTTCCGTAGACGAAGGAGTAGACGCCCGGGGCCAGCGACGGGTCGGGACCGTTCTCCGGGAGCGACCAGCGGGCGGACTGCCCGCCGTAGCCGTTGGGGGAGTACCAGGCCTCCATGTCGTGATTGCCCGTGGTCACCATCCACGGCACGCTCGCCGCCACCGACTCGGTCTGCGCCAGGAACTGGTCCCACACGCGGGCGTCGTAGGTGTCCGACTCCTTGCCGTGGCCCGAGGAGTCCGCGTAGCAGAGGTCGCCGGCGTGCAGATGGAAGGACGGATTCTGACCGAGGATCAACTGGTCGTTGGCCAGGGCGTGGTAACTCACGCCCTGGTCGCCGAAGGCCGTGAAGACGAACTTCTCCGCCTTCGCCGGGGCGGTGCGGAAGGATCCGATGGTCGACAGCCGGCTCGCGTCGGCCGGGTCGAATCCTTCGTGGCCGACGCCGTAGTAGTACGTGGTCCCTGGCCGCAGCCCGTCCAGCGCCGCATGCAGGTAGTACTGGTCCACGGCCGGAAGCTTCCTGGACAGCGACGGAGTGTGCAGGGGCCGCACCTCCGCCTCGATCTTCCGGCTCAGCTCCCAGGGCCGCAGACCCACGCGTACATACGGTCGTTTGACCGCGAACGGCACCTGCCAGGAGATCCGCATCTGCGTCTTCGGGTCGGCGCCGAAGGCCAGATGGCGGCCGAAGGGAGCCACCAGGGAGCCGTCCACCGTGGCGGTCGCGCCAGCGGTGACCAGGGTGTGGGTACCCGCCTCGGCCGTGCTCGCCGATCCGGCGAGCACACCGACGCCTCCTGCCGCGCCCGCGGTCGCGATGGAGCCGATGAGCGCGCTGCGGCGCGACACCTTCTTGCGCAGGTACTCGTGCTGCTCCGGCATGCTCATCCGGCGTGCGAGCCGCTCCGGTATGCCGAATCGTGGGGTTTGGGGGGTGGTGGGGGTCGTCCCCCGGGGTGATGCGGTCATGACGCAATAACTTGCCAGTAACTTACAACTCCCCGCCATACGTGGGATGAACGGAAGTCGACGTGCCGCATCGCGCGCGGACCGCTTGTCCGGATGGCGGACGTCATGTGTCGAGTCATGGGACGCGGAGTAGGGTGCCGTCATGGCTCGCAGCATCGATCTCGCAGTGATCCCCGGTGACGGCATCGGTCAGGAAGTCGTGGCCCAGGGTCTCAAAGTCCTCTCCGCCGTCCTGCCGCAGGATGTGAAGCTGGAGACCCGGACCTACGACCTCGGGGCCAAGCGCTGGCACGCCACCGGCGAGACCCTCCCCGACGCGGAACTGGAGTCGCTGAAGCGGCACGACGCGATCCTGCTCGGTGCGATCGGTGACCCGTCCGTGCCGTCCGGCGTCCTCGAGCGCGGGCTGCTGCTCAAACTCCGGTTCGCCTTCGACCACTTCATCAATCTGCGCCCGTCGAAGCTGTTCCCCAACACGGCCACTCCGCTGGCCGGGCGTCCCGACATCGACTTCGTCGTCGTTCGCGAGGGCACCGAAGGCCCGTATGTCGGCAACGGCGGTTCCCTGCGCACCGGTACCCCCGCCGAGGTCGCCACCGAGGTGAGCCTCAACACCGCGTACGGCGTGGAGCGGGTGGTCCGGGACGCGTACGAGCGGGCAAAGGCGCGCCCGCGCAAGAAGCTGACGCTGGTGCACAAGAACAACGTGCTGGTGCACGCCGGTCATCTGTGGAAGCGGATCTTCGACCAGGTCGGTGCGGAGTACCCGGAGGTCACCACCGACTATCTGCATGTCGACGCCGCGACGATCTTCTTCGTCACCCAGCCCGAGCGGTTCGATGTGATCGTCACCGACAACCTCTTCGGTGACATCCTCACCGACCTCGCCGCAGCCGTCACCGGCGGCATCGGCCTCGCCGCCTCCGGCAACATCAACCCCACCGGGACTTTCCCGTCGATGTTCGAGCCGGTCCACGGCTCCGCGCCCGACATCGCGGGCCAGGGCAAGGCCGACCCGACCGCGACGATCCTCTCCGTCGCCCTGCTGCTGCAGCACCTCGGCTACGCGGAGGAGGCGGCCCGGATCGAAACCGCCGTTGCCGCCGACCTCGCCGAGCGCTCCGGTACGCGGACCACCGACGAGATCGGTGACGCGCTCGCGAGCCGAGTATCCGGCTGACAGCCGGGAGCCCCGTCGCTCGCCGGCTCTCGCCCTTCGGGGCGGGGGCCGTCCACGTGACACCTCACATCGCCCAGCCGCCCCTGGGGTCACCTCCCAGCGGTAGCTGGGGGACTGTCAGTGACACAACTCGCGGCTGAGTCACCCGCCCCGCTGGGCAACAGCGGTGCCGGGTGCGACCATCGACCCCTGGGCCGCGCTGCCGAACCCGCGCGGACGCACGGTTTCCTCTGGGCGACACGATTCGTGATAATCGGACACGTGGCCGCACCTCGGGGGGAAGCTCGGACGTCCTAGTAACGCCGGAGGCGAAGCGTGCGGTCCGCCACGACCTCATGGTGAAGGACACGCAGACATGACGACGCCCTCGATCGAGCTCAAGCCCTCATCGCACCCGCTGTCGGACGCGGAGCGGGAGGCGATCCTGGCCAACCCCGGTTTCGGCCGCCACTTCACCGACAACATGGTGACGATCAAGTGGACGGAGGGCCGCGGCTGGCACGACGCCCAGCTCGTGCCGTACGCCCCGCTCTCGATCGACCCGGCCAATATGACGCTGCACTACGCGCAGACGATCTTCGAGGGGCTGAAGGCGTACCGCCAGCCCGACGGCTCCGTCGCCACCTTCCGGCCGGAGCAGAACGCCCTGCGCTTCCAGGCGTCCGCCCGTCGTCTCGCCATGCCCGAGCTGCCGACCGAGACCTTCATCGGGGCATGTGACGCACTGGTCAGGCAGGACCGGAAGTGGGTGCCGAGCCAGGGCGAGCAGTCGCTCTACCTACGGCCGTTCATGTTCGCCACCGAGGTCGGACTCGGCGTCAAGCCCGCGGGCGAGTACCTCTTCATGGTCATCGCCTCGCCCGCCGGCGCGTACTTCTCCGGTGGTGTGAAGCCGGTGTCGGTCTGGCTGTCGGAGGAGTACGTGCGCGCCGCACCCGGCGGCACGGGCGCCGCGAAGGCGGGCGGCAACTACGCGGCCTCCCTGGTCGCCCAGGCACAGGCCACTGAGCACGGCTGCGATCAGGTCGTCTGGCTGGACGCGATCGAGCGCCGCTGGATCGAGGAGATGGGCGGGATGAACCTGTACTTCGTGTACGGGGAGCAGGACGGCAAGCGGCGCATCGTCACTCCGGAGCTGACCGGGTCGCTGCTGCCCGGCATCACTCGGGCCTCCCTCCTCGAGATCGCCGCCGACCTGGGCTATGAGGTCTCCGAGGGCCGGATCTCCGTGGACGACTGGAAGAGCGCCAGCGCGGACGGTTCGCTGACCGAGGTCTTCGCGTGCGGCACGGCGGCGGTCATCACCCCCGTCGGCTCGGTGAAGTCGACCCGCGCGAACTGGACCGTCGGCGACGGGCAGCCTGGAGAGGTCACGATGAAGCTGCGCAAGGCGCTGCTCGACATCCAGACCGGCGTGGCGCCGGACGCGCACGGCTGGAGGCACCCCGTGGGCGGCTGACTTCTCCCAGGGGGCACCTCCCGGGCCGTTAGGCCCAGGGGGACTATCGCTGGGTGGGGTACCCCCGGCGTTAGCTGGGGGAGTGCCCCCACCCCGCAGCCGCGCCCCATACGGCCCGAGCACCCCGAAGGCCGCGCCCGACGACACGTCGGGCGCGGCCTTCGCCGTTCCCGGGTCGGTGACCGACCACCGTACCGGGCTCCGCGCTTCTAGAGTGCTACTCAGTTATGGGGTGCCGGTCGGGGTGCGAATGGAGGCACTTGACTAGAGAAACCTGTCCAGGTCATGGTTAGAACAGTGCTCTAAACAACGGATGGATTCTCGGCAGGGAGGTGCGGCGAGTGCGGCTCACCCCGACGGAGCGTGACCGGCTGCTGCTGTTCGGCGCGGCGGAGCTGGCGCGGGCGCGCCGGGCGCGCGGCCTGCGGCTCAACGTCCCGGAGGCGACCGCGCTGATCGCGGACACGGTCTGCGAGGCCGCTCGGGACGGGCGGCGGCTCGCGGAGGCGATCGACGCGGCCCGCGGCGTGCTGGGCCCCGACGACGTGCTCCCCGGCGTGGCCGATGTGGTGACGGAGGTGCATGTGGAGGCGGTCTTCGACGACGGCTCCCGGCTCGCCGTGGTATCGGATCCCATCCGGTGGGGGATCGCGCCGGAGGCGGCGGAAGGAACGCTCGGTGACGCTGCGCCCGGCGCGGTCCTGCCGGGCCCGGCAGGACCCGAACTCGTACCTGCTGTCACGCTGAGCGTTCGCAACACCGCGGCCGTCCCCATCAGCGTGACCTCGCACTTCCACTTCTTCGAGGCCAATCCGCGGCTGGATTTCGACCGCTCCGCGGCATACGGCATGCGGCCGGCGGTACCGGCCGGCTCGTCGGTCCGCTTCGCCCCCGGCGCGGAGGCGGAGGTCGGCCTCGTACCGATCGGCGGCGAGCGGATCGCGATCGGCTTCGCGGGTCTGGTCGACGGGCCGCTGGATGCGCCGGGGGCGAAGGAGGAGGCGCTGCGCCGCGCGGCGGCGTGCGGCTACCAGGGGGCATCCCCACACGGCGTGGTGCGCGATGCGCCCGAGGACGACGCAGAGGAGAACCGGTGACCGGCATCGATCCCCGCGACTACGCCGCCGTGCACGGACCGCGCGCCGGGGACCGGGTGGTCCTGGGCGACACCGGGCTGGTGGTGCGCGTCGAGTCCGATGCGCAGGCACTGGGCGACGAGTTCCTGGCCGGCTTCGGTAAGACGGCCCGCGACGGGCTTCTGCTCAAAGCCGCCCCGGTGCGCGAGACCTGCGACGTCGTGATCAGCAATGTGCTGGTCATCGACGCCGTCCAGGGCATCCGCAAGGTCTCCATCGGCATCCGGGAAGGCCGGATCCATGCGATCGGCCGGGCGGGTAACCCCGACACCCTCGACGGCGTGGACGTCGTCGTCGGCACCGGCACCTCGATCGTCTCCGGCGAGGGGCTGATCGCCACCGCCGGTGCCGTGGACACCCATGTCCATCTGCTGTCGCCACGCATCATGGAGGCCTCGCTCGCCTCCGGCGTGACCACCGTCATCGGCCAGGAGTTCGGCCCGGTGTGGGGCGTCGGGGTCAACTCGCCCTGGGCGCTGCGCCACGCCTTCAACTCCTTCGACGCCTGGCCGGTCAACATCGGCTTCCTCGCCCGCGGTTCGTCCTCCGACCCCGCGCCGCTCGTGGAGGCGCTCGCCGAGGGCGGGGCCAGCGGCTTCAAGGTGCACGAGGACATGGGCGCGCACACCCGCGCGCTCGACACGGCGCTTCGGGTCGCCGAGGAGCACGACGTCCAGGTCGCCCTGCACAGCGACGGCCTCAACGAATGCCTGTCGGTCGAGGACACGCTCTCAGTACTGGACGGCCGGACCATTCACGCCTTCCACATCGAGGGCTGCGGCGGCGGGCACGTCCCCAACGTCCTCAAAATGGCGGGGGTGCCCCATGTCATCGGCTCGTCCACGAATCCGACGCTGCCGTTCGGACGGGACGCGGTCGCCGAGCACTACGGCATGATCGTCTCCGTCCACGACCTCAAGACCGACCTGCCCGGCGACGCCGCCATGGCCCGCGACCGCATCCGGGCCGGGACCATGGGCGCCGAGGACGTCCTCCACGACCTGGGTGCGATCGGCATCACCTCGTCCGACGCCCAGGGCATGGGCCGCGCCGGGGAGACCGTGCGGCGTACGTTCGCGATGGCCGGGAAGATGAAGGCGGAGCTCGGGCCGCTGGAAGGGGACGGTCCGCACGACGACAACGAGCGCGTCCGCCGGTACGTCGCCAAGCTCACCATCAACCCCGCCATCGCACACGGCCTCGCGCACGAGATCGGGTCGATCGAGGTCGGCAAGATGGCGGACATCGTGCTCTGGCGGCCGCAGTACTTCGGCGCGAAGCCGCAGATGGTGCTGAAGTCCGGCTTCCCCGCGTACGGGGTCACCGGCGATCCGAACGCCGCCACGGACACCTGTGAACCGCTGGTGATCGGGCCGCTGTTCGGGGCCCACGGTGCGACCGCCGCCGATCTGTCCGTGGCCTTCGTCAGCGGAGCCGCCGCCACGGCCGGCTCTCCCGGAAGGGCCTTCGACTCCCTTCCCACCCGGCGCCGGCGCGTCGCCGTGCGCGGGACCCGCTCCATCGGGCCCGCCGACCTCCTGCACAACTCCCGTATCGGAGACGTGCAGGTGGATGCGCGCACCGGATTGGTGACCCTCGACGGCGCACCGATGCGTTCGGACCCCGCCGAGCAGGTCTCGCTCAGCCGCCTGTACTTCCTGTGACCCACCACCCCTGAGGACCTCGACGATGCCGAACACCCCAGCCGCCGACGGCTTCCGCATGCCCCCGGAGTGGGCGCCCCACGACCGTACGTGGATGGCCTGGCCCGGGCCTAACGTCACCTTCGGTGCGGAAGGCGACGCGACGCTGACGAAGGCCCGCCGGGCCTGGGCCGCGGTCGCGCTGGCCGTCCGCCGCTTCGAACCCGTCACGGTCGTCGCGGGCACCGGCCAGGCCAGGGCTGCCCGAAAGATCCTCGGCCCGGGGGTCGAGGTCGTCGAGCGCGCGCTCGACGACGCCTGGATGCGGGATATCGGCCCGACCTTCCTCACCGGGGGCGGCCGACTCGCGGCGGTCGACTGGGTGTTCAACGGCTGGGGCGCCCAGGACTGGGCCCGGTGGGAGAACGACGCCCTGGCCGGCGCGCACGTGACGAAACTGGCCCGCGCTCAGCGGTACGCCACGTCACTGGTCAACGAGGGCGGCGGTATTCATGTCGACGGTGAGGGCACGGTGCTGCTTACCGAGACCGTGCAGCTCGACCCGGGCCGCAACCCCGGCATGACACGAGAGCAGGCCGAGGCCGAGATCCACGCCCACCTCGGCACGCGAAAGGCGATATGGCTGCCGCGCGGGCTGACCGCGGACTACGGGCAGTTCGGTACCCGAGGCCACGTCGACATCGTCGCCGCCTTCGCGCGGCCCGGCGTCGTGGTCGTGCACTCCCAGCCCGATCCGGCCCATCCCGATTACGACGTCTCACGGGAAGTGATCAAGATCCTCGGCTCCGCCACGGACGCGCGCGGCCGGGCGATCGAGGTCGTGGAACTGCCCGCGCCCACCGTCACCCACGACGAGGACGGTGAGCTGGCGGACTACTCCTACGTCAACCACTACCTCTGCAACGGCGGCGTCGTGCTCTGCGGATTCGGCGACCCGATGGACGAGCACAACGCCGGGATATTCCGTCGGCTGTTCCCCGAGCGGACGGTGACCCTGGTCGACGCCCGTACGATATTCGCAGCCGGTGGCGGTATCCACTGCATCACCCAGCAACAGCCCGCGGTCTGATCACGCGGGCGACCCAGGAGGAAGACGATCCGGTGTCCGGTCCTGCCCGCACTCCTCGGCGACGGCGCGAGCAGCCGCGGGAGCAGGTCCTCGCCGCCGCCATGGAGACCATCGCCGAGCGCGGGCTGGCCGAGCTCACCATGGCCGGGCTCGGCCGCCAGGTGGGGATGAGCAGTGGCCACATCCTCTACTACTTCGGCAGCAAGGACGAGCTGCTGCTGCAGACCCTGCAGTGGAGCGAGGAGCATCTGGGGTCCCGGCGCCGGGCGGCCCTGGCCCGGCGGGTCCCCGCCCGCGAGCGGCTCGACGCCTTTGTGGACCTCTATCTGCCGGACGGCCGGCGGGATCCGCGCTGGACGCTGTGGCTCGAGGTGTGGAACCGCTCGCAGTCCGCCGACGACGACGCCCGTGCCCGCCAGCTGGAGCTGGAGCTGGCCTGGCACCGCGACCTGGTGGCGCTGCTCGCCGAAGGCGCCTCGCGCGGGGAGCTGCGCGCGGTCGACCCGGACCGCTTCGCCACGCGTATCCGGGCCCTGCTGGACGGCTTCGGCACGCATCTGGTGGTGGGCCTGCCCGGCACGGACCGGGACCAGGTGCTCGCCCACGTACGGGACTTCCTGGACGAGGCGCTGCTCCCGTAGCTCCGCCGCGGGCCGTCGGCGCAGCGTCCGTCCCGCCCACCCTGGGATGGGGGCGGCCCGCCGGGGGCGATACGAGCAGGATGGCCCCGCCACGGCTTGCTGGTGGCGGGCTCGGCGCCGCTCGGGGGTGTCGGGCGCGTCCCGGGCTCGGCGCCACGCCCACATCGTGAGACCTGCACCCGCGCGGAGCGCACTCCGTGGCACACTGCCTCCGTGCTCTCCTTCGCCATGATTATTGGCAGGGCGCGCCGGTCCGCAGTGACCGCCCCGTAGGACCCGATACGGAGCGGACACCGTGTCCCAGACCCGCGCGCAGACCTCTCGCACCCGCGAGGGGTCTTTTCGTTTCCCGGCCACCCATGCCGGATGCGGAGCGCACGAGCGTTGGGGGAGACGGAGCCGGTCTGCCCTGGCCTTCGGCACGGGCGACCCCAGATAGACGGATATCCTGAATCAGGAGTCAGATCAGCATGACGGACGCAACCGGTCCCACGTCCCCCGGGGACCACTTCCACGTCTTCGACACCACGCTGCGCGACGGCGCGCAGCGTGAGGGCATCAACCTCACGGTCGCCGACAAGCTGACCATCGCCCGGCATCTGGACGACTTCGGCGTGGGCTTCATCGAGGGTGGCTGGCCCGGTGCGAACCCACGGGACACCGAGTTCTTCGCCCGGGCGCAGGCGGAGATCGACTTCAAGCACGCGCAGCTGGTCGCCTTCGGGTCGACCCGCCGGGCCGGGATCGCGGCCGCCGACGACCCGCAGGTGAAGGCGCTGGTCGACTCCGGCGCCCAGGTGATCACGCTGGTCGCCAAGTCGCACGACCGGCATGTGGAGCTGGCGCTGCGGACCACGCTGGAGGAGAACCTGGCAATGGTGGCGGACACCGTCTCCTACCTCCGGTCGCAGGGTCGCCGGGTCTTCGTCGACTGCGAGCACTTCTTCGACGGCTACCGGGCCAACGCCGCGTACGCCAAGCAGGTCGTCCGCACCGCCTCGGAAGCCGGGGCGGACGTCGTGGTGCTCTGCGACACCAATGGCGGCATGCTGCCCGCGCAGGTCCAGGCGGTGGTCTCCACCGTCCTCGCCGACACCGGGGCACGGCTGGGCATCCACGCCCAGGACGACACCGGCTGCGCGGTGGCCAACACCCTCGCTGCCGTGGACGCGGGCGCCACGCACGTCCAGTGCACCGCCAACGGCTACGGCGAACGGGTGGGCAACGCCAATCTCTTCCCCGTCGTCGCCGCGCTCCAGCTGAAGTACGGACGCCAGGTCCTGCCCCCCGGCGCGCTGGCCGAGATGACCCGTATCTCGCACGCCATCGCCGAGGTGGTCAACCTCACCCCCTCCACCCACCAGCCGTACGTCGGGGTCTCCGCCTTCGCGCACAAGGCCGGGCTGCACGCCTCCGCGATCAAGGTGGACCCGGATCTCTACCAGCACATCGACCCGGAGCTGGTCGGCAACACCATGCGGATGCTGGTCTCCGACATGGCCGGCCGCGCCTCCATCGAGCTCAAGGGCAAGGAGCTGGGGATCGACCTCGGGGGCGACCGCGGTCTGGTCGGCCGCGTCGTCGAGCGAGTCAAGGAGCGGGAACTCGAGGGCTACACCTATGAGGCCGCTGACGCCTCCTTCGAACTCCTGCTGCGCGAGGAAGTCGAGGGCCGGGCCCGGCGCTACTTCCGCATCGAGTCCTGGCGAGCCATCGTGGAGAACCGCCCGGACGGCTCGCACGCCAACGAGGCCACGGTGAAACTGTGGGCAAAGGGCGAGCGGATCGTCGCCACCGCCGAGGGCAACGGCCCGGTCAACGCCCTCGACCGGGCGCTGCGGGTGGGTCTGGAGCGGATCTATCCGCAGCTGGCGCAGCTGGAGCTGGTCGACTACAAGGTCCGCATCCTGGAGGGCCTGCACGGTACGGAGTCCACGACCCGCGTGCTGGTGTCGACGACGGACGGCGCCGGAGAGTGGTCGACCGTCGGTGTCGCGGAGAACGTCATCGCCGCGTCCTGGCAGGCACTGGAGGACGCGTACACCTACGGGCTCCTGCGCGCGGGCGTGGAGCCGCCGGAGTGAGGCGGGCGGGGGACCGGTCGGTGGGGCCGGTCCTCAGCCCATCTGGGCCTTGACGTGCTCGATGACCTCGTTGAACTCCTTCGCCGGTGAGATGTCGAGGACTTCGCAGTCCGTCACCGCCTCAGGGGCGTGGCCGGGGGCCAAGTAGAAGGCCTGCCCCTCCTCGTAGGACTCGTCGCCGTGCGGGGTGTGCATCACCAGTCGCCCCTTGAACACGTAACTCCAGTGGGGGCACTGGCACAGGTCATCGGGCTGGCCCTTGAGGACGGGCCGCATGTCGGTGCCCTTGGGGAAGCGGATGAACGCGGCTGACATGCCTCCGCCGATCTCCTTCAGCCGCACCTCCACGCCGCCGCCTTCGAAGGCGACGGGAGCGTCGTTCCTGGTCGCTGCCGTCATGGTTTCCTCCTCGGGAGGTCGTCCGCGGACCCCCGGAAGCTTCCGCTCCTTCCAGCCTGCGCCCGCGCGTCCCGGGGGGCCAGGGGAGCAGGACGGCCGGCTCGGCCCTTGGGGTACGCGGGGGATGCCGTCCGCGTCGATGCGACAGCGCTTTCCCGCCTCGTGCTGTCATGGTCATTGCTGGTCTCCGCACCCCGTGCTAGACCGGCGGGCGGATGCCGCGAGCACCTCGGCGCCGTGACTTACGGACAGCCCCACGTCGGGAGGTCGAACCGTGCCGCCTTCGCCCGTCTGGTCCCGCCGCGGCTTCCTCGCCGCCACTGGTGCAAGCGCTGTCGGTCTCGCCGCCGCCGGTCCGGTACAGCCCGCCCGCGCAGCCGGCTCGTCCGGCGGTGCCGTCCCAAGCGCCGACCGGTACGACGAGTTCGACGACCTGCGGAGGCGATGGCTCACCCTCCAGCTCGGCGCTGGGTACGACCCGGCGGCAGAGCCGTACGCCTCCCGGCTGAAGGAGACCGGCGACCTCGCCCGGCGCTTCCGGGCCGCCATGAGTCCCGCGGACGCCTCCCTCTGGCCGGACAGCCCGTTCGACCCGCCCGCCGGGATCACCCGGAGCTACGGCAGGCTCGCGGTCATGGCGCACGCGTACGCCCAGCCGGGTACCGGCCTGACCGGGGACACCTCGCTGTCCGCCGACGTCATCCGGGGCCTGGACCACCTCGAAGCGCGGGTCTACAACCCGTCGACCACCCGCTACGGCAACTGGTGGGAATGGCAGATCGGCAGCCCCCGGCTGCTGCTCGACACGGTCGCGATCCTGCACGAGCAGCTCACCGCGGACCGGCGTGCCGCGTATCTCGCCGCCGTCGATCACTTCGTGCCGGACTCCATGCTGGGCGACTACGCGGGGACGAGCACCGGAGCCAACCGTGTCGACCTCTGCCGGGTCGTGGCCCTGCGCGGCGTCCTCGGCAGAGCGGCGGCGAAGATCGCCCTGGCGCGCGACGCCCTCTCGCCCGTCTTCCCGTACGTGACCAAGGGCGACGGGCTCTACGCGGACGGGTCGTTCATCCAGCACATCTGGGTCGCCTACTCCGGCACGTACGGCCATGTGCTGCTCGACGGGCTCGGCCGGCTCTTCACCCTGCTCGTTGGTTCGAGCTGGGAGGTCACCGACCCCCGTCGGCAGATCGTCCTCGACAGCGTCGAGAACGCGTACGCGCCGCTGCTGCTCGATGGCCTGATGATGGACAGCGTCAGCGGGCGGGCCATCAGCCGCGGGCTGCTGCGTGGCGATGAGCGCCGCATTGTGCGCAGCGACCACTACCACGGGCACCTCCTGGTCGCCGCCGTCGCGCTGCTCGGCGGCGCCGCGTCCCCGGCGGAACGGGAGCGCTGGAACGGGATGGTGAAGGGCTGGATCACCCGCGACACCACCAGTCCGGTGCTCCGCGACCGCCAGTTCGACGTGGCGGACCTGGCGCGGCTCGCGGCGGTCGCGCAGGCGCCGGGGCGCGCGACGCCCGAGCCTGTCGGCCACAAGCTCTTCACCGCGATGGACCGCGCGGTGCACCGCCGCCCGGGCTGGGTCGCGAACATCTCCATGGCCTCCGACCGGATCGCGTACTACGAGAACGGCAACGGTGAGAATCCGCGCGGCTGGCACACGGGTGCCGGAATGCTCTACTGGTGGGGCGGCGGCACGGGACGAAGTTCCGCGGTGGCCGCCCCCAAGGGCAACGGCGGTCAGTACACCGACTCCTTCTGGCCGACCGTCGACTGGTACCGGCTGCCGGGCACGACGGTCTCGGCCAAGCGCCTCGCCGACAACGAGGGCGGCGGCTGGGGTGAACCCAAGCCCGACGTGAAGTGGGTCGGCGGCACGACGGACGGCGAGTTCGCCGCCGTCGGCCAGCATCTGAAGGGCCTGGCCAGCACCCTCGACGCGAAGAAGTCGTGGTTCTGCGCGGCCGATGCCGTCGTCTGCCTGGGGGCGGGTATCACCGCACGGGACGGGGCGGGTGTCGAGACGATCGTCGACAACCGCAATCTGGGGGAGCGGGGAACGGCCGAACTGACCGTCGACGGTGCCGTGCAGCCGGGAGACCTCGGCTGGTCGCAGACCTTCCGCCACGCCCGCTGGGCCCACTTGGCCGGGCACGGCGGGTACGTCTTCCCAGGCGGCGCCCGGCTCACGGCGCTGCGGGAAGCCCGTACCGGTTCTTGGCGCGACATCAACACCGGCGGCTCTCCGGAACCCATCACCCGCCGCTGGCTCTCCCTCTGGCACGACCACGGAACCGACCCGACCGACGCCTCGTACGCCTACCTGCTGATGCCCGGTGCAAGCCCGTCTGCCCTCGCCGCCCGCGCCGCGGACCGGCACTGGCTCACCGTCCTCGCCAACACGGCCCGGCAGCAGGGGGTCGGGGTTCCGTCCATCGGCCTCACGGCGGTGAACTTCTGGGAGGGCGGTACGGTCGGCGCACTCACCGCCTCCGGACCCGCGAGCGTGCTGCTGCGGCTGCGCCGCCCCGGGCCGGAGGCCGAGGGCGGCCGCACCGCGACAATCAAGGTGAGCGAACCCACGCGATCGGGGCGGACGCTGGAGGTCGCCTGGGACCGACCCGTCCGCCGGGTGATCGCCTGCGACCCCGCCGTCGAGGTGCTCTCCACCGGCCGGTCCCTGCGGCTGCGGATCACCCCGGGGGCCGCGGGGTACCCGCATGGCTGTACGGTCTCCACCGTGTGAACGGGAGGAGACGACAGGGCACCGGTTGTGGAGATTCCACAGCGCGGAGGGGGCGCTGTCGTAGCCAGTCCGCCGTGTAGGTGGTGGTTCTGTCCAAGGCGTCCAGGAAAACGCGTCGGAGACTGTGAGAAGTCAACGGACGGTTTTCGGGGGTCCGGTTCGTAAGGTTTATACATGACCCTTCTCGACGAGTCGCCCCGCGAGGCGAGTGATGCCCGTGGGCGAGTGGCCGAGCTGCACGCGATCCGTGAACAGGCCAGGCGCGGACCCAGCGACCGGGCGACCGAGGCTCAGAAGGCCAAGGGCAAGCTGACCGTCCGCGAGCGCATCGACCTCCTCCTCGACGAGGGGTCCTTCCATGAGGTGGAGCCGCTGCGCCGGCACCGCGCCACCGGCTTCGGCCTGGAGGCGAAGAAGCCGTACACCGATGGTGTGGTCACCGGCTGGGGGACGGTGGAGGGCCGCACGGTCTTCGTCTACGCGCATGACTTCCGGATCTTCGGCGGTGCGCTGGGCGAGGCCCACGCCACGAAGATCCACAAGATCATGGACATGGCCATCACCGCGGGTGCCCCGCTGGTGTCGCTGAACGACGGCGCGGGGGCCCGTATCCAGGAGGGCGTCTCGGCGCTCGCCGGTTACGGCGGGATCTTCCAGCGCAACACCCGGGCCTCCGGGGTGATTCCGCAGATCTCCGTGATGCTCGGCCCGTGCGCGGGCGGAGCGGCCTACTCCCCGGCCCTGACGGACTTCGTGTTCATGGTCCGGGAGACCTCGCAGATGTTCATCACCGGCCCGGACGTGGTCCGGGCGGTGACCGGTGAGGAGATCACCCAGAACGGGCTGGGCGGTGCGGATGTGCACGCCGAGACCTCCGGCGTGTGCCACTTCGCGTACGACGACGAGGAGACGTGCCTGGCCGAGGTGCGCTATCTGCTGTCGCTGCTGCCGCAGAACAACCGGGAGAACCCCCCGGCGGTCGCTTCGGAGGATCCGGTGGACCGGCGCTGCGAGGCCCTGCTGGACCTGGTGCCGGCGGACGGCAACCGGCCGTACGACATGCGCAAGGTCATCGAGGAGCTCGTCGACGACGGCGAGTACCTGGAGATCCACGAGCGCTGGGCGACCAACATCATCTGTGCCCTCGCCCGGCTGGACGGCCAGGTGGTCGGCATCGTCGCCAACCAGCCGCAGACCCTCGCCGGGGTGCTGGACATCGAGGCGAGCGAGAAGTCGGCCCGGTTTGTGCAGATGTGCGATGCGTTCAACATCCCGATCGTCACCCTGCTCGACGTCCCCGGCTTCCTCCCGGGCGTCGACCAGGAGCACGGCGGCATCATCCGGCATGGCGCCAAGCTGCTGTACGCCTACTGCAACGCGACCGTGCCGCGGATCTCGGTGGTGCTGCGCAAGGCCTACGGCGGCGCGTACATCGTCATGGACTCCCAGTCCATCGGCGCCGATCTGACCTATGCCTGGCCCACCAACGAGATCGCCGTGATGGGCGCAGAAGGCGCGGCGAACGTCATCTTCCGCAAGCAGATCGCCGATGCCGACGACCCCGAGGCCATGCGCAAGCGCATGGTCAAGGAGTACAAGGCCGAGCTCATGCACCCGTACTACGCGGCCGAACGGGGCCTGGTGGACGACGTCATCGACCCCGCCGACACCCGCCAGGTCCTGATCCGCTCGCTGGCGATGCTGCGTACCAAGCACGCCGACCTGCCCTCCCGCAAACACGGCAACCCGCCGCAGTAGCCGCAGCACTGGAGACTTCCATGCGTTCCGAGAACTTCCTCCGCGTTGAGAAGGGTCACGCCGACCCCGAGGAGTTGGCGGCCCTCACCGCGGTGCTCCTGGCCCGCACGGCCGGCACCACCCACCGCCGCACCACCGTCCGCCCGCACCGCTCCACGCCCCGCTGGCGCCGCCTGGAGCGCCAGCCCGGCTTCCGTGCCCCGCACAGCTGGCAGCGCTGAGTTCAGGGCCCTGACGCCGCTCAGGGCCACGTGGCGAAGGCCCCGCACTCCTGACGAGTGCGGGGCCTTCACATACGTTTCTGCACTTACCGCAGGCGGGCCATGAGGGCGTGTTCGACGAGGGTGATGAGTGCGCTCTTGGCCTCGCTGCGGTGGCGGGCGTCGGTGGTGATGATGGGGGCGTCGGGGCCGATCTGGAGGGCCTCGCGGACTTCTTCGGGGGTGTAGGGCTGGTATCCGTCGAAGCCGTTGAGGGCGATGACGAAGGGCAGTCCGCTGTTCTCGAAGTAGTCGACCGCGGGGAAGCAGTCGGCCAGTCGCCGGGTGTCGACCAGGACGACGGCGCCGATGGCGCCGCGGACCAGGTCGTCCCACATGAACCAGAAGCGGTCCTGTCCGGGGGTACCGAAGAGGTACAGGATCAGGTCCTGGTCCAGGGTGATCCGGCCGAAGTCCATGGCCACGGTCGTCGTGGTCTTGTCCGGCGCGTGCGTCAGGTCGTCGATTCCCGCCGAGGCGGAGGTCATTACGGCTTCGGTGCGCAGCGGGTTGATCTCCGAGACCGCGCCGACGAACGTGGTCTTGCCCACGCCGAAGCCGCCCGCCACCACGATCTTCGCGGAGGTGGTGGAGCGAGCTGCACCGCTAGAGCTTCCGAAGTCCACTGAGCACCCTTTCGAGCAGTGTCACGTCTGGCTGACCACCGGCGGACTCGTCACCGCCGGGCTGATGGATGGCGACAAGCCCGGCCTCCGCCAAGTCGGCGACGAGGATGCGGGCCACGCCCAGGGGGATGGAGAGCAGTGCGGAGATCTCGGCGACCGACTTGATCTCCCGGCAGAGGTGGCAGATGCGCTGGTGCTCCGGCAGCTGCCCCTGCAGCTGGGCCGGTGCTGCCGTCGTGTGCACCAGTGCCTCGATGGCGAGCTGGTAGCGCGGCCGGGTCCGGCCACCCGTCATCGCGTACGGCCGCACCAGAGGGTTCGAGCTGCCGCCCGCGGGCGAAGGCTGCGGATTCTGGCGCCGATGCGGCTGGACCGGCTGGATGCGCGGCTGCGGCAGGTCGTACGGCTGCTGGTGCTGAGGGGGCGTCTGACGGCTTGGTGTGGAGGGGAAGTTGAAGCGGTTGTCCTGCTCACCCGGCGGCTGAGACTGATGTCCACCGCCGTAGGGGTAACCGCCCGGGGGTGTCGCCACTGTTCTTCCTCCTCCAACTGCCGTTCTGCGCTTCCTGCTGAGGGGCCGCGCCACCGCACCTTATGGTGCGGTGGCGCGAAAAGCACTGCCTGTTTGCTAGTTGAGAAGGCTTCCTTGGAGTTCTGCGCGGAGATCCGGGGTGAGGACGGTGCCCGCGCGGTCGACCAGGAGGGCCATCTCGTAGCCCACGAGGCCGATGTCGCACTCAGGGTGAGCGAGCACGGCGAGTGAGGAACCGTCCGAGACGGACATGATGAAGAGGAAGCCGCGTTCCATCTCCACCACGGTCTGATTGACCGGTCCGCCTTCGAAGATGCGGGAGGCGCCGGCCGTCAGCGAGGTCAGGCCGGAGGCCACGGCCGCAAGCTGGTCGGCGCGGTCGCGCGGGAACCCTTCGGACATCGCCAGAAGGAGTCCGTCGGCGGAGACCACCACGGTGTGCGACACCCCAGGGGTGTTGTCCACGAAGTTGGTGATCAACCAGTTCAGGTTCTGCGCCGCCTGGCTCATCGGGCTCACACTAACGCTCCTGATCGTAGGTGCTGCCGCCGGGACCGAAGCCCTGGCGGCTGGTGTCCGTCCCTGCGTTGCGTCCCCGCTGGACACCGTGCCGCAGGTTGCTCAGCCTGCCGCGAATGTCCTCGGGTGCGCGGGAGACCTGGGGGCCGCCCTGCGGGGTCTGCTCTGCGGTGCCTTCGACCAGGTTGGCCTTGGGCACCCGCCGGGGGAGTCCGGACGGAGTGACTCCGCCGGCCTTCGGGTCCCGGAGCTGTTCGGCGCGCTTCCAGCGCTCGTCGTTCGCCGTGCGCCAGTCGGTGCCGCCATTCTCCTGGACCCGGGGGACCTGCTGAGTCCGCTCCGGCTCTCCCCCAGCCTGACGGCCGGGCGGTTCCTCCACGGGCTGCTGCCACGCCTTCTCACGGCGCGGCAGGCCGGCGCCGGTTGTGGAGCGGAAGCTGCCCGAGGTGGGGGTCCCCCCAGCGGAGCCGGGGGGAGGGCCCGGACGGTCGAAGCCTACGCGCTCCGGGGCTTCCGCGGGAGCGCCCTGAGATCCCGATTCCGGGCCGCCGTCCGGCTCGTACCGGGTCTCGTACGCGGTGGGCTCGGTCCACTGATTCTGCTGCGGTTGCGCGTCGTACTGCGGGTACGGCTGCTGTCCGTTGACCGAGGGCTCGCGGTAGCCGGGCTCCGGGTAGCCGGACTCCGGGTAACGCTGCTCCTGATAGCCCGATTCCGGATAGGCGGCCTGCGGGAACTCGGCGGATTCGTAGCCCCGCTGCGGCTCCTCGTACCCGGACTGCTGATCCGTTTCTTCGCGGAACGCCGAGCGCTCGATGCCCGCCTGGGCCTCCAGCTGCGCACGCCGCTCATCGCGCAACAGTGAACGGCCCACCGGGTCCAGCTCGCGGGCGTCGTCCGGAATCTCGTAACGGCTGTCGTCGAAGCCCAGCTCGGCCGCGGTCCGCATGGGGCCCTGCGGGCCCTGCGGGCCGCCGTACGGCTGGTGCTGCTCGGGCATGATCCGGGAGACGGTGAAGTCGTCCTCGGGCAGCTCGTCGCCGCCACCGCCGTGCGTGATCGAGTCCGGGAGCATGACCAGCGACGTCGTACCGGCCTGCTCGCCGGAGGGGCGCAGCTGTACTCGGATGCCGTGCCGGTCCGCGAGGCGGCCGACCACGAACAGGCCCATGCGCTGGGAGATCGCCGCGTCCACGGTCGGCGGGTTGGCCAGCTTGTGGTTGATGTCCGCGAAGTCCTCGGCGGTGAGGCCGATGCCCTTGTCGTGGATCTCGATCATGACACGGCCGTCGGGCAGCCGGGTCGCGGTGACCCGCACCTTGGTCTGCGGCGAGGAGAAGGAGGTGGCGTTCTCCAGCAGCTCGGCGAGCAGGTGCACGAGGTCGCTCACGGCGGTGCCGTGGATCTCGGTCTCCGGGACGCCGGATATCTCGATGCGCTCGTAGGCCTCCACCTCCGAGGTGGCGGCGCGGAGCACGTCCACCAGCGGCACCGGCTGGTTCCAGCGGCGGCCCGGCTCCTCGCCCGCGAGGACCAGGAGGTTCTCACCGTTGCGGCGCATACGCGTCGCCAGGTGGTCGAGCCGGAAGAGGTTCTCCAGCTGGTCCGGGTCGGCCTCGTTGTTCTCCAGCTCGCTGATGAGGGTGAGCTGGCCCTCGACCAGGCCCTGGTTACGGCGCGAGAGGTTGGTGAAGATCGCGTTGACGTTGCCCCGCAACAGTGCCTGTTCGGCGGCGAGCCGGACCGCTTCGCGGTGCACCTGGTCGAAGGCCCGGGCGACCTCGCCGATCTCGTCCTGGCTCGTGATCGGGATCGGCCGGACACTGGTGTCCACGCGGCCCGGGTCGGTACGGGACAGCTGGTCGACCAGCATCGGCAGCCGTTGCTCGGCGACGTCGAACGCCGCGGTGCGCAGGCGCTGCATGCTGCGGCTCATCGAGCGGGCCATCAGGCCGGCGATGACGAAGGCGGCGAGCAGTGCGATGAGCACGATGCCACCGTTGACGATCGCGTCCCGCTTGGCGTCGTCGGAGATCTCCGAGGCCTCGTTCACCGCGTTGTCGACGAGTCCCTGCTCGATGGTGCGGTAGGCCTCGAACTTGCCGGTCGCCGTCGCGAACCAGGACTCGGGGGTGATGCCCTTCGGCCGGAGGTCGGCGGCGCCGGTGAACCGGCCGAGCTGGGTGACCATCTCCTGCATCGGCGGGGGCGGCACGAACGGCGCACCGACGGCATCGGCCTTCTTCTTGGCCTCGGCGACCTTCTTCTTGCCCTGCTCCTGGGCCGCCTGCATCGCCTCGCGGAGGGCCTGCTGGTCCGCCTCCGTGCCACCGGAGACGTACTCGGCGAGGGCGATGTTCTCCAGGTAGGCGTACGAGGTGAACGCGGTGACCTGGGCGCTGCGGTCCTTCGCCGAGGGGCCGGGCTTCACCAGGAGGTGCATACCGATGGAGCGCTGCAGCGACTCGGCGCCCTTGGCGAGCGAGATCGCATAGACGGTACGGCCGTAGCTGGTGATGTTGCCGGTGCCGAGGCCGAGCTCGTTGGCGAACTCCAGCAGCGAGTGCTGGACCTTGACGTAGGCCTCCTCGGTCTGCACCCCGGGAAGCTTCGGAGTGTAGGCGGCGTCGCGGAGCGCTGTGAGGCGGGTTTCGCCCTCTCGGAAGGACTTCAGGCGGCGCTGCAGACCGGGCCGGGCGGGCATGTCCTGGACGGCCGCTTCGAACTCCTCCTTCGCGGCGTCCGTCGCCGACCGAGCCTCGTTTACGGCCGGGTCGTCACGCTTCCCCTTCAGCAGGGGCACGACGGTACGGTCCCGCTCGTCGAGCAGGGCATGGCCGTACGTCTCCGCGGCGCGGACGAGGCGGGCGGTGCGCTCGGCGTCCTCTGCTTCCCGCCAGGTGTCGATCGAGCTCTTGACCTGGAAACCGCCCATCACGAGGCCGACAATCACCGGGATGAGCAGGATCGCGTTCAGCCGGGTCGGCACCCGCCAGTTCCGGGGGGAGAGCCGACTGCCACTCGCGGGCGGCGCGAGATCGGCCACGTCGTCGGGTGACGCCGCAGTGCGCGGCGGGGGGGTGAAGTTGCCCCGCGTCTCATGCGACGCAGGGCCGGTCTTGCTTCGCCTCACTCGACCAACAACCTCTCGGCGTCGGCACCCAAGGTGTGCCGATGACTTTCCAGGGCCGTACTACTCGGCAGTTCAGGGAATTGCAGCACGTCAGGGTGTGTATTCCAAACACCTGATAAAGACTGCCCGATCGCTGTCCAGCGCCAGGTAGACAGGGCATAAAAGGCGAACTCTGGCAAAATGCTGGTCACTCATACGCGCAGCGAAGCCGGGCGAACGCGTCGAGTGTTGAGAGCTGAACAATTCTCTGTCGAAACGTTATGAACACAGTGGCGGGCCGTGTCAAAGGACACAGCCCGCCGATCGATCAACTTCCCTACGATGGCCCCTATTTCAGGCGGGCCATGAGGGCGTGTTCGACGAGGGTGATGAGTGCGCTCTTGGCCTCGCTGCGGTGGCGGGCGTCGGTGGTGATGATGGGGGCGTCGGGGCCGATCTGGAGGGCCTCGCGGACTTCTTCGGGGGTGTAGGGCTGGTGTCCGTCGAAGCCGTTGAGGGCGATGACGAAGGGCAGTCCGCTGTTCTCGAAGTAGTCGACCGCGGGGAAGCAGTCGGCCAGTCGCCGGGTGTCGACCAGGACGACGGCGCCGATGGCGCCGCGGACCAGGTCGTCCCACATGAACCAGAAGCGGTCCTGTCCGGGGGTACCGAAGAGGTACAGGATCAGGTCCTGGTCCAGGGTGATCCGGCCGAAGTCCATGGCCACCGTGGTGGTGGTCTTGTCCTGGACGTGGCTGAGGTCGTCGATTCCCGCCGAGGCGGAGGTCATCACGGCTTCGGTGCGCAACGGATTGATCTCCGATACCGCACCGACGAACGTGGTCTTGCCCACGCCGAAGCCGCCCGCCACCACGATCTTCGCGGAAGTGGTGGAGCGGGCCGCTGCACCGCTAGAGCTTCCGAAGTCCACTAAGCACCCTTTCGAGCAGTGTCACGTCCGGCGTACCGCCGGCTTCGCCGCTGCCACCCGGCTGATGGATCGCCACCATCCCGGCCTCCGCCAGGTCGGCGACGAGGATCCGGGCCACCCCCAGCGGCATGGCGAGCAGCGCGGAGACCTCCGCCACCGATTTGACCTCCCGGCACAGGTGGCAGATGCGCTGGTGCTCGGGGAGCAGCGCGGCAAGCTGGGCCAGCTCGGCCGTGGTGCTGACCAGTGCCTCGATGGCGAGCTGGTAGCGGGGCCGGGTCCGGCCACCCGTCATCGCATACGGCCGTACGAGCGGCTGGTCGCCTTCATCGCCGAACGACGCGTCCTGAGAGGCGCCGTACGGGCCGTGCGAATGGGGCGGGGTCATTGGAGTCCTCCGGGCGGGACAGCAGTGGTCGGCTTGCCGTCTGGGGGGCCGGTGGGGGGAAGGTGCTATCGGCCGGACGGGGTCGGTTGTTTCACGTACGAGGTTCGCGTTGTTCCGTTCAGTTGAGAAGGCTTCCTTGCAGTTCTGCGCGGAGGTCCGGGGTGAGGACGGTGCCCGCGCGGTCGACCAGGAGGGCCATCTCGTAGCCCACGAGGCCGATGTCGCACTCCGGGTGAGCGAGTACGGCGAGTGACGAACCGTCCGAGATGGACATGATGAAGAGGAAGCCGCGTTCCATCTCCACCACGGTCTGATTGACCGATCCGCCTTCGAAGATGCGGGAGGCGCCGGCCGTCAGCGAGGTCAGGCCGGAGGCCACGGCCGCAAGCTGGTCGGCGCGGTCGCGCGGGAACCCTTCGGACATCGCCAGAAGGAGTCCGTCGGCGGAGACCACCACGGTGTGCGACACCCCGGGGGTGTTGTCCACAAAACTGGTGATCAACCAGTTCAGGTTCTGCGCCGCCTGGCTCATCGGGCTCAACTAACGCTCCTGCTGGTAAGTGGGGCCGAAGCCTTGATTGTTACTGCCGCGACCATCGTCCGGGGGCGAGCCGGCCTGACGGCCCTGCTGGATGCCCCGGCGGAGATTGGTCAGCCGCCCGCGCACATCATCGGGCGCGCGCGAGACCTGGGGACCGGTGCGGGTCGCCTGCGACTGCGCGGCGGTGCCCGCGACAAGGTTGGCACGAGGCACTCGGCGCGGCAGCCCGGAGGTGGTGACGCCACCGGCTGCCGGCTGCCGGACCCGCTCGGCCTGCCGGCCCAGCTCGTCGTTGGGGGAAGTCCGCCACTCGGCGGTGGCGTGGGCGCCACCGTCGCTGTGGGCCGGTTCCCGCCGCGGCATCGGCGGCACGGGGGGCGAGGGCCGGTGCGTGGGCTGCGGCGGCACACTGGGCTGCGGTGGTGCACCGGACGAGGGCCGTCCGGTGGGCCGGGGCGGCGCGGGCGGGGTCGGAGGAGCCGGCCGCTCGGCCGGCGCCTGCTCGCGGTTGGGCCCGCCACGGAACCAGTCGGACTCCAGGGTGTCGAAGAGCGGGGTGCGCCCGTCGCCGGGGCCGGAGGTCCCCGGCAGGGCGTCCAGCTCGGACGGCGCCAGGGCGTACTGGCCGGTGTCGTGCGGCGACTGCCCGTCGGACTGCGGGCCGCCCCGGTCCGCACGGGGGCGCCGCGCGCCGGCGTCGACGTCCTCGTGGCCACGCGGGGTGTCCGCGGTGTCCCGGGGAGCCGTGGTGGGCCAGTCGTCGGCGCCCTGGCGGGCACCCCAGCTGGTGCCGGGGCGCTGTGTGTCGGCCGGGTCGCCCGGTCGGCCGGAGCCACCGGGCAGCTCGCCGGCAGGTCCGCGCGGCGGCAGCTGCGGGCGACCGCCCTGGGCGGACCGAGGGCCACCGGTCGCGGGCAGCGCGGGACGCGCGCCGTCGCCGGCCCCTTCGCCGTCGCGACCGTTCCAGCCGCCACCGCCCCGGCCGCCGCTGTCCCGGCCCGCCGGGCCCGCGGACGTACCGGGGCCGCTGCGGCCCTGGGAGCCGAAGCCGCCGGCGTCCTGGCGCGGTGCGTTGTCGAAGTTCCCGGTCCGGCCGCCCTGGGCGAAGCCTGCGCCCGCCCCTGCCGGGCCGCCGAAGGATCCGCCTGCGGGAGCGCCCGCACCGGCACCGCTGCCCGTACGCGTCGGCAGCCCGCTGCTCGTACGGCCCTGCTGCCTGGGCTCGTCGGCCCCCGGCAGCGCGGGGCGCGAGCCGCCGCCCGGCACCTGTCCGCGCGGCGTCATGCCCGCGAGCCGGCCGGCCGGGGCGCCGTCGGAGGGTGAGCCCCCGGGCTTGCCGGACTTCGAGGCTCCCTGCGCCACATCGACCGGCAGCATGACGAGCGCGGTCGTGCCGCCGGAGTCCGAGGGGCGCAGCTGGATGCGGATGCCGTGGCGCAGCGACAGCCGGCCGACCACGAACAGACCCATGCGCCGGGACACCGAGACGTCCACGGTGGGCGGGCTGGCCAGCCGCTCGTTGATCGCCGCCAGGTCCTCCGGCGAGAGACCGATACCGGTGTCGTGGATCTCGACCAGCACCCGCCCGTCGGGCAGTGCGTGACCGGTGACCTTGACCTTCGTCTGCGGTGAGGAGAACGATGTCGCGTTCTCCAGCAGCTCGGCGAGCAGGTGCACGAGGTCGTTGACCACGCGGCCCGCGACCTCGGTGGTCGGAACCGAGCTGAGCTCGATGCGCTCGTACTGCTCCACCTCGGAGGCCGCGGCGCGGAGCACGTCCACCAGCGGGACCGGGCGGGTCCAGCGGCGACCGGGCTCCTCGCCCGCGAGGACCAGGAGGTTCTCACCGTTCCGGCGCATACGGGTCGCCAGGTGGTCCAGCTTGAACAGCGAGGACAGCTGGTCCGGGTCGGCCTCGCGGCTCTCCAGCTCGGAGATCAGCGAGAGCTGGCGCTGGATGAGGCCCTGGCTGCGGCGCGAGAGGTTGGTGAACATCGCGTTGACGTTGCCCCGCAGCAGCGCCTGCTCGGCGGCCAGCCGGACCGCCTCGCGGTGCACGTCGTCGAACGCCGCGGCCACCCGGCCGATCTCGTCCCGGCTGTGCACACCGACGGACTCGACGGAGGTGTCGACATCCTGCGGGTCGGACTCGGAGAGCTGCTTGACCAGCTCGGGCAGCCGCTTCTGCGAGACGTCCTGCGCGGTGTCCTGCAGCCGCCGCAGCGAGCGGACCATGGAGCGGGCCACGACGAACGCGCCGACGAGCGAGACGCCGAGGACGAGCAGGATGACGGCACCGTTGATGATGGCTTCGCGCTGGGCACCGGCGCGCAGCTCGCGTGCCTTCTCCTCCATCTCGGAGAGCAGCGTCTGCTCGATCCGCGACATCTCGTCGATCTTGGTGGTGTCCTGGTCGTACCAGTCCTTGTACGAGCGGTTCTCGCTGGAGATCTGGCCGTCGGTCTTCAGGACCCGGGCGGCGTAGGTGTCCGCCTCGGTGATGATCGCGTTGCCGCCGTCGTCCAGGGCCTGCAGCAGCTCCTGGGAGCTGGAACTGCCGTCGTAGACCTGGATGAACTGCGCCAGGGAGGACTCCTCGCTCTCCTGCGCCGACTGGCCGAAGAGCCGGTCGTTGGCGGAGAGCTTCGGCTTGGGCTCGTGGGCGAGACCGGCGGCGATGACCGCGCGCTGCATGGACGCGAACTCCTTGGCCGAGGAGAACGACGCCAGGGCGCGGGTGCTGCGGATCATCTCGCTGTTGCTGGTGGCCTGCGCCATGTCCTGGGAGAGCGACAGCAGGGAGGAGATGAGCTCGTTGTAGCCGCTGACGGTCTGCGCGATGTACTCGTCGTCGTTGTACGCGGCGTTGCGGATCGACTTGATCTTCTCGAGCTGCTTGAGGATGTTGACCAGCGAGGAGTTGACGCCGACCAGGTCCTCTTCGTTCGAGGCCTCGATCTCCTGGGTGGCCTCGCGGAACGCCTGCTTCGCCCGGTCGGTCTTGTCCCGGGTGTAGACGACGTCGTCGTTCTTCTCGTCACCGTTGGCCAGCGGGCCCGCCGAGTGGTCGCGCTCCTCCTGGAGCGCCGATGCCAGCTCGGTGGCCTGCTTGGTCATCTCGGTCAGCAGCTTCATGTTGTCGAGCTGCTGGAGGTTGTCCATCGACGTGTCGATGCGCAATCCGCCCAGGGTCGTCGCGGCGACGACGGGCAGCGCCAGCAGTGAGACGAGGCGGGTGCTGATCCGCCAGTTGCGCAAGGCCAGGCGTGAGCCCGGCCCGGGCGTCGGCTTTGCCTGTGGCCGTATACCGGCCTGGCCGTCGCCTTGCGCGCTGTGCGCAAGGCTGGCCGAGCCTTGGTTGTCCGGCGTGGTGCCGGCACTTTGGGCGCGCTCGGGCGAGGAGGCGCGGTCGGTCCCGCCGCGTGGCTCATGAGCCGCCGCAGCGCTGCCATCCCTGTTGAAACGTCCCTGCACTAGCGTCGCAACCTCTGGACCAGGCGCCCCTCCGCGTGAACGGCGGGACGGTGTCGAGTCATTGTGGGGAACATTGGCCCCGGCGGTCCGTGGAATTCCAGCACAGTGCAGGATCTCCAACAAGGGCAGCGGGGGAGACCGTCATATCCATGACGCTGTGTGAATAATGCGCGACGGTACGTAGAACCGAAGTCGGGGATAACGGACTTTTCCCTGCCAGGAGCGCTGCCGGGCTTGGTGTCCCAGTAGCGGGGATCGGGTCGGTAAGGGTCGCTTACGTCAAGAAATGTCCGTTTTAACCCCCTGGATTTGGTGACCGAATTGCGATGTTTTCCGAAGTCTCGGTGAGCAAGCTCACAGACCACGCGGCGCATCTTTCAGTGATCTCCTGGGAAATGCGCGCCTAGCCTGTCGCTTGACACAGAAAGCCCGAACGACAAGCGATGACGCGAGGCACACACCGGTGAAGACGACGATGATGTTCCGCAACATAGCGAACCCGCGACGCACCACGCTGGCGCACCTCACGGACGCCGAGGAGCTGGGAACCGTGGGAATCGTGGGAACCGAGATCCCGGAGCACTCCGTCGAACTGCCCGTGATCGAACTGCCTGTGCAGACCGCGAACCCGCGCCGCACGACCCTGGTCGACGCGCCGGAGTAGCCGGACGGGTCGACCCTGGCGGCGCACGGGGCCGCGATAGCCTGAAGTATCAGTCTCCCGGCCGTGATCAGTGAAGGCTTCCCGTGCGCATCGCCAGGTTCTCCCTCGACGGCAACGTCGCCTTCGGCGTGGTGGAGGGTGACCCTTCCGCCCAGGAAGGGCCCGTCCTCGACATCATCAAGGGCCACCCTTTCGCCGAGTTCGAGCGCTCCGGACAGAAAGTCCCGCTGAGCAAGGTCCGCCTGCTGCCGCCCGTCCTGCCCAGCAAGGTCGTCGCGATCGGCCGCAACTACGCCGAACACGCCGCCGAGCTGGGCAACGAGGTCCCTGACCTCCCGGTCGCCTTCTTCAAGCCGTCCACCGCCGTGATCGGCCCCGGCGACCCCATCGCGTACCCCTCGTTCTCCAACGAGCTCCACCACGAGGCCGAGCTGGCCGTGGTCATCGGCCGGATGTGCCGCGAGGTCCCGCGCGAGCGGGTGCGGGATGTCGTCCTCGGCTACACCTGCGCCAACGACGTCACCGCCCGTGACGTCCAGCAGCGGGAGATCCAGTGGGCCCGGGCCAAGGGGTTCGACACCTCCTGCCCGCTCGGCCCCTGGGTGGAGACCGACCTCGACCCCGGTGACCTGGGGATCATGTGCACGGTCAACGGTGAGCAGCGCCAGCTGGGCCGTACGAGCGACATGATCCGGTCGATCGAGGACCTGATCGTGCACGTCAGCGAGGCGATGACGCTGCTTCCCGGCGACATTCTCCTCACCGGCTCCCCGGCGGGGGTAGGCCCGCTCAACGTCGGCGACGAGGTCGCCGTCACCATCGAAGGCATCGGCACTCTCACCAACAAGGTGATCAAGCGTGGCTAGCGCACCCGTACGCGTACGTTTCTGTCCCTCCCCGACCGGCAACCCCCATGTCGGCCTGATCCGCAGCGCCCTGTTCAACTGGGCGTACGCCCGGCACACCGGCGGCACGCTGGTCTTCCGCATCGAGGACACCGACGCGGCCCGTGACTCCGAGGAGTCCTACAACCAGCTCCTGGAGTCCTTCCACTGGCTCGGCTTCGACTGGGACGAGGGCCCCGAGGTGGGCGGCCCGCACGCGCCGTACCGCCAGTCGCAGCGCATGGACATCTACGCCGACGTCGCCCGCAAGCTCCGGGAGCGCGGCTTCGCGTACCCCTGCTACTGCACTGCCGAGGAGCTGGAAGAGCGCCGCGAGGCCGCCCGCGCCGCCGGCCGGCCCTCCGGCTACGACGGCATGTGCCGTGACCTGACCGCCGGGCAGGTCGAGGCGTACGAGCGCGAGGACCGCACTCCGATCATCCGGTTCCGGATGCCGGACCGGCCGATCACCTTCACCGACCTGGTGCGCGGCGAGCTGACCTTCACCCCGGAGAACGTCTCCGACTTTGGGCTCGTCCGGGCCAACGGCGCCCCGCTCTACACGCTGGTCAACCCGGTCGACGACGCGCTGATGGAGATCACGCACGTGCTGCGCGGCGAGGACCTGTTGTCCTCCACCCCGCGCCAGATCGCGCTGTACGGGGCGCTGGCCGAGATCGGCGTCGGCAAGGGCACCACCCCGCAGTTCGGCCACCTGCCCTATGTCATGGGCGAGGGCAACAAGAAGCTCTCCAAGCGTGACCCGCAGTCCTCGCTGAACCTCTACCGCGAGCGCGGCTTCCTGCCCGAGGGGCTGCTCAACTACCTCTCATTGCTGGGCTGGTCGCTCGCCGCCGACCGTGACGTCTTCACGATGGACGAGATGGTCGCCGCCTTCGACATCTCCGACGTCAACGCCAACCCGGCGCGCTTCGACCTGAAGAAGGCAGAGGCGATCAACGCCGATCACATCCGCCGGATGGACGTGAAGGACTTCATCGAGGCCTGCGGTCCCTGGCTGAAGGGCCCGCAGGCGCCGTGGGCCCCGGAGGCGTTCGACGCCGCCGCGTTCGAGGCCCTGGCGGCCCTGGCCCAGACCCGCCTCACCGTCCTCTCCGACATCACGGCCAACGTCGACTTCCTCTTCCTGGACGAGCCCGTCGAGGACGAGGCGTCCTGGCAGAAGGCCATGAAGCCGGGCGCCGACGCCATCCTGAAGACCGCCCGCGAGAAGCTGGCCGCCGCCCAGTGGAACGCCGAGGCCTTGAAGGAGGCCGTCCTCGCCGCGGGCGAGGAGCACGGTCTGAAGCTCGGCAAGGCCCAGGCTCCGGTCCGCGTCGCGGTCACCGGCCGTACGGTCGGCCTGCCGCTCTTCGAGTCGCTGGAGGTGCTGGGGCGGGAGCGCACCCTGGCCCGCGTCGATGCCGCGCTGGCGAAGCTGACGGCGTAACGCGTCGCGTATGAGCCTGCGGGGTGGCAGCTTGCGCTGCTGCCGCCCCTCAGGCGCGGTGCTACCGCTGGGGGTGCCCCCTGCGGAGGTCGCAGGGCAGAACAGGGCCGCCGCGCGGGGATACCCGTTTTGGAGCGCCGTCCGGCATCGGGTAATGTTCTTCCTGCGCCGCCCGAGCGGGCCGAGAGGCCGGAGTCGGAGAGCGTCAACCGAACAAAACCCCGCAGGGGGTTGCGTTTTGGTGGGGTATGGTGTAATTGGCAGCACGACTGATTCTGGTTCAGTTAGTCTAGGTTCGAGTCCTGGTACCCCAGCAAGAGATCGCGGGTTGTGAATCTCTTGATCAGAAGTGCCAAGCCCCCGTTGTGTAGCGGCCTAGCACGCTGCCCTCTCAAGGCAGTAGCGCCGGTTCGAATCCGGTCGGGGGTACTGATCCTTCCTTCCGCCACCATCCGGGTCGCCCCCGGAGGCGGCGACGAGACAAGGATCGCCAGGGCCCCCGTTGTGTAGCGGCCTAGCACGCCGCCCTCTCAAGGCGGTAGCGCCGGTTCGAATCCGGTCGGGGGTACGCATCGGAAAGCCCCTCCTCGCGGAGGGGCTTTCGCGTTGGGCTGCGGCCCGGGCTCAGGTGCTGCGCCGCAGCGCCTCGGTCAGCCGCCCGGCCGCGTCGACGACCGCCTGGGCGTGCATCCGGCCCGGGTGACGGGTCAGCCGCTCGATCGGTCCGGAGACCGAGACCGCGGCGACCACGCGGTTGGACGGCCCGCGCACCGGCGCGGAGACCGAGGCCACGCCCGGCTCCCGTTCACCGATCGACTGAGCCCAGCCCCGACGCCGTACGCCCGACAGCGCGGTCGCCGTGAAGCGGGCGCCCTGGAGACCGCGGTGCAGCCGCTCCGGCTCCTCCCAGGCCATCAGGATCTGGGCCGCAGAGCCGGCCTTCATGGGCAACGTGGAGCCCACGGGCACCGTGTCCCGCAGTCCGGACAGCCGCTCCGCCGCGGCCACGCAGATCCGCATATCGCCCTGGCGCCGGTAGAGCTGGGCGCTCTCGCCGGTCACATCGCGTAGGTGGGTGAGCACCGGCCCGGCCGTGGCCAGCAACCGGTCCTCGCCGGCCGCCGCGGCCAGCTCGGCCAGCCGGGGACCGAGGATGAACCGGCCCTGCATGTCCCGCGCCACCATGCGGTGGTGCTCCAGAGCCACCGCGAGCCGGTGCGCCGTGGGGCGGGCGAGACCGGTCGCGGCGACGAGGCCGGCCAAGGTGGCCGGACCTGATTCGAGGGCGCTGAGGACCAGCGCTGCCTTGTCGAGAACGCCGACGCCGCTAGAGTTGTCCATGCAACGATACTCGCGTCTCACTCTATGAAACGCAAGTTCAATTTTCTGCGGAACCCGTCACTCTGGGATGACGGGCCGACGACCACGGCCCGACGGGCACCGACCGGTACGGGGCTCGGGCCGGGGCAGAGGAATCGAGCAGGGCCGGCAACCGGCCGGCCGGAGGGAAAGCGATGGGACGGACACTGGCGGAGAAGGTCTGGGACGACCACGTCGTCCGGCGCGCCGAAGGCGAGCCCGACCTTCTCTTCATCGATCTGCACCTGCTGCACGAGGTGACCAGCCCGCAGGCCTTCGACGGGCTCCGCAAGAACAGCCGCCCGGTGCGTCGCACCGACCTCACCATCGCCACCGAGGACCACAACACCCCCACTCTCGACATCGACAAGCCGATCGCCGACCCGGTCTCGCGCACCCAGCTGGAGACGCTGCGCAAGAACTGCACCGAGTTCGGTGTACGGCTGCACCCGCTGGGCGACGTCGAGCAGGGCGTCGTCCACGTCGTGGGCCCGCAGCTGGGACTGACCCAGCCGGGCATGACGGTGGTCTGCGGTGACAGTCACACCTCCACCCACGGCGCCTTCGGTGCGCTGGCCTTCGGCATCGGCACCAGCCAGGTCGAGCATGTGCTGGCCACGCAGACGCTGCCGATGGCCCCCTTCAAGACCATGGCGATCACCGTCGACGGCGAGCTGCCCGAGGGCGTCACCGCCAAGGACCTGATCCTGGCGATCATCGCCCGCATCGGCACCGGCGGCGGTCAGGGGTATGTGATCGAGTACCGCGGCTCGGCCATCGAGCAGCTCTCGATGGAAGCCCGGATGACCATCTGCAACATGTCCATCGAGGCGGGCGCCCGGGCCGGCATGATCGCCCCGGACGAGACCACCTTCGCCTACCTCAAGGACCGCGCCCACGCTCCCGAGGGCGCCGACTGGGACGCCGCGGTCGAGTACTGGCGGACCCTGCGCACCGACGAGGACGCCGTCTTCGACCACGAGGTGGTCATCGACGCCGCCGAGCTGGCCCCGTTCGTCACCTGGGGCACCAACCCCGGCCAGGGCGCGCCGCTGTCGGCCACGGTGCCCGACCCGGCCTCGTACGTAGATGCTTCGGAGCGCTTCGCCGCCGAAAAGGCCCTGGAATACATGGGGTTGGCGCCGGGGCAGCCGCTCCGCGAGATCTCCGTGGACACCGTGTTCGTAGGCTCCTGCACCAATGGGCGGATCGAGGACCTGCGCTCCGCGGCCGCGATCCTGGACGGCCGCCAGGTCGCCGAGAGCGTCCGGATGTTGGTGGTCCCCGGCTCCGTACGGGTCGCGCTGCAGGCCGTCGAGGAAGGGCTGGACAAGGTGTTCACCGCGGCCGGTGCCGAGTGGCGCCACGCGGGCTGCTCGATGTGCCTGGGCATGAACCCCGACCAGCTGAAGCCCGGCGAGCGCTCCGCATCCACCTCCAACCGCAACTTCGAGGGACGGCAGGGCAAGGGCGGCCGTACCCACCTGGTGTCGCCGCAGGTTGCCGCCGCCACCGCGGTCCTCGGCCACCTCGCCTCGCCCGCCGACCTCGCCGACGCCCCGACCCTCGTGGAGGCCTGAGAACCATGGACGCTTTCACCACGCACACCGGCCGGGCCGTCCCGCTGCGCCGCAGCAACGTCGACACCGACCAGATCATCCCGGCGCACTGGCTCAAGAAGGTCACCCGCGACGGCTTTGAGGACGGGCTCTTCGAGGCCTGGCGCAAGGACCCGGAGTTCGTGCTGAACCGCCCTGAGCGGCAGGGCGCGACGGTGCTGGTGGCCGGTTCCGACTTCGGCACCGGCTCCTCCCGCGAGCACGCCGTCTGGGCCCTGCAGAACTACGGTTTCAAGGCCGTGATCTCCTCCCGTTTCGCCGACATCTTCCGCGGCAATTCGCTCAAGAACGGCCTGCTCACGGTCGTGCTGCCGCAGCAGACGGTGGAGCAGCTGTGGGAGCTGAGCGAGGCCGATCCGACCGCGGAGATCACCGTCGACCTCGTGGCGCGGCAGGTCCGGGCCCAGGCCCCGGACGGATCCCAGCTGACCGCCGAGTTCGAGCTCGACGAGAACGCCCGCTGGCGATTGCTGGAGGGACTGGACGACATCAGCCTCACTCTGAAGAACGAGGCCGACATCGCCGCGTACGAGGCGACTCGCCCGGCCTTCAAGCCCCGGACTCTGGGGGTCTGATCGCCGCTGATCAGCGCGCTTCCCGCACTGCGCCCTCTGCCGCACGGCAGGGGGCGCAGTGGCGTCCGGGGACGCCGTTGACATCCCACTAAGCGACAACTCGCCTCAGATGGCACAATCGGTGCATGGACCGCGACAGCCAACTCGAGCTCTACGAGGCCGTCGCGGGCCGGCTCAAGGAAGCGCACACAAGGGTGCGCTCGCTGCAAGTCCCGGAGGGCGTACGGATGGCGCTGTCCCGGAACCTGCTGGTCATCACTGCTGCGGCGAAGCGTGATCTCGCCGGTGCGGCAAGGCGTCTGGACCAGTTCATGAAGGACCTCGACGAGGGTCGGTTCCCCGAAGACGAGTGAGGTCGACGGAGCTGGTGTGACGGTCGAGTTCGTTGCGGCACAAGGGTGATTAGCCCGTTTCGTGTTTGATTTGCGGTATATATCTGCCTAACGTGCGAAAAAGCTTGAACACTTTCGTTCCGGCAATGTCTCCGAAGGGGAAGACGTGAACAAGGCGCAGCTGGTGGAAGCGATTGCCGACAAGCTCGGTGGGCGGCAGAACGCCGCCGAGGCTGTCGACGCGGTACTGGACGCGATCGTGCGTGCAGTTGTCGCCGGAGACCGTGTTTCGGTCACCGGTTTCGGTTCGTTCGAGAAGGTGGACCGCCCGGCCCGGTACGCCCGTAACCCGCAGACCGGCGAGCGGGTGCGGGTCAAGAAGACCTCGGTGCCCCGCTTCCGCGCGGGTCAGGGCTTCAAGGACCTGGTCAGCGGCTCGAAGAAGCTGCCGCGGGGCGGTGAGGTGGCGGTGAAGAAGGCCCCCAAGGGCAGCCTCCAGGTGGCGGCGAAGAAGGCGGCGGGCAAGAAGGCCGTGGCCAAGAAGGCGGCCCCGGCGAAGAAGGCGGCGGCCAAGAAGGCCGTGGGCAAGAAGGCGGCAGCCAAGAAGGCTCCGGCCAGGAAGGCTCCAGCGAAGAAGGTCACTGCGAAGAAGGCCCCGGCCAAGAAGGTCACGGCCAAGAAGGTCACTGCGAAGAAGGCTCCGGCCAAGAAGGTCACGGCCAAGAAGGCCCCGGCGCGCAGGGCCACAGCGCGCAAGACCACCGCCAAGAAGTCGGCAGCCAAGAGGTAGATCCTCACGCGCCGGGCCGGACTCCCCTCGGGGAGCCCGGCCCGCGGTGTTTTTCGCCGCCTGGGGGCTGTGCCCGGCCTCGGCGCGGTCTCCTGGAGCGCCGGCCCTCAGAGGGTCTGCAGCGTGACCAGGGAGATTCTGCGGCTCTCGCCCTCACCCGCCAGCTCGATCCGCACGCGCTGTCCGGGCCTCAGCAACCGCAGCCCGCCCGCGTCGAACGCCTCCGCGCCGAAGGACAGCGGTGTGCCGTCGTCGAGCAGCACGCTGCCGGACCGGGTTTCGGGGTCGTACGTGTACGCGGTCGCCTGCATGGGCCTCACCATAGTCGCCGTCCGGAACCGCCGATGTCTCCGGCTCAGGTCTCCGAGTACTGGGCCGGCCCCTCCGCCTCGGGTGCCGGACGCGGCCGGACCTCTGCCGTGGCCCAGAGCCGGGCCGTGTGGGCGCCCACGCCCAGCGCCAGAGCCGCGCGCAGATCAGTGCCGGTGTCCACATCGCGGCGCATCGAATCGAGGTCGTTCAGCAGGATCTCCCGTGCCCCGGAAGCCAGGTGCCGGTCCCGGGACAGCCCTCCGAAAGCCGGGGCGAGGTCCACGCCTCGCGCCGCCGCCAGAAATGTGGTTCCGATTCCCGCCGCATCGGTCAGAAATGCCCGGGGAAAAGCGTCCGCGGCCGCGAGTGCGCGTTCCAGATCCGCCGTCCGCAGGGCCGGAAGGTCGGCGCTCAGGGCAGCCACCGGGGCGTCCGGGCGGCTTCCGCGGACGATCCGCGCACCGTGGGCCAGCGCGGCGTTCAGCCCGGCACCGGGGGCGTCCGGCACCGCCCACGCCCCCAGGGCGGCCACTTCCGCCGCCGCCAGTTGATCGTCGGTGACGACCACGACCTCCCTCACACGGGCACAGGCCAGCGCGGCGACCACCGTGTCCTGGGCGAAGGCCAACGCCAGTCCCGGTCTCAGACCGTCCCCGGCGGCGGGTGTGAGCCTGCTCTTCGCCGCGGACAGCGGTTTGAGCGGGACCACCAGCGACCATCCGCCGTGGCCCTCGGCAGCCTCTCGGACGCTTCCGACTCTTCGCATCGGCCTCATTCTCACCTTCCCCCCAGCTACCGCTGGGGGTACCCCCACGCGACCGCCGCCGCAGCCACCCGGGACCTGCGGGGTTACCGTGTTCTCGACAGAGCGGGAGCCTGGGGCCACACTTGTGCGGCTGTCCGTCCGCAGCTCAGCAGGTCCCATGAGGAGGGTGTCCGAGTGTCCCGCCGCAGAATCGGCTTCTGGTACCGCCTGGCCGCGGTGATCGCAAAACCGCCGTTGGTGGTGCTGTTCAAGCGGGACTGGCAGGGAATGGAGCACATCCCGGAGGACGGCGGTTTCATCACCGCGGTCAACCACAACTCGTATCTCGACCCGCTCTCGTATGCGCACTTCCAGTACAACAGCGGCCGTGTCCCGCGATTCCTGGCGAAGGCCGGCCTCTTCAAGGCGCCGTTCGTCGGCATGATGCTCCGCGGCACCGGCCAGATCCCCGTCTACCGCGAGTCCACGGACGCCATAGGCGCCTTCCGCGCCGCCGTCGACGCCATCGAGCGCGGGGAGTGCGTCGCGTTCTACCCCGAGGGCACCCTCACCCGCGACCCCGACCACTGGCCGATGCAGGGCAAGACCGGTGCGGCGCGCGTCGCACTGCTCACCAAGGCGCCGGTCATCCCCGTCGCTCAGTGGGGCGCGAACCAGGCAATGCCGCCGTACGCCGAGGAGTGGCCGCGGCTGTTCCCGCGTAAGACGCTGCATGTGAAGGCCGGTCCGCCGGTGGACCTGTCCGCGTACTACGGGGTGGAGCCGACGGCCGAGGTGCTGCGTGCCGCAACCGACCAGATCATGGCGGCGGTCACCGAACTCCTCTCCGAGATCCGGGGCGAACCCGCACCGGACGAGCCGTACGACCACCGAACGGCCCGCGCGGAGCAGCGCAGGAAGGCGCAGAAACGGGCGGCGACCGCGGGGAACGCCAGGGAGCGGGAGCAGGAGGAGAGCAAGTGACGCGCTGCGCGGTCTTCGGCACCGGATCCTGGGGCACTGCATTCGCGATGGTGCTCGCCGACGCCGGCTGCGAGGTGACCCTCTGGGGCCGCCGTGCGGAGCTCGTGGCGGCCATCAACACGGGCCGTACGAACCCGGACTACTTGCCCGGCATCGAACTGCCCGCATCGATCGGCGCCACCACCGACCCCGCGGAGGCCGCCCGCGGAGCGGAGTTCACGGTGCTCGCCGTGCCCTCGCAGACGTTGCGCGGCAACCTCGCGCGGTGGGCGCCGCTGCTGCCCTCCGACACCGTGCTGGTCAGCCTGATGAAGGGCGTCGAACTCGGCACCGCGAAGCGGATGAGCGAGGTCATCGAGGAGGTGGTCGGCAAGGCGCCGGGAGCTGCTGACGCCGGAGGGGACGTCAGGAGCCGGGTCGCCGTGCTGACCGGGCCCAATCTCGCGAAGGAGATCGCCGCCCGGCAGCCCGCCGCCGCGGTGGTCGCGTGCGTCGACGAAGAGGTGGCGCAACGGCTCCAGGCCGCCTGCCACACCCCGTACTTCCGCCCGTACACCAACACCGACGTGGTCGGCTGTGAACTGGGCGGCGCGGTCAAGAACGTCATCGCGCTGGCGGTGGGCATCGCCGACGGCATGGGGCTCGGCGACAACGCCAAGGCGTCGCTCATCACCCGGGGGCTGGCCGAGACCAGCCGGCTCGGCCTGGCGATGGGTGCGGACGCCCACACCTTCGCCGGTCTGGCGGGCATGGGCGACCTGGTCGCCACGTGCTCCTCGCCGCTCTCCCGCAACCACACTTTCGGCACCAACCTCGGCCGGGGCATGACGCTGGAGGAGACCATCGCGGTCACCAAGCAGACCGCGGAGGGCGTCAAGTCCTGCCAGTCCGTGCTCGATCTGGCTCGCCGTCACGGGGTCGACATGCCCATCACCGAGACGGTCGTCGGCATCGTCCACGAGGGGAAGCCGCCGCTCGTCGCCCTCAAGGAGATGATGTCCCGCAGCGCCAAGGCCGAGCGGCGCTGACGTGGCCGGAACTGTTCGGTAGGGTCGTCGCGATATGAGCAGCCAGTCCTCCCCCCAGAGCCCTCAGCGCAAGCCGCGCGTCGCCGTCGTCTTCGGCGGGCGCAGCTCCGAGCACGCCATCTCCGTGGTCACCGCGGGCGCCGTGCTGCGCGCCATCGACCGGACCAAGTACGAGGTGCTGCCCATCGGCATCACCACCGACGGCCGCTGGGCGCTGACCGCCGACGACCCCGAGCGGATGGCCATCGCCGACCGGCGGCTGCCGAGCGTCGAGCAGCTGACGGAGTCGGGCGAGGGCACCGTGCTGCTGCCGGTCGACGCGGCCAGCCGCGAGGTCGTCTACACCGAGCCCGGTGCGGTGCCGAAGGCGCTGGGCGAGGTCGACGTCGTCTTCCCGGTGCTGCACGGGCCGTACGGCGAGGACGGCACGATCCAGGGGCTGCTGGAGCTGTCGGGGGTGCCGTACGTCGGCGCGGGGGTGCTCGCGTCCGCCGTCGGGATGGACAAGGAGTACATGAAGCGAGTGTTCATCTCCTTCGGGCTGCCCGTCGGTCCGTACGAGGTGATCCGGCCCCGTGAGTGGGAGCAGAATCCGTCCGCTGCGCGCAAGAAGATCGTGGACTTCGCGGCCGACCACGGCTGGCCGGTCTTCATCAAGCCCGCGCGCGCCGGCTCCTCCATGGGCATCACCAAGGTCGACGGGCTGGCGGACCTGGAGGAGGCGGTGGCGGAGGCCCGGCGCCACGACCCCAAGATCCTGGTGGAGTCGCTGCTGCGCGGACGGGAGATCGAGTGCGGCGTCCTGGAGTTCGAGGACGGGCCGCGGGCCAGCACCCCCGCCGAGATTCCTCCCGTCACCGCTCACGACTTCTACGACTTCGAGGCGAAGTACATCGATTCCGCGACCGGCATCGTGCCCGCGCCGCTCACCGCCGAGCAGACCGCCCGCGTCCAGGAGCTGGCCGTACGGGCCTTCGACGCCGCCTCCTGCGAGGGCCTGGTCCGCGCGGACTTCTTCCTGCTGGAGAGCGGGGAGTTCGTGATCAACGAGATCAACACCATGCCGGGGTTCACCCCGATCTCCATGTACCCGCGGATGTGGCAGGAGAGCGGAGTGGGCTACCCGGAGCTGGTGGACCGGCTGATCCAGGCCGCGTTGCGCCGCCCCGTCGGGCTGCGCTGAGCCCTCAGAGGGTTGTGGGCACGGTCTTCTTCACGGCGCTCGCGAGGTCGGTCAGAGCATTGACCTCGGGGGCGTACTCCCCGGGGACCGTCACCTCGACGAACGCCTTGCGTCCCGTGGTGGTGAAGCGGTACCCGTCCTCCTGCTTCTCCAGCAGCCAGGTGACACCGTTGACCTCCACCCCGTCGGCCGTGGGGTTGTAATGTTCGCTTCCAGGCGTCAGCAGTTCGGGGCGTGGAACCCCGCACCGCAGCTGCACGGCCGGGTCGCCCCAGTTGGCGGCGAAATCGGAGTCCGGCCCATCGGCACTCCGGTCGAGCCCGTCCACGGTCGCGGGCAGCCGGTCCTGCAACGCACGGCACACCGTGGCGGCCTCCGCGGAGGGGGTGGGAACCGGGCGCACGCCGGAGCCGTCCGTCAAGGAACAACCGGTGACGGCGCCGACGGCCGCGATGGTCAGCGCGGCGGCCGGGAGCCGGATGCGCCGAGGAGAGGAAAGACTCACCGGCCGAGCATAAGCGGGGGCTACAGATGAACCACCGGGCAGGTCAGGGTGCGGGTGATGCCGTCCACTTGCTGGACCTTCGCGACCACCATGCGACCGAGCTCATCGACCGTCTCGGCCTGGGCGCGCACGATCACGTCGTAGGGACCGGTCACGTCCTCGGCCTGGATCACCCCCGGGATCTTGGCGATGGTGTCGGCGACGGTCGACGCCTTGCCGACTTCCGTCTGGATCAGGATGTACGCCTGTACCACGGAACCTCCAGGGCGGCCACGAGGATCATGGGGGGAGAAGGGACGCCACGGTACCGCGTCGCCGAGCGGCACGGGGAGACCCGCGCGGCCGACGGCGCGCTCCGGGGGCGGGCAGGATCGACACGTTGACCGTACCGACACCACTGTCGGCGCGCGAGCGCAAGCGCACCGGGGCAGAAGGGGCACAGCGATGAAGGGCACCGTGGGCGAGTTGGGGGAGTTCGGGCTCATCAGGGAGCTGACCTCCCGGCTCACCACCACCCCCGCCGTACGGATCGGACCGGGGGACGACGCCGCGGTGGTCGCGGCGCCGGACCGGCGGGTCGTGGCCAGTACGGACCTGCTGCTTGAAGGCCGGCACTTCCGCCGCGACTGGTCGACGGCCTACGACGTGGGCCGCAAGGCGGCCGCGCAGAACCTCGCCGACATCGCGGCCATGGGCGCGGTGCCGACCGCGCTGCTGCTCGGTCTGGTCGTACCCGCCGACCTTCCCGTGACCTGGCCGACCGAGCTGATGGACGGCATCCGCGACGAGTGCCAGGTTGCGGGGGCGGCCGTGGTGGGCGGCGATGTCGTACGGGGCGACACCATCACCGTCGCCATCACCGCCCTCGGCGACCTGCGCAACCATGAGCCGGTCACCCGGGCGGGGGCCAGGCCCGGCGACGTCGTCGCCGTGACGGGCTGGCTGGGCTGGTCGGCGGCCGGGCACGCGGTGCTCTCCCGGGGCTTCCGCTCGCCGCGCGCCTTCGTGGAGGCGCACCGGCGGCCGGAGCCGCCCTACCACGCCGGACCGGCGGCCGCCGGGCTGGGCGCGACGGCGATGACCGATGTCAGCGACGGGCTCGTCGCCGACCTCGGACACATCGCGGAGGCCAGCAAGGTCCGGATCGACGTGCGCTCGGCGGCGATTGACATCCCCACGCAGATGTCCGACATCGGGCAGGCGGTCGGGGTGGACCCGCTGACCTGGGTGCTGGGCGGGGGAGAGGACCACGCGATCGTGGCGACCTTCCCGCCCGATGTGAAGCTGCCCGCGCGGTGGCGGGTGATCGGTGAGGTGCTGCACTGCTCGGTGAGCGGCCTCCGGCCGCGGGCGTCGGCGCTGCCGCAGGTGACGGTGGACGGGGCGCCGTGGGACAAGGGCGGCTGGGATCACTTCGGGGACATCGAGGACGCCCAGTAGATTCGCCCGTATGCAGATAACCCGGCAACCGCCGCACGTGCCGCCTCGGGCGCTCACTGTCGCCGGATCGGACTCCGGTGGCGGTGCGGGCATCCAGGCCGACCTCAAGGCGATGCTCGCCCTCGGGGTCCACGGGATGAGCGTGGTCACCGCCGTCACGGCGCAGAACTCGTTGGGCGTGCAGGGCGCGTGGGAGGTCCCGGCCGAGGCCGTACGGGCTCAGTTCCGCAGTGTCGTCGACGACATCGGCGTGGGCGCGGTGAAGACCGGCATGCTCGCTTCCGCGGAGTTGGTGGAAACCGTCGCGGAACTACTCGCGGACGTCGGGGCGCCGGTGGTGGTGGACCCGGTCGGGGTCTCCAAGCACGGGGACCCGCTGCTCGCGTCCTCGGCGCTCGACTCGGTCCGTACCCGGTTGTTGCCGGTGGCGACGGTCGCCACCCCGAACCTGGACGAGGTGGCGCAGCTGACGGGCGTACGGGTGTCCGGCGAGGACGACATGCGCCGGGCCGCGGATGCGGTGCTGCAGTACGGGCCCCGCTGGGCCTTGATCAAGGGCGGCCACCTGGCGGGAGAAGCCGTGGATCTGCTGACCGACGGCCGCGAGGAGCACTGGCTGCGGGCGGTACGGCACGACAACCGGCATACCCACGGCACCGGTTGCACGTTGGCGAGCGCGATCGCGGCAGAACTCGCGAAGGGCCGCCCGGTGCCGGAAGCGGCGGCCACAGCGAAGGAGTACGTCACGGCCGCGATCGCGGCGGGCTTCCCGCTGGGCGAGGGCATCGGTCCCGTCGACCACGCCTGGCGCTGGCGCTGAGCGTCGCGTTGTGGGCACAACGCAACCATCGGGCCGCACCCGACGACGAAACCTGAGCCGAAACGTAGAAAAGCCGGCTCACCCGTGAGGTGAACCGGCTTCGTACAACCGGGAGGGCCGCGCTACGACGCGAACGTCAGCGCGAGACCTTGCCGGCCTTGATGCACGAGGTGCAGACGTTGAGCCGCTTCGGCGTCCGCCCGACCACAGCGCGCACCGTCTGGATGTTGGGGTTCCAACGACGGCGGGTGCGGCGGTGCGAGTGCGAGATGTTGTTGCCGAAGCCCGGCCCCTTGCCGCAGACGTCGCAGTTGGCAGCCACGGGTCACTCCAAAGACGGGTCACCCTCGCTTGCGCGAGGAGACAGACACTTACGGTAATTCCCGGCGTCGCCGTGGTCAGGGATTGACCGGCAGTGCCAGGGGGAATGGCCCGATTCTCATCGGGCAACCGGAGCAGCATACAACGGCCGCTCGCGTACAACGAAACTACCATGGCCGCCAGAGCCCCGAGGCCTGGCGGTCTCGGGGCCGCGACTACCCTGCGGTGCGGATCTCCCCCACCCGCCACCCTGGGTTCCCTACCCACCGACCCCGGTCCGAGGAGGACGCAGGTGCCGCACACCCTCGACGCGACCACGGTACGCACGTGGTGCGGGCTCGCTCTCGAGGCGCTGGGGCAGGCCCGGGAGGGCATCGACGCGATCAACGTCTACCCGGTGGCGGACGGTGACACCGGGACCAATCTGTATCTGACCGTGGAGTCGGCGGCCCAGGCCGTGGACGCCGTCTTCGCGGCCCACGCGGCCGTGGCCGACGCGAGCGGTCCGGCGCTGCCCGATGCGGTACGGGCGATGGCCCACGGCGCCCTGATCGGGGCACGCGGCAACTCCGGCACGATCTTGGCACAGCTGTTGCGCGGCATGGCGGACGTCCTGGCGGTGGACCGCCCGGGACCTGCGGCAGACGCGGAGAGGCTGCGCCAGGCGTTGCGCCGCGCCGCGGAGTCGGCCTATCAGGCCGTCGCCCACCCCACTGAAGGCACGGTCCTCACCGTCGCCGCCGCCGCTGCCGACGCGGGCGAGCGCGCCGCAGGCGGCGTCGCCGAGGTGGCGCGTGCCGCTTACGAGGGGGCGCGCGTTGCACTGGACGCGACCCCGGGACAGCTCGACGTGCTCCGCCGCGCCGGTGTCGTGGACGCGGGCGGCTGTGGCCTGGTCACCGTCCTCGGATCGCTGTGCGCAGCGGTGTCCGGCGAGCGGCCCATGGACCCGGTCATCTCCGGTACGACGCGCCTCCCCGCCGACGCGTACCTGTCCGACGCCCTGCGGCCGATCCGCCCCGGCGCTGCCGCGGAAGAGCAGAGCACCGCAGAACGTCGCACGCCGGCCGGAACCGGGGACGGCGCCGGACCGGCTCAGGCACCGGGCCCGGCCGGCATCCCGGCCCCCAGCCGACCCGGCCGTACCCAGCCGGCCGCGATCCCGGGCAGGGACGACGCCGTCGCGGCGGCCCGTGCATCGCGGGGTGCGGGGACTGCTCGCCGCGACTGGTCACCCCGCGCGGAGGCCGCGCACCCGGGGGCCCTCCTGAGCACCGCGGTCCCGTCTGCGGGGAGCTCGTGCATGCCCGCCGACGTCGGCACCGACGGCGCCCCCGGGCGGGCCGACGACGTCGTACGACCGGGACCCGCCTACGAGGTGATCTACCTGCTGGACGCTGACGACGAGGCCGTCGCCGAGCTGCGGGGGCGGCTCGACGCGCTCGGTGACTCGCTCGTCGTCGTCGGTGGCGACGGCCTGTGGAACGTCCATGTGCACGTGGACGACCCGGGCGCCGCCGTGGAGGCGGGCATCCACGCCGGGCGGCCCCACCGCATCCGGATCACTCACTTCGCCACGGCGTCCGGGGCCGGCACCGGCTTCGCGCAGGACGAGACGCTCGCCGACTCCGGTGCGGAGCGCGAGCGCACCGCCCGCGCCGTTGTCGCGGTGGTCCCCGGGGAAGGGCTCGCCGCGCTCTGCCGGGAGGCCGGGGCGAGCGTGGTCACCGCACGCCCCGGAGAGCCACCCGCGAGCGGCGAGCTGGTGCAGGCCATCCGCCGGGCGCACGCGCGCGAGGTCGTCCTGCTGCCGGGCGACGCGGCCCTCCGGCACACCGCCGCCGCGGCCGTCGAGCAGGTGCGCGCCGAAGGCGTACGAGTCGCGCTGATCCCCACGCGCTCCAGCGTCCAGGGCCTGGCCGCGCTCGCGGTCCACGAGCCCGGCCGCCGATTCGACGAGGACGTGGTGGCCATGACGTCCGCCGCCGGCGCGACCCGGTGCGCGGAACTCGCCGTCGCCGAGCAGCAGTCCTGGACCTCGGCCGGGGTCTGTGAGGCCGGGGACGTCCTCGGGCTCATCGACGGCGACGTCGCCGTGATCGGCGCCGACCTCGGCGGAACCGCTGCGACCGTACTGGACCGGATGCTCGCCGCCGGCGGGGAGCTGGTCACGCTGGTGCTCGGCGCCGGAATCCCCGACCACCTCGGCGACCGGCTTCAGGCTCACGTACGGGACAACCACCTCGCCGTCGACACCGTGGTCTACCGGGGCGGCCAGCTGTCCGTACCGCTGCTCATCGGGGTGGAGTGAGGCGCGAGGGCACGCCGTAGGGCCCGCCGATGTCACACCGATGGTGTGCAATGGACTGCGTGCCCGCCCTGGATGAATCCCTGAAGAAGACGGTCGGCGGCAACACCGCGAAGGTGATGGCCGACCAGCTCGGCCTGCGCACCGTGGGGGACCTGCTGCACCACTACCCGCGGCGGTACGCGGAGCGGGGCGAGCTGACCCGGCTCTCCGACCTTCCGCTGGACGAGCACGTCACGGTCGTCGCCCAGGTCGCCAAGGCCGCGAAGAAGACCTTCCACCGAGGCAAGGGCGTGCGGCTGGAAGTCGTCGTCACCGACGGCAGCGGGTCCCTCACCCTGGTCTTCTTCGGCCGCGCGGCGCACCACCACGAGCGGGAGCTGCTGCCCGGCCGGCGCGGCATGTTCGCCGGCAAGGTCACGGTCTTCAACCGCACTCGCCAGCTCGCGCACCCCGACTACGAACTGCTGGACCGCGTGAGCGGCGCCGATGCGGCCGAGGCCGTGGACAGCTTCGCCCATCAGCTGCTGCCTCTCTACCCCGCTTGCAAGCAGCTGCCGTCGTGGCGGATCGCCAAGTCGGTGGGCGCCGTCCTGGACACCTTCGAGGCGGACGGCTGGCAGCACCTCACCGATCCGCTGCCCGAGGAACTGCGGGAGCAGCGGGGGCTGGAGACCCTGCCCGAGGCGTTCCGCAAGGTGCACCGGCCGCGCACCAAGGCCGACATCGCCCGTGCCCGCGACCGCCTCAAGTGGGACGAGGCGTTCGTCCTGCAAGTCGCGCTGGCCCGGCGGCGATACGCGGACGCGCAGCTGCCCGCCGCGCCCCGCGTCCCGAGGCCCGGAGGGCTGCTGGACGCCTTCGACGCCAAGCTGCCCTTCACCCTCACCGAGGGCCAGCGGAAGGTCTCGCAGCAGATCTTCGACGACCTCGCCACCGAGCACCCCATGCACCGCCTCCTCCAGGGCGAAGTCGGCTCGGGGAAGACCATGGTGGCGCTGCGCGCGATGCTCGGCGTCGTCGACGCAGGAGGCCAGGCCGCGATGCTCGCGCCCACCGAAGTCCTCGCCCAGCAGCACCACCGCTCGATCGTCGAGATGATGGGCGACCTGGCGGAGGGCGGAATGCTCGGCGGCGCGGAGCAGGCCACCAAGGTCGTGCTGCTCACCGGCTCCATGGGGGCCGCCGCCCGCCGCCAGGCGCTGCTCGACCTGGTCACCGGCGAGGCGGGCATCGTCATCGGCACCCACGCGCTGATCGAGGACAAGGTCCAGTTCCACGACCTCGGCCTGGTCGTCGTGGACGAGCAGCACCGCTTCGGGGTCGAGCAGCGCGACGCGCTGCGGGCCAAGGCCGAACGGCCGCCGCACCTGCTGGTGATGACGGCGACCCCGATTCCGCGCACCGTCGCCATGACCGTCTTCGGCGACCTGGAGACCTCCGTCCTCGACCAGCTGCCGGCCGGCCGGTCGCCGATCGCCAGCCATGTCGTACCGGCGCAGGACAAGCCGCACTTCCTCGCCCGGGCCTGGGAGCGGGTGCGCGAGGAGGTCGAGGCGGGACACCAGGCGTACGTCGTCTGCCCCCGGATCGGCGACGAGGAGGACGTCGCGGCGGAACGGGCCGGGAAGTCCCCGGAGACCGCCGTGTCTCCGGAGGACGAGGTCGAGCGGCGGCCGCCGCTCGCCGTCCTGGACGTCGCCGAGCAGCTGACGAAGGGCCCGTTGAGCGGTCTGCGGGTGGAGATTCTGCACGGCAGGATGCAGCCCGACGCCAAGGACGAGGTGATGCGCCGGTTCGCCGCGGGCGACCTGGACGTCCTGGTCGCGACCACGGTCATCGAGGTCGGGGTGAACGTCCCGAACGCCACCGCAATGGTGATCATGGACGCCGACCGGTTCGGTGTCTCGCAGCTGCACCAGCTCCGCGGCCGGGTCGGCCGCGGCAGCGCTCCCGGCCTGTGCCTGCTCGTGACGGACATGCCGGGGCCGACCCCCGCTCGTTCGCGGCTGGATGCGGTCGCCGCGACCCTCGACGGCTTCGAGCTGTCCCGCGTCGACCTGCAGCAGCGGCGCGAGGGCGATGTGCTGGGCCAGGCGCAGTCCGGCGTCCGCTCCTCGCTGCGGATGCTCGCCGTCATCGAGGACGAGGACGTGATCGTCGCCGCCCGCGAGGCGGCCGTCCGGATCGTTTCGGCCGACCCCGAGCTGACCGGCCACCCCGAGCTCCGGACGGCGCTGGACGCCCTGCTGGACGCCGAGCGCGAGCAGTACCTCGACAAGGGCTGAGGCGGTTCGCGTCGGGCCTCGACCACTGCCGCTCCGTATTGCCCTCAACCGCGCCGTGCGCGCGCTCGCGCTTTCGCGCTATGCCCCGCCCGCGGTGGTGGGTCGATCGCGGAGTCGGCCCAAGGCCAGGCACCGGTCGGAGGCCGGGGTCGGCGATCGTGACGGGCCCGCGGCTCCGCCGGATCCCCGCAGCTGTCCTGGTCGAGGGGTCCGCCCGGAGGCGGGACGCCATATCGTGGAGGGGCGGCGGCCGTGCGGGGCCGCTGCCCCGCCCACAACGAAGGACCGGAGCCCATGACCCGCGTGATCGCCGGAGCCGCCGGCGGACGCCGCCTGGCCGTACCGCCGGGCACCGGCACCCGTCCCACCTCCGACCGGGCGCGCGAGGGGTTGTTCTCCACCTGGGAGTCGCTGCTCGGCGGCCTGCGGGGCATGCGTGTGCTCGACCTGTATGGCGGATCGGGCGCCATCGGGCTCGAGGCGCTCTCCCGCGGGGCCGGTCATGTGCTGCTCGTCGAGGCCGACGCCCGTGCCGCCCGGGTCATCCGGGAGAACGTCCGCGCCATCGGCCTTCCAGGAGCCGAAGTCCGCACCGGGCGGGCCGAGCAGATCCTCGCCGGGCCGGCTCCCGAGGCCCGCTACGACGTGGTCTTCCTCGACCCGCCGTATGTGGTCACGGATGACGATCTCCGCGAGATCCTGCTCACACTCCGGCGTCAGGACTGGCTCGCCGACGACGCCCTCGCCACCGTGGAGCGCAGCACCAGAGGCGGTGAATTCCGGTGGCCTGCCGGATTCGACGGTCTGCGAGCGCGTCGCTACGGCGAAGGCACGCTTTGGTACGGTCGCGCCGCCTCGACGCGCCCCACCGAGAAATCCGCCAGCGTGTCATGATCGGACCGGAGAGCGAGGAACGACTCTTGCGCCGCGCAGTCTGTCCGGGGTCCTTCGACCCCGTCACCAACGGACACCTCGACATCATCGCCCGTGCGTCCAAGCTCTACGACGTCGTGCACGTGGCCGTGATGATCAACAAGTCCAAGCAGGGCCTGTTCACCGTCGACGAGCGGATGGATCTCCTCCGCCAGGTCACGGCCGAGTACGGCAACGTCGAGGTCGAGGCCTTCCACGGCCTCCTCGTGGACTTCTGCAAGCAGCGGGACATCCCCGCCATCGTCAAGGGTCTCCGCGCCGTCAGCGACTTCGACTACGAGCTCCAGATGGCCCAGATGAACAATGGGCTCTCCGGTGTCGAGACCCTCTTCGTGCCCACCAACCCGACGTACAGCTTCCTCTCCTCCAGCCTGGTGAAGGAGGTCGCTGCCTGGGGCGGCGACGTCTCCCACCTGGTGCCTCCGGTGGTCCTGGAAGCCCTCACCAAGCGCTTCGCCGAGCGCAGGTGACTCTTCTCGGTCTGACGTTTCGCCAGTAGGTGTCGAGCGGGTCGCCCGGGGACGTACAGTCGTTTCCGTCCCGAACCGTCCGGCACAGATAGAGACTGCGAGCACCCAAGGTGGACGTGCAGAAGAAGCTCGACGAGATCGTCGAGACCGTCGGTAGCGCCCGGTCCATGCCCATGTCGGCCTCGTGCGTGGTCAACCGCGCCGAGCTGCTCGCCATGCTCGAAGAAGTCCGCGCGGCCCTCCCCGGCTCCCTCGCCGAGGCGCAACTGCTGATCGGCGGCCGTGACCGGATGGTCGAGGAGGCCCGCCAGGAGGCGGAGCGGATCATCCAGTCCGCGCACGCACAGCGCGGCTCGCTGATCTCCGACACGGAGGTCGCCCGGCAGTCCCAGGAGGAGGCCGACCGCATCCTCACCGAGGCCCGCCGCGAGGCCGAGGAGATCCGTGCCGAGGCGGACGACTACGTCGACAGCAAGCTGGCCAACTTCGAGGTCGTCCTCACCAAGACCCTCGGCTCCGTCGACCGCGGCCGCGAGAAGCTGCTCGGCCGCGGCCCGGGGCTGGACGAGCACGGATACGAGGACGAGGACGCCCCCGAGCCCAGCGCGGACCCCCACACGCTCCGCGAGCGCGCCGACGTATACGTGGACGCCAAGCTCGGCGCCTTCGAGGCGGTGCTCTCCAAGACCCTCGATGCGGTCGGCCGCGGGCGGCAGAAGCTGCACGGCCGGCGGGACACGGACGAGCTCGGGGCGCATATGGCCGCTCAGGACGGGCTGGCCCACGCCCCGCAGACCAGCGACGCCGAGTACCTGGCCGGTCTGGCCGGCGCCGAGGAGCAGCCACAGCTCCAGCCGCAGCAGGAGGCAGCGGTTCCGCAGCCCCAGCAGGACTACTACGCCCCGGCCGCGTCCTATCAGCAGGACGCCTACGGCTACCCGGTGGGATCGCCCATGGCGGAATCCGGGGGCGGCTACCAGCAGCAGGACGTGTACGGCTATCAGCAGCAGGACCCGTACGGCTACCAGCAGCACTACGACCCGAACGCCGGCTACGCGCCGCAGCAGCAACAGCCCGCCGCCGCGCTCGACGAGACCAGCCTCTTCGACACCAGCATGCTCGACCTCGACCAGCTGCGGCAGTACGAGCAGGGTCGCTGATCGCCCGTCGGTGGGCTCCTGCCGGGCAGCCGCCGCCAGGGCGTTCTCCCCAGCTACCTCCCCCAGCTAGCGCCGGGGGTCCCCAGGGTGGGGGTAACCCCCAGCCCGTGGAGTGCGGGGATGTGGCGGAGGAGCCAGGGGGGAATTGGGCCTCCGGCGGCCCGTCCAGTATCCTGTTTCTTCGGTCGCGCGTGCGCCTACGGCTGATTTCGTAGACGCCCGCGATCCAGGCTGCTCGCTTCCGCGTCACGGAGCAGGGCGGCCGGTACCGCAGCGTAGAAAGCAGGAAGCCCTGAACGCCCGCCTCGACCACCGCAACCCGCTCGTGTTCGACACGCATGAGCTGGGTCGGCGTCCCGGTGCGCTCCAGCGGCAGTCCCGCTCGGTCGCGGCGCCCGGCGACTTCGGCATCGAGGTCATCGGGGTGCCCGGCGGCGCGACGGTGGAGCTCGATCTCCGCCTGGAGTCGGTCGTGGAGGGGGTGCTCGTCACGGGCACCGCCCAGGCGCCGCTGACAGGGGAGTGCGTAAGGTGTCTGGACCCGCTGGAGCGAGAGCTCGAAACGGACTTCCAGGAGATGTTCTCCTACCCCGACGCCGACGACCGGAGCCGCGAGGCGGAATCCGGCGGAGGCGCTGAGGACGCCGGGGAAGAGGACTTGTTCTTCCTCGAGGACGGCCTGTTCGACCTCGAGCCCGTGCTGCGCGACGCGGTGGTGCTCGCACTGCCGCTGCAGCCGGTGTGCCGGGAGGACTGCCCCGGACTGTGCCCCGAGTGCGGGGCACGGCTCGCGGACGACCCGGACCACCACCACGACGCCGTCGACACCCGTTGGGCGGCACTGCAGGGACTCGCCGATTCACTCCAGGGCGGCGAGAAGGACGACATGAGCGGCGCCGAAGTGGGCGTCGACGAGAAGCAGGAGAAGTAGCCGTGGCCGTTCCGAAGCGGAAGATGTCGCGCAGCAACACGCGCCACCGCCGGTCGCAGTGGAAGGCTGCGGTCCCCACCCTGGTGGCGTGCGAGCGCTGCCACGAGCCGAAGCAGCAGCACATCGCGTGCCCGAGCTGCGGCACCTACAACCGCCGCCAGGTCCTCGAGGTCTGATCGGCGGGTGACAGGCTTCATGTCGGACGCCAAATCGCCGAAGAAGGCGTCACCGGCGGACGCGGCCTCGTCCCACACGCTTCTGGAAGGGCGGCTCGGGTACAAGCTCGAGTCCGCCCTTCTGGTGCGTGCGCTGACGCACCGCTCCTACGCGTACGAGAACGGCGGTCTGCCCACCAACGAGCGGCTCGAGTTCCTCGGGGACTCGGTGCTCGGCCTGGTGGTCACCGACACGCTGTACCGCATCCACCCCGACCTGCCCGAGGGCCAGCTGGCCAAGCTGCGGGCGGCGGTGGTCAACTCGCGCGCGCTGGCGGACGTCGGCCGCGGCCTCGAACTGGGCTCCTTCATCCGGCTGGGCCGGGGCGAAGAGGGCACCGGCGGCCGGGACAAGGCGTCGATCCTCGCCGACACCCTCGAAGCGGTGATCGGCGCGGTCTACCTCGACCGCGGGCTGGAGGCGGCCGCGGAGCTGGTGCACCGGCTCTTCGACCCGCTGATCGAGAGGTCCTCGAACCTCGGCGCGGGCCTGGACTGGAAAACCAGCCTCCAGGAGCTGACCGCCACCGAGGGGCTGGGTGTGCCCGAGTACCTGGTCACCGAGACCGGGCCCGACCACGAGAAGACCTTCACGGCTGCCGCCCGAGTCGGTGGTGTCACGTACGGCACCGGCACCGGCCGCAGCAAGAAGGAAGCGGAGCAGCAGGCGGCCGAGGCCGCCTGGCTCGCCATCCGCGCCGCCGCGGACGCGGCGACCGCGAAGACCGACGAGGTGACGGGCCCCGCCGACGGCGCTGACGCCGACCCGGCACCGGTGCGGAGTTCCGCCGACGAGGCGCATGGGGGCACTCCCCCAGCTAACGCCGGGGGTACCCCCACCCAGCGGTAGCTGGGGGAGTTCGAGCTAGCGTCCCGGGTCGGCGGGCCGGGCCCGGCCTCCCGGGAGCGCGAGTGCACCCGCTCCGGCGGGTGCGCCGCCCCGGCACCGCGGATCCCGCGCCGGCGGCCCGGGGCCGCGCGGGCGGGTACCCGTTCCTGCCGTCGGCGCCGGAACATCGCAAACCCCCTTGCCTTCGGCAGGGGCAACCCCACCGGAGAGAGCCCGTGCCAGAGCTGCCCGAGGTCGAAGTGGTCCGTCGCGGGCTCCAGCGATGGGTGTCCGGCCGCACCGTCGCCTCCGTCGAGATACGGCACGCCCGAGCGGTCCGCCGCCATCTCGCCGGCGCCGCCGACTTCGCCGACCGCATGGTGGGTGGCACCTTCGGCCCTGCCCACCGCCGGGGCAAGTACCTCTGGCTGCCGGTCGTGGGGACGGGTACATCCGTGCTCGCCCATCTCGGCATGAGCGGACAGCTGCTCCTCCAGCCCGCAGACGCCCCCGACGAGCCCCATCTGCGGATCCGCTTCCGCTTCGCCGCAGCGGCGACCGCAGCGGGCACACCGACCGCAGGCACCGCGAACGGCACCGAGTTGCGCTTCGTCGACCAGCGGACCTTCGGTGGCCTCTCCCTCCACCCCCAGCTCCCCGGCGATCCGGACGGTCTGCCCGACGCCATCGCGCACATCGCCCGCGACCCGCTGGACCCGGCGTTCGACGAGGCCGCCTTCCACGCCGCCCTGCGCCGACGCCGTACGACCGTCAAGCGGGCGCTGCTCGACCAGTCGCTCATCAGCGGCGTCGGCAACATCTATGCCGACGAGGCGCTGTGGCGCGCCAAGCTCCACTACGACCGTCCGACGGCGACCGTGACCCGCCCGCGGAGTGCGGAACTCCTCGGTCATGTACGGGATGTGATGAACGCCGCCCTCGCCGTCGGCGGCACCAGCTTCGACAGCCTCTACGTCAACGTGAACGGCGAGTCGGGATACTTCGACCGCTCCCTGGACGCGTACGGCCGCGAGGAGGAGCCGTGCCGTCGGTGCGGTACCCCGATCCGGCGCCGGCCCTGGATGAACCGGTCGAGTTACTACTGCCCCCGATGCCAGCGTCCCCCCGCCCGGAGAGCCCTGCCCCGGCGCGGGTGAGCCAGTCGGCCGGACGAATTGCATATATTCGTTGAGGTTTGTCCCTGTTCTCGGTCCAGGGGCCCTCAGACGCGGAGGCGATGGTGACGGACGCGCCCACGGTGGTTGGCCTGGAACAGCCGAAATCGGTGCGCAGCGCCGCCCCGCCGGCGGCGCGGACCGAGAGCCCCGCTTCGGCCCCCGCCGCACCAGCCGGCCGGGTCCGCTGGCATCGGCCGCGCACCTGGCCGCGGGACTGGCTCGCGCTGGCCGTGTACTGGGCCGCCTCCCGGCTGCTGATGCTGGCGCTGCTCCGCCAGGGCCACGGCGACATCGCGGGCGAGGTCCATGTGCTCTACCAGCGCTGGGACGAGCAGCTGCGGAGCGGTACGTTCCCGGTCGGCGACGTCAGCTGGCAGTATCCGCCCGGCGCGGCGCTGGTGATGGTCGCCCCCGGCCTGGTTCCCGTCGTCAGCTATCTGCAGGGGTTCGTGCTGCTGATGCTGGTCTCGGACGCGGTCGTGGTGCTGGCGCTGGCGCGTGCCGCGCACCGGCGCCGGGGACGCAGCCTGGCGGGCGCCTGGCTGTGGGCGCTCGGGCTGCCGATGCTGCTCAGCCTGCCGTATGCCCGCTACGACGTGTTCGTCACCGGCATCGCCGTCGTGGGGCTGCTCGGGCTCTCGGCCCGCCCGCGGCTCGGCGGAGCGCTGGCCGGCCTCGCCGCGGTGATCAAGGTGTGGCCGGTGCTGACGGTGCTGGGCACCCCGCCCGGGCGCTGCACCCGTACGTCCTGGACGACGCTCGCCGCGTCCGCCGGGGCCCTGCTCCTGCTGCTGGGCGTCGCCTTCCGTGGCGCGTTCGACTTCCTCTTCGCGCAGCAGCGGCGCGGGGTCGAGATCGAATCGCTGGCCGGGACGGCGCTGCACGTGGCGCGGCTGTTCGGCTGGCCCGGGGTGGTGAAACACCAGTACGGCTCATTCGAGTTCGTCGGGCCGTACGTGTCCTTCGTGGCCCAGGGAACGCTCCTGCTCACCGCCGTGGCCTTCACCTGGCTGCTGCTGTGGCGCCTGCGCGCCCGCTCCTGGACCCTGGCGACGCCGTACGACGCCGCACTCGCCGCGGTGCTGCTGTTCACCGCCACCAGCCGGGTGATCAGCCCGCAGTACCTGATCTGGCTGATCGGACTCGCCGCGGTGTGCCTGACCGTCGGACGCACCACACAGCGGCCCGTCGCGGTGCTGCTGCTGCTCGCGGCCGCGGTGACCACCGTCGACTATCCGCTGTTCTTCCCCGCCGTGCTGCACAGCTCCTGGCAGGGCGTCGCCGTCGTCGGAGTCCGGAACCTGCTGCTGCTCGCGGCGGCGCTGCTGTCGTGCGTACGCCTGTGGCGGGCCACCGTGCCGCGCCGCCGCCGTCCGTGAGCTGTCGGGACGTCAGAAGCCGAAGTCCTGGGTCCACCAGGGGCCGCCGTCGCCGAGGTGCGCGCCGATCCCGATGGTCCGGTACTCGCAGTTGAGGATGTTCGCGCGGTGGCCGGGACTGTCCATCCAGGCCTCCATCACCGCCTCGGCATCCTGCTGGCCGCGCGCGATGTTCTCGCCGCCCAGCCCGTCGATGTCCAGCGCCTCGGCCCTGTCCCATGGATTGGCGCCGTCGGGGTCGGTGTGGTCGAAGAACCCGCGCCTGGCCATGTCCTCGCTGAACTGCTCGGCCAGACCCGCGAGTTTCCGGTCGGCTCTCACCGGCCGGCACCCCGCCTCGAGCCGTTCCTGGTTGACCAGGACGAGCACCTCGGACTCGGCGACCGTCTTGGCGCCGGGCACCGTCGGATCGGGCGCGGGTTTCTCCGGTCTCGACGGCTCGGGCGCCGGCGTACGGGACGGATGCCCGGTGTCCTGCGGCGTGCCCGTCCCGCTCTCCTCGGGCGTGGTGGGCCGCTGCGAGGGGATCGGGGCCGGCCGGGTCGGGCTCCGGGATCCGGAGGGCAGCGCCGTGGGGGAGTCCGGTCGGTCCGAGTCCCGGGACGGGGGTGTGGAGGCCCGATCCGTCGGCACCGTCGAGGGGGATCCCTGCGGTGTCAGCTCCGGCAGTCCCTGAAGTCCTCGTCCCGGGGCGTCGTCTCTGTCGAACAGGAGATCGCCGCCGCTCCTGGGGACCAGTCCGGAGGCCATGGCGACGGCCCCCACGGCCATCGCGGCGGACGCGCTCAGAAGACTCGTCCGTACGGGAGTACGGCTCCGTCGTGCCCCCCGGTGCCGGCCGCCCGCCCTCCTCGGCAGCGGCGCGGTTGCAGTGCGTCGGTGGCGGCCCATCGCTGTCTCCTCCACATGCTCGGCATGCTCGGCGTGGGTCCTCACTCGTCTGGGTGAAGCTCGTTGTTCGGTGACTGTACGGCATCACGGATGGGGGTGAAGTGCTCTGTGAGCAAGTGGTCGATTAACGTGCACGCATGACCGAAGTGGTCCGCATTACGGCCTGGGTGCGCGGCAGCGTCCAGGGTGTCGGCTTCCGCTGGTTCACCCGGGCCAGCGCCCTCGAGATCGGCGGCCTGACCGGATTCGCTTCGAACCTGGCCGACGGTCGGGTCCAGGTGGTGGCCGAGGGGCCTCGGGAGCGGTGCGAAAGGCTGCTGGAGTGGCTGCGCGACGGCGACACGCCCGGTCGGGTGGACGGCGTGACCGAGATCTGGGACACACCGCGAGGCGGCTACGAGGGCTTCGCGATCCGCTGATCCGGCGCCGCGCAAGCCCGCGGAACGGGGCGACCGGCGCCCCCAAGGTGCTCGCGGCATGTGCGCGCGGCTGGGATGACCTGGTGGTTGCCAAGAACGCGCGCTCATGGAAGGCTGCGACCGTAAGGATGATCTCCGCGCCCCGCGGGCACCCTGAAGAGAGCTGCGCCGAGCCCCCGGCCGTCGCGAGCCCCAGGCCGCCCGGGGATACGGGGTGTGATCGTGTTGACCGTCTAACCATTTGGTGAGACGCTGGAATCCCCACGCACCTGACCTGTTTGACACTGAGAACAATGGTGATTTGCAGACACGCGGGTGCGTTTTTCCCTCACGACCCACACCGCTTCGGTCGGTCACTCAGTGTGGAGGACCATCCATCATGGCAAAGGCGCTTCTCGGTTACGTCGGCGGCTCCGACCCGCGGCTCATCGCCGAGATGCGACGGCTCCAGCAGCGTGTCCAGGACCTCGAATCCGAGCTCGTACGGATGCAGGCCGAGAACGACGCGCTGTCCGCTGCCGCGCACCACGGTGACTCGCTGCTCGACAGCATCGACGTACCCCAGGCGGAGCCTGCGCTCACCTGACCGCAGCCTGCAGGCCGGTCGGGCTGCACGTCAGCCGCTTGAGAATCTGCAAGGGACGCCTTGGCGTCCCTTCTTCTTTTCCGCCCGGCCCTCCGCAGGGCGCCTCGCTTACCGACTGATGTGCCCTGCGTTTCCCCCGGTGAAACTCGCCGGTGAAACCCGAGCGCAAAGGTAGAGTCCGACGGCGTGCACCTCAAGAGCCTGACCCTGCGCGGGTTCAAGTCCTTCGCTTCGGCCACGACGCTGCGTTTCGAGCCGGGCATCACCTGCGTCGTGGGTCCCAACGGCTCGGGCAAGTCGAACGTGGTGGACGCGCTGTCCTGGGTCATGGGCGAGCAGGGCGCGAAGTCGCTGCGCGGCGGCAAGATGGAGGACGTCATCTTCGCCGGCACCACCGGCCGCCCACCCCTGGGCCGTGCCGAGGTGTCGCTCACCATCGACAACTCCGACGGTGCGCTGCCGATCGAGTACGCCGAAGTAACGATTACCCGGATCATGTTCCGCAACGGCGGCAGCGAGTACCAGATCAACGGCGACACCTGTCGGCTCCTGGACATTCAGGAACTGCTGTCCGACTCCGGCATCGGCCGCGAGATGCATGTGATCGTCGGGCAGGGCCAGCTCGACTCCGTACTCCACGCCGACCCGATGGGACGCCGGGCGTTCATCGAGGAGGCGGCCGGCGTCCTCAAACACCGTAAGCGCAAGGAGAAGGCGCTGCGGAAGCTCGACGCGATGCAGGCCAACCTCGCCCGCGTCCAGGACCTCACCGACGAACTGAGGCGTCAGCTCAAGCCGCTCGGGCGGCAGGCCGCGGTGGCCCGCCGGGCCGCCGTCATCCAGGCCGATCTGCGCGACGCCCGGCTCCGGCTGCTCGCCGACGACCTGGTGACCCTGCGCGAGGCGCTGCGCAGCGAAGTCGCGGACGAGGCGGCGCTGAAGGCGCGCAAGGAGGCAGCCGAGGCCGAACTGCGGGCGGCGCTGCAGCGGGAGGCCGCGCTCGAGGAGGAGGTACGGGCTCTCACCCCGCGGCTTCAGCGGGCACAGCAGACCTGGTACGAGCTGTCCCAGCTGGCCGAGCGGGTGCGCGGCACGATCAGCCTGGCGGACGCACGGGTGAAGAGCGCCACCGCCGCGCCCACGGAGGAGCGGCGGGGCCGCGACCCGGAGGACATGGAGCGCGAGGCGGCCCGGATCCGCGAACAGGAGGCGGAGCTGGAGGCCGCTCTGGAGGCCGCGAGCCGGGCTCTGGACGACACGGTGATGCACCGGGCGGAGCTGGAGCGCGAGTTGGCGCTGGAGGAGCGTCGGCTGAAGGACGCCGCCCGCGCGATCGCCGATCGGCGCGAAGGCCTGGCACGGCTGCACGGCCAGGTCAACGCGGCTCGCAGCCGGGCGGCCTCTGCCCAGGCCGAGATCGACCGGCTGGCCACCGCGCGGGACGAGGCGCAGGAGCGCGCAGTCGCGGCGCAGGAGGAGTACGAGCAGCTCAAGGCCGAGGTCGACGGGCTCGACGCGGGCGACGTGGAACTGGCCGACCGGCACGAGCAGGCGAAGCGCGAGCTGGCCGAGGCCGAGGCCGCGCTGGCCGCCGCGCGGGAGGACGCGACCGCGGCCGAGCGCAAGCGGGCGGCCACCTCCGCCCGCCATGACGCGCTGGCCATGGGGCTGCGCAGGAAGGACGGTACGGGGGCTCTCCTCGGCGCCGCGGACCGGCTCACCGGCCTGCTGGGGCCCGCCGCCGAACTGCTCACCGTGACAGCGGGCTACGAGGTTCCGCTGGCCGCGGCCCTGGGTGCCGCGGCCGACGCGATCGCCGTCACCGACCCGTCCACGGCGGCCGACGCCCTCCGCCTCCTGCGTAAGCAGGATGCGGGCCGCGCGGCCATACTGCTCGGCGGAGCGGCGGACGCCTTCGATGCTGCAAAGGTCGGCGTGCCCGGTCCGGCAACGGGCGCAGGCGAGAACGCGCCCGGCCCGTCGGCGGATCCGAGTGCCGCCGGTGCCGAGGAGCTCGCGTCCTTCCCCAGGCGTACGGCGGGAGCCGACTCGGACGCTCGCCCGGGCGGCGCCACAGCCGTTGCCGAGGCGGCTTCGATCCCGGAGGCACCCGTACCGGAAGGCACGCCAAGTGGGCAGTGGCGCGCGGATGCCGATGGCCCCACCGGCGTGGTCGCCCACTCGGTCGTGGACCGTACGGAGGGTGGCGCCGCGCCGACGGGTGCCGTGGACCCCGGCCGTGGGCAGGACGCAACCGCCGCCCCGGCGACGCCGAATGACGAGGCACTCGCCCAGCGTGCTCTGGACGGCGGCTCGCAGGCGGCGAGCGGCGGCGGCGAGGTCGGTGCCCTCGGTGCGGGACCCGACGACTCCCGTGGCGGCGGCGCGGGGCCGGTCGCCCCAGCTGTGCCTTCGCAGTGGACGGACACCCACCGCGCGCCCGCCGGCCTGGACACGCACGGCGCCCAGCCGGGGGCGGACGGCCGCGGTGGGCCCTCTGGGGGTGCCGATAATGCGGCCCGCCACGGTGGCGAGTCCGCGGTCGGCGCAGGTGCCGTTCCCGGGCAGCGGGCCGTCGCGCGGCAGGCCGGCGAGGGCTTCCCGTACGCCGCTGATCTCGTCTCCGGGCCCGCCGAGCTCATGCCCGCCGTACGGCGGCTGCTGCGCGACATCGTGGTGGTCGGGACGCTGGAGGACGCCGAGGATCTGGTCGCTGCGCGGCCGGAGCTCGTCGCCGTCACCGCCGAGGGCGACCTGCTCGGCGTGCACTTCGCGCATGGCGGCTCCGCCGGGGTGCCGAGCCTGCTGGAGGTGCAGGCGTCGGTCGACGAGGCCGCTGCCGAGCTCGAGGAACTGGCCGTACGGTGCGAGGAACTGGCCGAGGCGCAGCACCGGGCGGGGGAGCGGCGCACCGCGTGCGCGGCGCTCGTCGAGGAGCTGGGGGAGCGGCGACGGGCGGCGGACCGGGAGAAGTCCTCGGTCGCCCAGTCCCTGGGCAGGCTCGCCGGACAGGCACGCGCCGCCGCGGGAGAGGCCGAGCGGATGACCGCGGCCGCCGCAAAAGCCGAGGAAGCGCTCGTACGGGCGAACGAGGACGTCGAGGAGCTGGCGGAGCGACTGCGGACCGCCGAGGAGGCTCCGGGGGAGGAGGAGCCGGACACCTCCGTACGGGACCGGCTCGCCGCCGACGGCGCCAATGCCCGGCAGACGGAGATGGAGGCACGGCTCCAGGTCCGTACGCATGAGGAGCGGGTCAAGGGGCTCGCGGGGCGGGCGGACGGGCTCGACCGTGCGGCGCGCGCCGAGCGCGAGGCACGGGCGCGCGCGGAACAGCGCCGCGCCCGACTGCGCCACGAGGCCGTCGTAGCGTCGGCCGTCGCGGACGGTGCCCGCCAGCTGCTGGCCCACGTCGAGGTGTCCCTCGTACGGGCCGAGGAGGAGCGTGCCGCGGCCGAGCGGGCGAAGGCCGAGCGCGAGCAGGAGCTGGTGGCCGAGCGCAACCAGGGGCGGGACCTCAAGGCCGAGCTGGACAAGCTGACCGACTCGGTGCACCGGGGTGAGGTGCTGGGGGCCGAGAAGCGGCTGCGGATCGAGCAGTTGGAGACGAAGGCCCTGGAAGAGCTGGGTGTCGAACCGGCCGGCCTGGTCGCCGAGTACGGGCCGGATCAGCTCGTACCGCCCTCCCCGCCCGCCGAGGGCGAGGAGTTGCCGGAGGACCCCGAGCACCCGCGCAACCAGCCCGTGCCGTACGTCCGCGCCCAGCAGGAGAAGCGGCTCAAGGCCGCCGAGCGCGCCTACCAGCAGCTCGGCAAGGTCAACCCGCTGGCACTCGAAGAGTTCGCCGCGCTGGAGGAGCGCCACAAGTTCCTCACCGAGCAGCTGGAGGACCTGAAGAAGACCCGTGCCGACTTGCTGCAGGTGGTCAAGGAGGTCGACGAACGGGTCGAGCAGGTCTTCACCGAGGCGTACCGGGACACGGCCCGCGAGTTCGAGGGGGTCTTCGCCCGGCTCTTCCCCGGTGGCGAGGGACGTCTGGTGCTCACCGATCCCGACAACATGCTCACCACGGGCGTTGACGTCGAGGCCCGTCCGCCGGGCAAGAAGGTGAAGCGACTGTCGCTGCTGTCGGGTGGTGAGCGATCCCTGACGGCGGTGGCGATGCTGGTGTCGATCTTCAAGGCGCGGCCGAGCCCGTTCTACGTCATGGACGAGGTCGAGGCGGCACTGGACGACACCAATCTGCAGCGGCTGATCCGGATCATGGAGGAGCTGCAGGAGAGCTCCCAGCTGATCGTGATCACCCACCAGAAGCGGACGATGGAGGTCGCGGACTCGCTGTACGGCGTGTCCATGCAGGGCGACGGCGTCTCCAAGGTCATCAGCCAGCGGCTTCGTTGATCAACTCCAAGTTTTGAACCAGCCTCTTTGGGGGAGTGCCACCAACTCGCTGCTTCCGCCCTGTTGACTTAGAAGCTTGAATGAATAGGGTCTGCAGCGTTGCCTTTACCTTCAAGTGGTGGGGCGATTTCTTACGCCATGCGCCACGCGAAGAGTCTGCCCCCATGCCCGCCGACCAGGCCGGGCCAAGGAGTACACGTTGACCACCACCGCGCAGCCACCGGTCACGGAGGGCCGTAAGGCCCGTCCCGAGCACCTCGGCCACGTTGTGTTCATCACCGCCGCCGCAGCCATGGGCGGCTTCCTCTTCGGCTACGACAGTTCCGTGATCAACGGTGCCGTCGAGGCCGTCCGCGGCAGGTTTGGCGTCGGCCCGGAAGCCCTCGCCCAGGTGATCGCCGCCGCCCTCATCGGCTGTGCCGTCGGCGCCGCCACCGCCGGCCGGGTCGCCGACCGCATCGGCCGCATCCGCGTCATGCAGATCGCCGCGGTGCTCTTCACCGTGAGCGCCGTCGGCTCCGCCGTGCCCTTCGCGCTCTGGGACCTCGCCGCGTGGCGGGTCCTCGGCGGTGTCGCCATCGGCATGGCCTCGGTCATCGGCCCGGCCTACATCGCCGAGGTGGCCCCGCCGACGTACCGCGGCCGGCTCGCGTCCTTCCAGCAGGCCGCCATCGTCATCGGCATCGCCGTGTCCCAGCTCGTCAACTGGGGCGTGCTGAAGCTGGCCGACGGCGACCAGCGCGGGGTGATCGCTGGACTCGAGGCCTGGCAGTGGATGCTCGGCGTGATGGTGGTCCCCGCGGTCCTCTACGGGCTGCTTTCCTTCGCGATCCCCGAGTCCCCCCGCTACCTGATCTCGGTCGGCCGTACCGACCAGGCAAGGCGGGTGCTCCACGACGTCGAGGGCAGGGAGGTCGACCTCGACCTCCGGGTCAGCGAGATCGAGACCGCGATGCGCAGCGAGCACAGGTCGACCTTCCGGGACCTGCTTGGCGGCCGGTTCGGCCTGCTGCCGATCGTCTGGACGGGCATCGGCCTGTCGGTCTTCCAGCAGCTCGTCGGCATCAACGTGATCTTCTACTACTCGTCGTCGCTGTGGCAGTCCGTCGGCATCGACCCGAGCAGCTCGTTCTTCTACTCCTTCACCACGTCGATCATCAACATCGCGGGCACCGTGATCGCGATGGTCTTCGTCGACCGGATCGGCCGCAAGCCGCTCGCCCTCATCGGTTCCGTGGGCATGGCGGTCTCCCTCGGCCTGGCCGCCTGGGCCTTTTCGTACAAGACCGGCACCGGTGCGAACATCTCCCTGCCCGACCTCCAGGGCACCGTGGCCCTCGGTGCGGCGCACTCCTTCGTGCTCTTCTTCGCCCTGTCCTGGGGCGTGGTCGTCTGGGTCCTGCTCGGCGAGATGTTCCCCAACAAGATCCGCGCCGCGGCGCTGGGTGTGGCGGCCTCCGCCCAGTGGGTGGCCAACTGGCTGATCACCGTGACCTTCCCGAGTCTCTCCGACTGGAACCTCTCGGGCGCCTATGTGATCTACACCGTCTTCGCCGCGCTCTCGGTCCCGTTCATCCTCGCCTGGGTGCCGGAGACCAAGGGCAAGGCGTTGGAGGAGATGGGCTGACTTCCCCCCGCTGAGCCCCTCTCCTCACGGCAGGAACTGCCCCGGTTCAGGCCCCTCAGGTCTCGAGCCGGGGCAGCACCTTCTCACCGAACAGGTGCAGGCTGCGCCACCCTTCGTCCACCGGCAGCCCGCCGCACAGCGGATGCAGTACCAGGCTCCCCGCCCCGCCCGCCGACGCCGCGAAGTCCACACACGCGTCCGGGTCGAGGATCCGGTAGACGCCCTCACGGCGCAGCTCCTCGACGTCGCGCGCCCGGGAGCGCACAGCGGAGCGCATGGCGGCACCGGACTGCCACGAGGCGTACGTGCGCGCCTCGTGCAGCAGGTGCTTCCCGTAGAGCGCCCAGGCCCGGTCCGGGTCCTCCGCGACATGCAGCAGCGGCGTCTGTGCCGGCGGCATCATGCACCAGCCCTCGGTCCCGTACTCCTCGCGGCAGGCGTGGTAGTGCGCCTCGAGCTCCGGCAGGTGGGCGCTGGGGAAGAAGGGCAGGCCCAGCCGCGCGGCGCGGCGGGCGGCCGCCCGCGAGGAGCCGCCGACCAGCAGCAGCGGGTGCGGCCGGGTGTACGGGCGCGGGGTCACGCGGACCCTGCGGCCGTGGAAGTCGAACGGCTCGCCGGTCCAGGCCTTGAGCAGTGTCTCCAGCGTTTCGTCCTGGAGCCGGCCGCGCCGATGCCAGTCGCGGCCGTGCGCCGCGTACTCCTCCGGCCGGTAGCCGATGCCCGCGACGGTCACCAGCCGTCCACCGCTGGTGAGGTCCAGTACGGCCAGCTCCTCGGCCAGCCGCAGCGGGTCGTAGAGCGGCGCGATCAGGGCGGAGACGGTCACGGAGAGGCGGCGCGTTGCGCCGAAAACCGCGCCCGCGAACGCCAGGGGTGAGGGCAGCCAGCCGTTCTCCGCTCCGTGGTGCTCCTCGGTCTGGACGGTGGTGATGCCGAGGTCGTCGGCGTAGGCCGCCATCTCCAGGGCCGAGCGGTAGCGGTGGGAGAGGGACTCGGGCGTGGGGGCGGGGTCGACGAGGTTGAAGCGGACGACGGTGACGGGCATGGCTGCAATCCCCCTTCGCCGGGCGTGACGTCGCCGTGGACGAGTCTTGGACGTTAGCTGACGCAGCGTCAGGTGAATAGGGGTCCGGCCGCGGCGGTGAAGGCGCTGAAGAGATATGTCGACCCCTGCGGCGCCGGCGCAGGCGATGTGCATGATCACGACACGGACGGCATCCGGTGCCGTCGTCCTGCCGGGAGCGCCGCTGGACGCGTGGGGGGCATGCGGAATCCGGGGCGGAGTCGTGGGGAAGCCCCCGGGGTGACTGATACTGGGGGCGTTATGGAAATCGTCATCCTTGCTGTAGTCATCGCCCTGGTCGCGGTCGGTGCGGTCACCGGTCTCCTGGTCAGCAGCCGCAGAAAGAAGCAGCTGCCGCCTTCCGAGCCGTCGAGTACACCGACCATCACCGCCCCGCCCGCCGAGCCGCACGTCGGCGAGGAAGCCGAGACGCCGCGCGAAGAGCCGCGCCGCATCATCGAAGAAGTCGGCCTGCCCGAGGCCCAGGCCACGGTGGTCCCCGAAGCGGAAGCACCGGTCGTCACCGAGCCGGTTCCGCCGGTCGAGGTCCCGGAGCCGACGGCGGGCCGGCTCGTACGTCTGCGAGCCCGGCTCTCCCGCTCCCAGACCTCGCTGGGCAAGGGGCTGCTCACCCTGCTCTCCCGGGAGCACCTCGACGAGGAGACCTGGGAGGAGGTCGAGGACACGCTGCTGACCGCCGATGTCGGTGTGGCGCCGACCCAGGAGCTGGTCGAGCGGCTGCGCGAGCGGGTGAGGGTGCTCGGCACCCGTACGACCGAAGAGCTGCGCGGCCTGCTGCGCGAGGAGCTGCTGCAGCTCATCGGCACGGATGTGGACCGGTCGCTGCGAACCGACGGCGGTTTGGACGTCCCCGGCGTCGTGATGGTCGTCGGCGTCAACGGCACCGGCAAGACCACCACGACCGGCAAGCTTGCGCGGGTGCTCATCGCCGACGGGCGCAGCGTGGTGCTCGGCGCGGCCGACACCTTCCGCGCCGCTGCCACCGATCAGCTTCAGACCTGGGGCGAGCGCGTCGGGGCGCGCACGGTTCGTGGCCCCGAAGGCGGCGATCCGGCTTCCGTCGCCTACGACGCGGTGAAGGAGGGCATCGCCGAGGGGGCGGATGTCGTTCTCATCGACACCGCCGGCCGCCTGCACACCAAGACCGGCCTGATGGACGAGCTGGGCAAGGTGAAGCGGGTCGTCGAGAAGCACGGGCCGCTCGACGAGGTGCTCCTGGTCCTGGATGCCACCACCGGCCAGAACGGTCTGGTGCAGGCGCGGGTCTTCGCCGAGGTCGTGGACATCTCCGGGATCGTGCTGACCAAGCTGGACGGCACCGCGAAGGGCGGCATCGTCGTGGCGGTGCAGCGCGAGCTGGGCGTGCCGGTGAAACTGGTCGGCCTGGGCGAGGGGGCGGACGACCTGGCTCCGTTCGAGCCGGAGGCGTTCGTCGACGCCCTGATCGGCGACTGAGGCCGACCGCGGCGCCGTGGTCGGCAACCACGGTTGCCGACCGCTCAGCAACCGGCAGGCTCAGTCGCGCGTGGTTCGCAGAGCAACCCTCAATTGAGTCACCCCTACGGCGAGCCACCAAGTCCGCGAGAGCGGCGGCGGCTTAGCCGCAAAAAGGTGCCGCTCGGTGGCAGACGTACGCAAGCGTACCCACCAGGAGCCGGGCCTCCGGAGGGCTGCACGCGGTGTCCAGTGCCGGCGGGCGGAGCCAGCGCACGGGGCCCAGGCCCGCAAGGTCGGAGGGCGGGGCTGTGATGTGCTCCCCCGCGCCGATCCCCTGGAGATCCAGCCGGGCGTCGTCCCAGCCCATCCGGTACAACAGGGCGGGCAGCTCGTCGGCGGCGCCGGGGGCGACGAGGAACTGCGCGCGCCCGTGCGGCGTCGCCGCGACCGGCCCGAGCGGCAGGCCCATGCGTTCGAGGCGCACAAGTGCGTGCCGCCCCGCGGTCTCGGCGACCTCGATGACGTCGAACGACCGGCCTGTCGGAAGGAGGACCGCCGCGCCCGGCACCTCCGCCCAGGCCGCGGTGACCTCGTCGAGCGTGGCACCGGCCTTCACTTCGGGGGCGAAACTCAGTGGATGGGCGCCGGGGGCGGGGCAGTCCGCGGCGCCGCACGAGCACTGGCCCGCGCCGTCGCCCGCTCCGCGCTTCGCCCGGGCGCCGGGGGCCACGTCCCACCCCCACAAGCCGGCGTACTCCGCCACCGCCGTGCACTCGGACGCACGGCCGCGCCGTCGCGGGCCGGACCGCAAGTCGCGCAGGCCGCCGATCGTGAAGCCCATGCTCCCTCCAACGGGTTGCAGTCGCTGATGGTTACGTCTTGGAGTCTTGACGTAACCGTCCGCTGTTGCCCGGCGGTCCGGGCGGTGTGCTGAGTCGCGGCGGGTGGTGCACATCGGCGTGCGCGCCCCTGTGCACATCACTTCGCCCCGCGCTCGTCCTCCCATGTCAAGTGAATCGCGAAGAGCTGTGATGGAGTTCATTCGAAGGGGTGGCGAATGGTGGCGTTTCCGGGAACCGACTCGCATGGGCAGTGATCGTAGGATTACTTTCAGTGCACGAACCCCCGTGAGTGCTACCGCAGTTGGGTATGCCTGAGGCATGACACCCCGTCTGTTCGCCCGATCCGCACGGCACTTCATGGGACAGGAGGCCGCGGAGGGCGGCATTCTGGAGGCGGTTCGCACACACGGCATCAAGGTCGGGATGGGGGCGTTCCAGTGGGCGGCAGCAGCGGCGGCGTCACCAGCGCTGACAAGCACCCCAACGAGCAGCTGCGGTCGTGGTTCGTCCGCAGCGGCTGGTCGAAGGGCGAGCTGGCGCGCCAAGTCAACCGCCGAGCCCGCCAGATGGGCGCGCACCACATCAGCACGGACACCTCGCGGGTGCGCCGCTGGCTGGACGGCGAGCAGCCCCGGGAGCCGATTCCGCGGATCCTCTCGGAGCTGTTCTCCGAGCGCTTCGGCTGTGTCGTGGCGATCGAGGATCTCGGGCTGCGCACCGCGCACCAGTCCCCCTCGGTGTCCGGCATCGACCTTCCGTGGGCCGGTCCCCAGACCGTCGCCCTGATCAGCGAGTTCTCGCGGAGCGATCTGATGCTGGCGCGGCGGGGCTTCCTGGGCACTTCTCTCGCCCTCGCGGCCGGCCCGGCCCTCATCGAGCCGATGCAGCGCTGGCTGGTGCCCACGCAGATGGCGGGCGGGCCGATGGCCGCGAAGCCGTCCGTCCAGTCCGGTGCGCGGCGCGGTGCCCGGCTCTCCGGCCCCGAGCTGGAGCTGCTGGAGGCCACCACGGTGATGTTCCGGCAGTGGGACGCCCAGTGCGGCGGCGGACTGCGCCGCAAGGCCGTGGTGGGCCAGCTGCACGAGGTCACCGACCTGCTGCAGGAGCCGCAGCCGGCAGCGGTGTCCCAGCGTCTGTTCTCGGTCGCCGCCGAGCTCGCCGAACTGGCCGGCTGGATGAGCTACGACATCGGGCTCCAGCCCACGGCCCAGAAATACTTCGTCCTGGCCCTGCACGCGGCGAAGGAGGCCGGCGACAAGCCGCTGGGCTCGTACGTCCTGTCCGACATGAGCCGCCAGATGATTCACCTCGGGCGGCCGGACGACGCCCTGGAGCTGCTCCACCTCGCGCAGTACGGCAGCCGGGACTGCTCGACGCCCCGGACCCAGTCGATGCTGTATGCGATGGAGGCTCGCGCCTACGCCAACATGGGCCAGCCCAACAAATGCCACCGGGCCGTCAGGATGGCCGAGGACGCCTTCGCCGACATCTCCCGCTCGGACAGCGACCCGGACTGGATCGGCTTCTTCTCCGAGGCCGAGCTCAATGCCGAGAACGCCCACTCCTACCGCGACCTGGCCTACGTGGCCGGGCGCAGCCCGACGTACGCCTCGCTGGCCGAGCCCGCGATGCAGAAGGCGGTCGAGCTCTTCGGTCAGGACGAGGTGCACCAGCGGTCGTATGCGTTGAATCTCATCGGCATGGCCACGGTCCACCTGCTCAAGCGGGAGCCGGAGCAGTCCGCCGCCTTGGCGGAAAAGGCTCTGGACATCGCCCGGCGGGTGCGTTCGGAGCGGGTGAACACCCGCCTGCGCAAGACCGTCGACAACGCGGCCCGATCCTTCGGTGATGTGGCGGAGGTCGGCCACATCACCGAGCAGCTGGCCCTCCACCTTCCCGACCCCCTGGAGACCGTCCAGGCCGTATGAGTACGGCCGCCGTCGAGGTCGGCGCATCGGCTCCGGTCGTGGCGGCCAGGGGAGGCCGCGGCAGCGTATCCGGGCCCCGCGCGGCCCACCGCCAGTTCATCTGCACGTAACACACGTGCGTCGTTCGTCACGGCCGCGAAACACCGTGCGGCATCGACTGAAACCGGCCTGCGCGAATCTCGTGGCGAAAACCTGCCCACCCCCCTACCGCACAGGCTCCGCCCGCACGGGCCGCACGACGACGAGGAGACGCCGATGCCCCCAGGCATCACGACGCTTGCCGCAGAAGCTCCTGAGCTGTCTGCCGCCAATACCGGGTTCATGCTCATCTGCTCCGCCTTGGTGATGCTCATGACGCCGGGCCTGGCCTTCTTCTACGGAGGCATGGTTCGAGTCAAGAGCACCCTCAACATGCTGATGATGAGCTTCATCAGCCTGGGAATCGTCACCATTCTGTGGGTGCTGTACGGCTTCAGCCTCGCCTTCGGTACCGACTCCGGCGGCATCATCGGCTGGTCCGGCGACTACGTCGGGCTGAGTGGGCTAGGCCTCACCCAGCTCTGGGACGGCTACACCATCCCGGTCTATGTGTTCGCCGTTTTCCAGCTGATGTTCGCCATCATCACGCCCGCGCTGATCAGCGGCGCTCTTGCCGACCGAGTGAAGTTCACCGCCTGGGCGCTGTTCATCGCGCTCTGGGTGACGGTCGTGTACTTCCCGGTCGCGCACTGGGTGTGGGGCGCCGGCGGCTGGGCCTTCGAGCTCGGCGTGATCGACTTCGCCGGTGGTACGGCGGTCCACATCAACGCCGGTGCGGCGGCCCTCGGTGTGATCCTGGTCATCGGCAAGCGGATCGGGTTCAAGAAGGACCCGATGCGGCCGCACAGCCTGCCGCTGGTGATGCTGGGCGCCGGGCTCCTGTGGTTCGGCTGGTTCGGCTTCAACGCCGGTTCGTGGCTCGGCAACGACGACGGCGTCGGCGCGCTGATGTTCATCAACACGCAGATCGCCACCGCTGCCGCCATGCTCGCCTGGCTCGCCTACGAGAAGATCCGCCACGGCGCGTTCACCACGCTCGGCGCCGCCTCCGGTGCGGTCGCCGGCCTGGTCGCCATCACCCCGTCCGGCGGCTCGGTCAGCCCGCTCGGCGCGATCGCCGTCGGCGCCATCGCCGGTCTGCTCTGCGCCATGGCCGTCGGCCTCAAGTACAAGTTCGGCTACGACGACTCCCTCGACGTCGTCGGCGTCCACCTGGTCGGCGGTGTCGTCGGCTCCATCCTCATCGGCTTCTTCGCCACCGGTGGCGGCCAGTCCGATGCGGCGGGCGTCCTTTACGGCGACCACACGTTCGACCAGTTGTGGAAGCAGCTCGCCGGTGTCGGCGCGGTCCTCGCGTACTCTCTGATCGCCTCCGCGGTCCTCGCCTTCCTCGTCGACAAGACGATCGGCATGCGGGTCTCCGAGGACGACGAGATCGCCGGTGTCGACCAGGTCGAGCACGCCGAGACCGCGTACGACTTCAGCGGGGCCGGCGGTGGTGCGGCCTCGCGGACGGCCGTGCCCGGCCCGAACCAGGACGCGCCCGCCGCTGACGCGGCGGAGAACAAGAAGGTGGACGCATGAAGCTCATCACGGCGGTCGTGAAGCCGCACCGGCTCGACGAGATCAAGGAGGCTCTGCAGGCCTTCGGTGTCCAGGGTCTGACGGTCACCGAGGCGAGCGGCTACGGGCGGCAGCGTGGTCACACCGAGGTCTACCGTGGCGCGGAGTACACCGTGGACCTGGTGCCGAAGATCCGTATCGAGGTGCTGGTCGAGGACGCCGAAGCCGAGCAGCTGATCGATGTGATCGTGAAGGCGGCCCGGACCGGCAAGATCGGCGACGGCAAGGTGTGGAGCATTCCGGTCGAGTCGGCGGTCCGCGTCCGGACCGGTGAGCGCGGCCCCGACGCGCTCTGACCGACGACGACAAGCAGGGAGCCCGAGTGACAGCGGAAAGCCTCGACGAGCAGAAAGACGAGCAGGAAGCGTCCGACTCGGGACCCAGCGGCTACGCGGCGGCCCGGCTGCGACTCCTCCAGGAGGGGGCGCAGTCCGGGCCGCCGCGCCGTGCCGGACTGGCCAGACTCACCGACGAGTGGCTGTCCGCGCTGATCACGGGCGCGGCCTCGGCCGCCGGGGTGCGCGGTGTCTCCCTGGTGGCCGTCGGCGGGTACGGCCGGGGCGAGCTTTCCCCGCGCAGCGATCTCGATCTACTGCTGCTGCACGACGGGGCGGCGGACGCCGTCGCGGTGTCCTCGCTCGCCGACCGGGTCTGGTACCCGGTGTGGGACCTCGGGCTCGCCCTAGACCACTCCGTCCGCACCCCGGCCGAGGCACGGAAGACGGCGGGCGAGGATCTCAAGGTGCAGCTGGGGCTGCTCGACGCCCGGCACATCGCGGGCGACGCCGGGCTGACGGCGGGGCTGCGGACGACGGTGCTGGCCGACTGGCGCAATCAGGCGCCGAAACGGCTGCCGGAGCTGCACGAGCTGTGCCAGGAACGAGCTGACCGGCAGGGCGAGTTGCAGTTCCTGCTGGAGCCGGACCTCAAGGAGGCCCGGGGCGGGCTGCGCGATGTGACCGCGCTGCGGGCCGTCGCCGCCTCCTGGCTGGCCGACGCGCCGCGAGAAGGCCTGGAGCAGGCCCGGCGGCGCCTCCTGGACGCTCGCGACGCACTGCACCTGGCCACCGGTCGCGCCACGGACCGGCTGGCGCTTCAGGAACAGGACCAAGTGGCTGAGCAGCTCGGCCTGTTGGACGCGGACGCGCTGCTGCGCGAGGTGTACGAGGCCGCGCGCACCGTCTCGTACGCCGAAGACGTGACCTGGCGCGAGGTCGGACGGGTGCTGCGGGCCCGCTCGAAGCGGCCCCGCCTGCGAGGGCTGCTGGCAGGACGAGGGGGCCGCTCTGCGGGGGAGGGCCCCGAGCGCATCCCCCTCGCCGAGGGCGTCGTGGAGCAGGACGGCGAGGTGGTGCTGGCCCGTACCGCGCGCCCCGAACGCGACTTCGTGCTCCCCCTGCGGGCGGCCGCCGCGGCGGCGCAGGCCGGACTGCCGCTCTCGCTGCACGCGGTACGGCGCATGGCTGCGGCCGCGCGCCCCCTGCCCGTACCGTGGCCCGCCGAGGCCAGGGAACTGCTCGTGACCCTGCTGGGCGCCGGTGCCCCCACCGTTCCCGTGTGGGAGGCCCTGGAGGCCGAGGGACTGATCACGCGGCTGCTGCCGGACTGGGAGCGGGTCCGCTGCCGCCCGCAGCGCAACCCCGTCCACCGCTGGACCGTCGACCGGCACCTCGTCGAGACGGCGGTGCGCGCCAGTGCGCGGAGCCGCCGGGTCAGCCGCCCCGACCTGCTGCTGATCGCGGCACTGCTGCACGACATCGGCAAGGGCTGGCCGGGCGACCACTCGGTCGCGGGCGAGGTCATCGCGCGCGACGTCGCGTCCCGGATCGGCTTCGACCGTACGGATGTGTCGGTCATCGCCGCGCTCGTACGGCACCACCTGCTGCTCGCCGAGACGGCGACCCGGCGCGACCTGGACGACCCGGCGACGGTCCGCTCGGTGGCCGAGGCCGTCGGCAGCACCTCGACCCTCGAGTTGCTGCACGCCCTGACCGAGGCCGACGCGCTGGCCACCGGTCCGGCCGCCTGGAGCGCGTGGCGCGGCTCCCTGGTGGCCGACCTGGTGAAACGGGTCGCCGCGGTGCTCACGGGCGAACCGGTGGAGGACGCCGCCGCGCCTGCCCCCACTGCCGAACAGGAACGACTCGCGGTCGAGGCAGTGCGCACCGGCGGGCCCGTGCTCGCCCTCCGCGCCCAGACCGAGCCCGCCCTGCCCGGCGAGGAAGGAGCCGGCGGGCTGGTCGGCGGTGCGGGCGACGGAGCAGCGGCCGCCGGCTCGGAGCCGGTCGGCGTGGAGCTGCTCATCGCGATCCCCGACCAACCGGGAGTGCTCCCTGCGGTGGCCGGGGTGCTGGCGATGCACCGACTGACCGTACGGGCGGCGGATCTGCGAGCCGTCGAGCTGCCGACGCCACTAGTCGGGGCGCAGGCCGTGGCCGATCGGGCCGCGCCGGCCGATCGTGGAGCAACGGCATCGGGCGGCTCGGATCCGGGCGGCACGGGCGTGCTGCTCCTGAGCTGGCGCGTGGCCGCCGAGTACGGCTCGCTGCCGCAGGCGGCCCGGTTGCGGAGCGACCTGGTCCGTGCGCTGAACGGCACGCTCGACATCCCGGCCCGGCTGGCGGAGCGCGAAGCGGCCTACCCGCGCCGACGTGGCGTACAGCCCCCGCCGCCCCGGGTGACCGTCGCCGCGGCGGCCTCCCGGCACGCCACGGTCATCGAGGTACGTGCCCAGGACGCACCCGGGCTGCTGCACCGCATTGGCCGGGCCCTGGACGGCGCCCGAGTCCGGGTGCGCAGCGCCCATGTCAGCACGCTCGGCGCGAACGCCGTGGATGCCTTCTACGTCACAGACGCCCAGGGTGCGGCGCTGCCGGGCACACAGGCGGCGGAGGTCGCCCGGGCCGTCGAGGACGCGCTGCGCTAGCAGGACCGGAGGGGAGAAACCCTTGTCCCCGCGGTCAACGTTGAACATGTCGCCCCCGCAGGCGCGTGGATGATCCGGCATCCACGGCCTTCGCGCCGAGTGCGGTCACGTGAGCCCCCGCGCACGCGGGGAGATCCGCCCCCGCCCGTTGCTCCGGCGGGCAGGGACGGATTACTTGCCGGGGCGGATACCCTGGAGGGCAATTGTCTCCGCCCCCGACCTTGAGGATCGACGACGCCGTGTTCGATACCCTTTCCGACCGCCTGGCGAGCACCTTCAAGAGCCTCCGGGGCAAGGGCCGCCTGTCCGAGGCGGATATCGACGCCACGGCGCGGGAGATCCGTATCGCCCTGCTCGAGGCGGATGTCGCACTGCCGGTCGTACGGGCCTTCATCAAGCAGGTCAAGACGAGGGCGCTCGGCGCCGAGGTCTCGCAGGCGCTGAACCCCGCGCAGCAGGTCATCAAGATCGTCAACGAGGAGCTGATCGGCATCCTCGGCGGCGAGACCCGCCACCTGCGGTTCGCCAAGAACCCGCCGACCGTGATCATGCTCGCCGGTCTGCAGGGCGCCGGTAAGACCACCCTCGCCGGCAAGCTGGGCCGCTGGCTCAAGGCTCAGGGGCACGAGCCGGTGCTCGTCGCCGCGGACCTCCAGCGCCCCAACGCCGTGAACCAGCTCGCCGTGGTCGCCGAGCGGGCGGGTGTCGCCGTCTTCGCGCCGGAGGCGGGCAACGGCTCCGGCGACCCGGTGCAGGTCGCCAAGGACTCGATCGAGTTCGCCCGGACCAAGCAGCACGACGTGGTGATCGTCGACACCGCCGGCCGCCTCGGTATCGACGCCGAGATGATGCAGCAGGCCGCGGACATCCGCGACGCGATCAGCCCGGACGAGATCCTCTTCATCGTCGACGCGATGATCGGCCAGGACGCGGTGAACACCGCCGAGGCGTTCCGCGACGGCGTGGGCTTCGACGGCGTGGTGCTCTCCAAGCTCGACGGCGATGCCCGCGGTGGTGCCGCGCTGTCCATCGCGCATGTCACCGGCCGCCAGATCATGTTCGCCTCCAACGGCGAGAAGCTGGACGACTTCGACGCGTTCCACCCGGACCGCATGGCGTCCCGCATTCTCGGCATGGGCGACATGCTGAGCCTGATCGAGAAGGCCGAGCAGACCTTCAGCCAGGCCGAGGCCGAGAAGATGGCGGCCAAACTGGCGAAGGGCCCCAAGGAGTTCACCCTCGACGACTTCCTGGCGCAGATGGAACAGGTCCGCAAGATGGGCTCCATCTCCAAGCTGCTCGGAATGCTGCCGGGTATGGGCCAGATCAAGGACCAGATCAACAACCTCGACGAACGGGACGTGGACCGCACCGCGGCGATCATCAAGTCGATGACCCCGGGTGAGCGCCAGGACCCGACGATCCTCAACGGCTCGCGGCGCGCCCGTATCGCCCGGGGCTCCGGCGTGGACGTCAGTGCGGTGAAGAACCTCGTGGAGCGCTTCTTCGAGGCGCGCAAGATGATGTCGCGGATGGCACAGGGCGGCGGTATGCCGGGGATGCCCGGTATGCCGGGCATGGGTGGCGGCCCCGGTCGGCCGAAGAAGAAGCAGAAGCAGGCCAAGGGCAAGCAGCGCAGCGGCAACCCGATGAAGCGCAAGGCCGAGGAGCAGGCCGCTGCGCAGCGCAAAGCCGCGGCTCAGGGCGGCGCCCTCGGGTTCCCCGGCCCGGCCCCGGACGAGAAGGGCTTCGAGCTGCCCCCGGAGTTCAAGGACATGCTGGGCCCGAAGTAGCCCGTCGCGCGGGTTCGCGCGGCTACACCCGCGCGATCAGGTACCTGAAGACGTTCGGCATCCAGACCGTGCCGTCGCGGCGCAGATGCGGGTGGAGCGCCTCGGTCAGCTCCTTGTCCACCTGCTTCTCGTCGGTGGCCGCGACGGCGGCGTCGAACAGGCCCGTGGACATCAGGCCCCGCACCGCGCTGTCCACGTCGGCGTAGCCGAAGGGGCAGGCCACCCGCCCCGACCCGTCGGGGCGCAGCCCAGCCTCGTACGCCAGCTCCTCCAGGTCGTCCCTTCCGCACAGCCGCCAGTACCCGCCGGCCGCCCCGGCCCCGTCCAGGACCTGGGAGGCGCCGGACGACGGCTCGGCCAGCCGGGACGCCACGCGCAGCACCGATGACGTGGCGCACCGCTCGGCAGGCCCCCACCCGGCCAGAACGACCGGGCTGCCCCGCTCCGCCACGGCGGCCGCTTCCGCCAGCACCGAGGCGACGTCGCCCGCGGCGTAGGAGTGCGGGTCGAACGCCGTCACGAGATTGAACGCCTGTCCGGCGCGGCCCGCGACCTCCCCAGGGCCGCTGCCCAGCAGGCGCGCACGGTCGCGCCGCGAGCCGTCGTCGTCGCCGGGCAGCAGACGCTCGCGCGCCAGCGCGAGACGCTCGGGATCGGCGTCCGTACCGGTGACGAACGCGCCCCGGGCGGCCGCCATGAGCAGGGCGAGGCCGGAGCCGCAGCCCAGCCCGAGCAGGCGCGTACGGGTGCCCACCTCCAGCCGTGCGTAGACGGCCTCGTAGAGCGGCACCAGCATGCGCTCCTGGATCTCCGCCCAGTCGCGGGCGCGCGCGCCCGCGCTCTGTCGGGATGGGGAAGCGGGGTGAAGTCGGTGGTGCTGCCGTACGAGCGTGGGTGTCATCGAAAGCGCCCCTATCCGCCGAGCCGTTGCCGTCTACTGCTGGACCCGCCCCCGAGAAATTCGTCGCACCGCGTCCCCCGTTGCCAGAGAACTCCGCATCCGTCACCCCGTCCAGGGGTTGTGCGGCAATGCTTGCGTGCCCCCTCCGTGCGCCCCCGTCGGGACCGCACACCAGCGCGCGCACCGGCCGATTCACCAATCAGCGTGACACCCCCGTACCATCTCCGCCATGGCAAAGGCTCCCGTACTCACCCCTCAGGCGGACGACTTCCCGCGCTGGTACCAGGACCTGATCAACAAGGCCGAGCTGGCGGACAACGGCCCGGTGCGCGGCACCATGGTCATCCGACCGTACGGCTACGGGCTCTGGGAGCGGATGCAGCAGGAGATGGACGCCCGGATCAAGGCCGCGGGCGCCGCCAACGCGTACTTCCCGCTCTTCATCCCGCAGTCGTACCTGACCAGGGAGGCCGAGCACGTCGAGGGCTTCGCCCCCGAACTCGCGGTGGTCACGCACGCGGGGGGCAAGGAGCTCGAGGAGCCGGTCGTCGTCCGCCCCACGTCCGAGACGATCATCAACGAGTACTTCTCGAAGTGGGTGCAGAGCTACCGTGACCTGCCGCTGCTGATCAACCAGTGGGCGAATGTCGTCCGCTGGGAGCTGCGGCCGCGCCTCTTCCTGCGGACGTCCGAGTTCCTCTGGCAGGAGGGCCACACCGCCCACGCCACCTATGAGGACGCCCGGGACTACGCGGCCCACATCCACGAGAACGTCTACGCGGAGTTCATGGAGAACGTCCTCGCCATGGACGTCGTCCTGGGCCGCAAGACCGCCAAGGAGCGGTTCGCGGGCGCGATCAACACCCTCACCCTCGAGGGCATGATGGGCGACGGCAAGGCCCTGCAGCTGGGCACCAGCCACGAGCTGGGCCAGAACTTCGCCAAGGCCTTCCACACCCAGTACCTCTCCAAGGAGGGCAAGCAGGAGTACGTCTGGCAGACCTCCTGGGGCTCCACGACCCGGATGGTCGGCGCCCTGGTGATGATGCACGGCGACGACAACGGTCTGCGCGTACCGCCGCGGCTCGCCCCCATCCAGGCCGTCGTGCTCGCGATCAAGGGCGATGACGCGGTGATCTCCAAGGTCCGCGAGATCGGCGACCGGCTGGCGGCAGCGGGCATCCGGGTCCACGTCGACGACCGCACCGACACCCCCTTCGGCCGCCGCGTCGTCGACTGGGAACTGAAGGGCGTCCCGGTCCGGATCGAGATCGGGCCCCGTGACCTGGAGAACGGTACGGCGATGGTGGCCCGGCGCATCCCGGGAGGCAAGGAGCCCGTGCAGCTCGATGCGCTCGAGACGCTGCTGCCGAAGGCTCTCGAGGACGACCAGGCGCTGCTGCTGCGCCAGTCCCGCGAGCGTCGCGAGTCCCGCACCCGTGACGTGACGACCCTCGAGGCGGCGGCCGAGGCCGCGCTGGACGGCGGCTGGGCGCGTATCCCGTGGTCCGTGCTGGGCACCGAGGGGGAGGGGAAGCTCGCGGAGCAGGCTGTGACCGTGCGCTGTCTGGTCGGTGAGGACGGGTCGGTACCGGACGCCGACGACGCGCCGGGTACGCTCGCAGTCGTGGCCCGCGCCTACTGACGGGCCGGGACAGGGCAGCATCCGTCCCGGCGTGCGGGGAATCCCTCGCATCGGGGGCGTACGCGTTGGTACGTACCAACTTGGCGGGAGGTGCGCGTCTCCTCCGTAGATCTGCGCACCCGCCCTCGTTAGGACGTAGGAGCGAGAACTGACTGGTACGTGCAAATTATTGAGGATGGCCCCGGAATCGGAACACTATGGCCCCCAGAATCGTTGTCACGACGTGAGCACGACACCACCTGTCCTCGCCGCGGAACTGGCGCAGGCGTGGGCCGACATTCAACGGCACCACCCCGAGCTGCCGGATCTCGCCGCGCCCGAATCACTGATCGGAGAGTCCTCGTCCGCCTGCGGCACCGAGCTCTCCTTCGAACGGCTGCTCCACGAAGCTGTCCATGGCATCGCCGCGGCACGCGGCATCCGCGACACCTCGCGGGCCGGCCGCTATCACAACCGCAGATTCCTCGCGATCGCCGAGGAGCTGGGTCTCGACCACTCCGACGAGCCGCATCCCAGCAGCGGCTTCTCCCTGGTCGTCCTCAGCCCCGAGGCGAAGCGGCGCTATCGACCCACCATCGAGCGGCTGCAGCGCGCCGTGAAGGCGCACTCGGTGGCCACGATGGCGGACACCACGCGCAGCTTCCGGGGACCGGCTGCACGGCACGGTTCCTCCGGCGGCGGTGTGCGGGTCAAGGCCGTATGCGACTGCGGGCGCAATGTACGCGTCGTCCCCTCCGTGCTGGCACAGGCGCCGATCGTCTGCGGCGGGTGCGGTAAGCCCTTCCGGATTCCCGAGGCGGCTGCGGTCGCCTGACCCTGCCGCCCGCTACCGCCGGGCACCTCGGCGCAGCCCTGCCTCCCTGTGTGCGGGGGCCGTGCCGAGGCGCACGGCTGGCCATGTACGAGTGCCGAGTGCGGGGGTGCTGGGGGGCCGATCGATGCTGCCGGAGGCGGTGAGCAACCGTGCCGTCGCGGTGTGGCAGAATGGACCGCTGAGTACTCGGCAGCCGGTCCGGACCCCTCTCTCCCTCGGCTGACGCGTCCATCGAGCGCTCGGAGCCCACCACCCCACGTGGAAGCCGTCGCGCTCAAACACGTCGTAGAGCAGGAGACACCACTCCCGTGGCAGTCAAGATCAAGCTGAAGCGTCTGGGCAAGATCCGGTCGCCGCACTACCGCATCATCGTCGCCGACTCCCGTACCCGCCGTGACGGCCGGGCCATCGAGGAGATCGGTCTGTACCACCCGGTGCAGAACCCCTCGCGCATCGAGGTCGACAGCGAGCGCGTCCAGTACTGGCTGGGTGTCGGCGCGCAGCCGACCGAGCCGGTCCGGGCCATCCTCAAGGTCACCGGTGACTGGCAGAAGTTCAAGGGCCTGCCGGCCCCCGAGCCGATGAAGGTCCCCGAGCCGAAGGCCGACAAGCGCGCCCTCTTCGAGGCCGCCGCCAAGGAGGCCGGTGACGAGCCGAAGGGTGAGGCGATCACCCCGAAGGCGAAGAAGTCCGAGAAGAAGGCGGAGGAGGCGGCTGCTGGTTCGGCGGCTGCTGAGTCCACCGAGTCGACCGAGGCCTGAGGATGCTCGAGGAGGCCCTCGAGCACCTGGTCAAGGGCATCGTCGACCACCCCGACGACGTACAGGTCGCCTCGCGCAACCTGCGTCGCGGGCGCGTCCTGGAGGTCCGGGTGCACCCCGACGACCTCGGCAAGGTGATCGGGCGCAACGGCCGCACCGCGCGCGCCCTGCGCACCGTCGTGGGCGCCATCGGCGGCCGTGGCATCCGGGTCGACCTCGTCGACGTGGACCAGGTCTAAGGCGCGCGGCGCCTTTTGCGGCTGAACCGCCGCCTCCCCCAGCTAACGCTGGGTGGGGGTACCCCCAGCGGTAGCTGGGGGAGTGCCCCCTCTCGCGGAGGTGGTTGCTCGTCCGTCGGGGTTACTCAATTGATGGTTGCGGTACCAAGGGCCGGGGGCTGGTGCCCCCGGCCCTTGCGCAGTGAATGGGAGCGCGAAGCGTGCAGCTGGTAGTCGGGCGGATCGGCCGCGCCCACGGGATCAAGGGCGAGGTCACGGTAGAGGTGCGGACGGACGAGCCGGAACTGCGGCTCGCGCCGGGCGCCGTCCTGGCCACCGACCCGGCCTCCGTGGGCCCGCTGACCATCGAGACCGGCCGGGTGCACAGCGGCCGGCTGCTGCTGCGCTTCGACGGCGTGCGCGACCGTACGGCCGCCGAGGCGCTGCGGAACGTGCTGCTCATCGCGGAGGTCGACCCGGAAGAGACTCCGGAGGACCCCGAGGAGTTCTACGACCACCAGCTGATCGATCTCGACGTCGTGACCGTCGACGGCACCGAGGTCGGCCGGATCGCCGAGATCACCCACCTGCCGTACCAGGACCTGCTGGTCGTCGAGTGCCCCGACGGCGGCGAGGTCCTGGTGCCGTTCGTCGCCGAGATCGTCCCCGAGATCGACCTGGAGGAGCAGCGCGCGGTGATCGATCCGCCGCCCGGGCTGCTCGACTCCTCACGCGCCGAGACCGCGAGCGGTCGGGAAGAGCCCTGATGCGGTTCGATGTCGTCACGATCTTCCCCGAGTACCTGGAGCCGCTGAGCGTCTCGCTCGTGGGCAAGGCACGCGCGCGTGGGCAGTTGGACATACGGGTACACGATCTGCGCCGGTGGACGCACGACCGTCACCACACGGTGGACGACACCCCGTACGGCGGCGGACCCGGCATGGTCATGAAGCCGGAGCCGTGGGGCGAGGCGCTGGACGCGATCATCGCCCCGGGATCCGCGGCGACGGCGGACGGCGAGGCCGCCCCGGAGCAGCCCACACTGATCGTGCCGACGCCCAGCGGGCGCCCGTTCACTCAGGCGCTCGCGGTCGAGCTGTCCACCCGCCCGTGGCTCGTCTTCACCCCCGCCCGCTATGAGGGCATCGACCGCCGCGTCATCGACGAATACCGCGAGCGGCCCGAGGTGCACGAGGTCCACGAGCTCTCCATCGGCGACTACGTGCTCGCCGGTGGCGAGGCGGCCGTGTTGGTGATGGCGGAGGCCATCGCGCGGCTGCTCCCAGGGGTGCTGGGCAATGCGGCATCCCATCAGGACGACTCGTTTGCGCCGGGCGAGATGGCGCACCTGCTGGAGGGGCCCGTCTACACCAAGCCCCCTCAGTGGCGCGGCCGCGGCATCCCGGAGGTGCTGCTGAGCGGTCACCACGGGAGGATCGCGCGCTGGCGCCGCGACGAGGCGTTCCGGCGTACGACCCGCAACCGGCCCGAGCTGATCGAACAGGCCGACCCGGAGGAATTCGATCAGCACGACCGTAAGATCCTGGCCGAGTTGGGCTGGGACGTGAGCGAGGCGACGGGCCGATTTGGGCGCCCGACCCCGGACGTGGAAGAATAAATCGCTGTTGTGTACGTCCGGCGCGCGTCCCCTGCCACAGGGGGAACGACGCCCGCGGGCCGTGCAGCACTCGAATCTCATCCCGATATTCCGTTGATGACCTGTGGCATCAGCGAGGAAAGCAGACGGTCATGTCTCACCTTCTCGACAACGTCGACGCCGCGTCGCTGCGCACCGATGTCCCCGCCTTCCGCCCCGGCGACACCGTGAACGTCCACGTTCGCGTCATCGAGGGCAACCGCTCTCGTATCCAGCAGTTCAAGGGCGTCGTCATCCGCCGCCAGGGCGCCGGCGTGCGCGAGACCTTCACCGTCCGCAAGGTGAGCTTCAGCGTCGGTGTCGAGCGCACCTTCCCGGTGCACAGCCCGATCTTCGAGAAGATCGAGCTCGTCACCCGCGGTGACGTGCGCCGCGCCAAGCTCTACTACCTGCGTCAGCTGCGCGGCAAGGCCGCGAAGATCAAGGAGAAGCGCGAGAGCTGAGCTCCTGTCGGATCTCCGGGCGTGGCCGGATAGGCTCCGGTCTCAATGGACACCGACGCACAGCTTTCGGAGCGCGACCGCTCTTCCGCCCCGCAGGAGGGGTGTGAACAGAGGTCGCGCTCCCTGCGTATTCCGGGGAAGGAACGGTTGTCCTGGCTCCTCCGGCGCGCTCTGTGGCGGCGCGCGGCCTGGTCGGCGGCGGTCTGTACGGCCTTCCTGATGCTGCTCAGCTCCTTTGTCGTGCAGCCATTTCTGATCCCGAGCAGCTCGATGGAGCCGACGCTGGAGGTCGGAGACCGGGTGCTGGTGAACAAGCTGGCGTACCGTTTCGGGGATGAGCCGCGGCGTGGCGATGTGGTGGTCTTCGACGGCACCGGGTCGTTCGTCCGCGGGGGACCTGAGGGGAATCCGGTGACCGGACTGCTGCGGGAGGGCGCTGCCGCGGTGGGACTGGCCGAGCCGGCCGAAACGGACTACGTCAAACGCGTGGTCGGCGTCGGCGGCGACCGGGTCACCTGCTGTGACAAGCGGGGGAGGATCACTGTGAACGGTGCGGCCCTCGACGAGGCGTACCTGTACGCGGGCGACGCCGCGTCCCGGGTGCCCTTCCGCGTGGTGGTGCCGGACGGCAAGCTGTGGATGATGGGCGATCACCGCAGTGCCTCCCGCGACTCGCGTGACCACCTCGGCGAGCCGGGCGGGGGGATGGTCCCGGTCGACCGGGTCATCGGCAGAGCGGACTGGATCGGCTGGCCGTACCACCGCTGGGCCGCGCTGGACCACGGAACCGGCGGCAGCCGGCACGTACGCAACGGGCAGGGGCATGGGTAAGCGCGGACGGCCGCGGTACGGACAGCACCGCATGGACACCCGGCTACCCACCGGCACACGCCCGACGACCGGCAGGGTGACGCCCGGGCGCGCCGAGCGGCGCAAGGCGGCGCGGCGGATCAAGCGCCGTCGCCGCGCCAAAGCCGTGCGCGAGGTGCCGATCCTCGTCGGCGTGGCGTTGCTCATAGCCCTGGTGCTCAAGACGTTCCTCGTCCAGGCCTTCGTGATCCCTTCGGGCTCGATGGAGCAGACGATACGGATCGACGACCGGGTGCTGGTGGACAAGCTGACCCCGTGGTTCGGTTCCAAGCCGCAGCGCGGGGACGTGGTGGTCTTCAAGGACCCGGGCGGCTGGCTGGAGAAGGAGCAGACGCCCCTCACCGAGGACCCCATAGGCATCAAACAGGCCAAGGAGGTGCTGACCTTCATCGGTCTGCTGCCTTCGGACGACGAGCAGGATCTGATCAAGAGGGTTGTCGCGGTCGGCGGCGACACGGTGAAGTGCTGCGACCGGGACGGACGGGTCACGGTCAACGGCATGCCGCTGAACGAGCCGTATCTCTTCCCCGGCAACTCGCCCTCCGAGATGAAGTTCGAAGTCGCTGTGCCGCCTGGCCGGATCTTCGTGATGGGCGACCACCGGAACAACTCGGCGGACTCCCGTTTCCACCTGGAGGAGCCCGGGTCGGGGACGGTCGGCGAGGATCTGGTGGTCGGCAGGGCCGTGGTGATCGCGTATCCGTTCTCACATTGGCGCGGTCTCGAGGAACGGGAAACCTACGCGTCGGTGCCCGACGCGCGTGGCGCGACGACAGCGGCGGGGGCTTCGCCGCCTAGGGTGTCGTACGGGACGTCGTACGGCGCCGTGCCGCCCCGGCAGTCCCGAGAAGACCAAGCGATGATTCAGCTCCCGACCCCTGCGGAACTCCCGCTCGTTATGGGAGTGGTGGGCCTGCGCCGAGCGTGGGGCAGGCGGAGTTCAGTGAGGAGTGGATGTGGGGGACTTGGCGGTCGGCACACGATCCGGTCACGAAGAACCCGGCGAGCGAGACGAGGCTCGACCGGAGGAGGAGCTTGCTGAGCCATACGGGGCAGGGAAGGAGGGCGGCCGCGTGAAGCGGAAGAAGCAGCGCTCCTTCTGGCGGGAGCTGCCGATCCTCATCGGCATCGCCCTGCTGTTGGCCCTCCTCATCAAGACGTTTCTGGTCCAGGCATTCTCGATCCCCTCGGACTCGATGCAGGACACGCTGCAGCGGGGCGACCGGGTGCTGGTGGACAAGCTCACCCCGTGGTTCGGTGCGCAGCCGGAGCGCGGCGAGACCGTGGTCTTCCACGATCCGGGCGGCTGGCTGGAGTCGGTGCCGCAGTCCGATGCCGGGCCGGTGGCCGAGGGGATCCAGACGGTGCTCAGCTTCATCGGTCTCATGCCGTCGGCCGAGGAGAAGGACCTGATCAAGAGGGTCATCGCGGTCGGCGGGGACACGGTCTCGTGCAAGGGCGGCGCCCAGCCGGTCAAGGTCAACGGCAAGGCGCTGGACGAGCCCTATCTCTACCCCGGGGACACGCCGTGCGGGGACAAGCCGTTCGGGCCGGTCAAGGTGCCCGAGGGGCGGATCTGGGTGATGGGCGACCACCGTCAGAATTCGTTGGACTCGCGCTACCACCAGGATCTGCCCGGGAAGGGCACGGTGTCCGTGAACGACGTCGTCGGCCCGGCGATCGTGGTGGCCTGGCCGATCAACCGCTGGGCGGGGCTACCGGTGCCGAGCACCTTCGAACAGCCGGGGCTGGCGGCGGGTGCCGTGGCGCCCACGGCCCTGGGCTTCGCGGGAGCGGTTCCGGTGGTGCTGTGGCGACGGCGGCGGCTGACTCGGTCCGGTACCGCCGGGTAGGGTTCGGTCCCGGACTTCGACACGGAGGGCTGGGATGAGCGCAGCAGGACGCGGGAGCGGCGGTCGCGGTGGTCTCGGGCATGTGCTGTCCGGGCTGGCCGTGGCCGTCGGCTGTGTGCTCTTCCTGGGCGGCTTCGTCTGGGGAGCGGTGCTCTACCAGCCCTACACCGTGCCGACCGATTCGATGGCGCCGACCGTGGACGCCGGAGACCGGGTGTTGGCGCAGCGGATAGACGGCGGCGAGGTGCGCCGCGGGGACGTGGTGGTCTTCACGGACGCCTCGTGGGGCGACCTGCCGATGGTGAAGCGGGTTGTCGCGGTCGGCGGCGACCAGGTCTCCTGCTGTGACCGGCAGGGACGGCTGCAGGTGAACGGCGAGCCCATCGAAGAACCGTATCTGCAGGGCGGCCGGCCCGCCTCGCCGAGCGGCTTCGACGCCTCCGTACCCAAGGGCAGCCTCTTCCTGCTGGGTGACAACCGAAGCACCTCGCAGGACTCGCGGGTGCACCTCACGGACGGCCACGAGGGGGCTGTCGCGCGGGGGGCCGTCAGCGCCCGTGTGGAGGCCACGGCGTGGCCGCCGGACGGGTTCGGAATGCTGGAGCGGGCGACGCCGTTCGATGCGCTGCCCGGCGGGATCTCGGAGCCCGGTCCGCTGCGGCTGCTCTTCTTGGCGATCGTTCTGGGGGCGGTGCTGATCCTCGGCGGGGCGGCTCATGGGCCGCTGGCGCGCCGGGCGGCGCGAGAGAAGGCGCGGACCGGTGTCCGGCGGGGCTGACGAGCCGGGACGGGGACCGGGGCTGCTGGGGCCGGGGCTTGGGCGAGGCCCCGGGCCTGTGGGCGAGCGACGGCCGGGGAGCCCGGAGCGCCGGGTGGCACGCGTCGTCCTGCTGGATCCCGAGGACCGCATCCTGCTGCTGCACGGCTTCGAGCCGGCCGACCCCGAGTCCACGTGGTGGTTCACGCCCGGCGGCGGGGTCGAGGAGGGGGAGACCCGGGAACAGGCGGCTCGACGGGAGCTCGCGGAGGAGACCGGGATAACGGACGTGCGATTGGGGCCCGTGCTGTGGCGACGCAGCTGCTCGTTCCCGTTCGACGGGCGGCGCTGGGACCAGGACGAGTGGTACTTCCTCGGCCGTACGACCCAGACCCGGACCGACACGGGCGGCCATACGGAGCTGGAGCGGCGCAGCGTCACGGGGCTGCGGTGGTGGACGTGCGAGGAACTGTCCGTGGCGCATGAGACGGTGTATCCGATCAGGCTCGCCGAACTGCTGCGCACGCTGCTCGACGAGGGTCCCCCGGAGACGCCCGTGATCCTGGCCTCTGAAATCGTCTAGGGCTCGGTCTGACGCACAATGGGGGGACGCACGGCTGAAGGGGAAGACGCCATGAGCGCCGAGGACCTCGAAAAGTACGAGACCGAGATGGAGCTGAAGCTCTACCGGGAGTACCGCGATGTCGTCGGGCTGTTCAAATACGTGATCGAGACCGAGCGGCGCTTCTATCTCACCAACGACTACGAGATGCAGGTGCACTCGGTACAGGGCGAGGTGTTCTTCGAGGTGTCGATGGCCGACGCATGGGTGTGGGACATGTACCGCCCGGCGCGCTTCGTCAAGCAGGTGCGTGTCCTGACGTTCAAGGACGTGAACATCGAGGAGCTCAACAAGAGCGATCTCGATCTGCCCTCGGGCGAATCCGGATTCAATGAGTAACCAGAACGGGTGGCCGAGTTTTTCACAACCGGCGAGTAGTCCACCGTTCCGGGCCATGATCCCCTGATTGCCGCCACCTCCGTCACAGTCGGTGACGGAGGTGGTGCTGATGAACGCGCGAGGAGCGCTCGGCCGCTATGGGGAGGACCTGGCGGCCAGGAGGCTGGCCGAAGCGGGGATGACGGTCCTGGAGCGCAACTGGCGCTGTCGGACGGGTGAGATCGACATCGTCGCCGCGGACGGCGACGCGCTGGTCGTATGCGAGGTCAAAGCACGCAGAGTCGGCGCGTACGAACATCCGATGGCGGCCGTCACCGGACGCAAGGCCGAGCGGCTGCGACGGCTGGCCGCCTGCTGGCTGGCGGACCGATGGCTCGAGCAGCACGGCACGCCGCCCACCGGAGGCGTGCGGATCGATCTGGTCGGAGTCCTGCTGCCCCGTCGGGGTGCCCCGGTCGTGGAGCACGTGCGGGGGGTGGCGTAGTGGGATTCGCCCGTACGTGTTCGGTCGCGCTGGTCGGCGTCGAGGGCGTGGTCGTCGAGGTCCAGGCGGACCTCGAACCCGGAGTCGCCGCCTTCACCCTGGTCGGTCTGCCGGACAAGAGCCTGGTCGAGAGCCGGGACCGGGTCCGCGCCGCGGTGGTCAACTCCGGCGCCGAATGGCCGCAGAAGAAGCTCACGGTCGGGCTCAGCCCGGCGTCGGTGCCCAAGGGAGGAAGCGGCTTCGACCTTGCGGTGGCATGCGCCGTCCTGGGAGCCGCGGAGCGCATCGATCCGCGGCAGATCGCCGATCTGATGATGATCGGCGAGCTCGGTCTCGACGGGCGCGTGCGGCCGGTGCGAGGCGTGCTGCCCGCCGTCCTCGCCGCGGCGGACGCCGGCTACAAGCAGGTCGTCGTTCCGGAACGGACGGCCCCAGAGGCGTCACTCGTCCCCGGCGTCTCGGTGCTCGGTATTCGCAGCCTCCGGCAGCTGATCGCCATCCTCGCGGACGAGACCGTGCCGGAGGAGGACCAGTGTGTCGAGGACGGCAGACCGGACCCGATGCTGGCCGGGCTGACCGTGCCGGGTGCGGAAACGGGCACCGGCCTGATGCCGGGCGCCGGCGACCGTGGACCGCTGCCCGACCTCGCGGATGTCGCCGGACAGCAGGCCGCCCGAACGGCGTTGGAAGTCGCGGCGGCCGGGGGCCACCACCTGTTCCTGAAGGGGCCGCCAGGCGCCGGAAAGACGATGCTGGCGGAACGGCTGCCCGGCATTCTGCCGCCGCTGACCCGCGAAGAGGCCCTGGAAGTCACAGCGGTGCACTCGGTGGCCGTACTCCTCCCTCCGGGCAGGCCCCTGGTGGAAACGGTGCCGTACTGTGCCCCGCACCACTCCGCGACCATGCCGTCCCTGGTCGGGGGCGGGAAAGGGCTGCCCAGGCCCGGTGCCGTCTCGCTGGCGCACCGCGGGGTGCTCTTCCTGGACGAGGCCCCAGAGTTCAGCGGACGGATCCTCGACGCTCTGCGGCAGCCACTGGAGTCGGGCTATGTGGTCGTCGCACGGAGCGCCGGAGTGGTGCGGCTGCCCGCCCGCTTTCTGCTGGTGATGGCCGCGAACCCGTGCCCATGCGGCCGGCACTCCGTCCAGGGGGCCGGGTGCGAGTGCCCGCCGTCCGTGATCCGCCGTTACCAGTCACGGCTGTCGGGGCCCTTGATGGACCGGGTGGATCTGCGGGTCCAGGTTGAGGCCGTCGGGCGGGCGGAGCTGGTCGGCACGGGTGGTGAATCCAGTGCGGTGGTGGCCGACCGCGTGCGGACGGCGCGTGAGCGGGCCGCCGCCCGGCTGGCGGACACGCCGTGGCGGATCAACAGCGAGGTGCCGGGGCATGAACTGCGCACGCGCTGGCGGCCGGCGCCGGGAGCCCTCTGGGAGGCCGAGCGCGACATGGAGCGAGGCCTGCTCACGGCCCGCGGCCTGGACCGAGTGCTGCGTGTCGCGTGGACCGTCGCCGAGCTGGCCGGCCGTGACCGGCCGGAGGCATGGGATGTGGCGCTCGCGCTGCAGCTGCGCACCGGTGTCAGCCGCGGGGCGGTTCCGGCGGGCGGCCCGCGATGAGCGGCGGCGCGGTCGAATGCCGGACCGCGCTTGGGGCCGTGGACGAGCAGCAACGGCTGGCGCGGGTGGCACTGAGCAGGATCGTGGAGCCGGGGGACGAGCTGGTCGGCGGGTGGCTTCGGGACGTCGGGCCGGTCGACCTCGTGCGGCTCCTCTCCGGGCCGGGGGAGCCACCATCGAGGGCGAGCGCGGAACGGATGGCCGGATACCGCCTCCGGGCCGCGCGGCTCGACCCCGCGGCGGACCTGGCCGCCATGGAGGCCGTGGGCGGGCGGTTCGTATGTCCTGGGGACGGGGAGTGGCCCCAGCAGCTCGACGATCTGGGCGATGCTCGCCCGATCGGGCTGTGGGTGCGGGGACGGCCGTCTCTGCGGATGTGGGCGCTGCGGTCGGTGGCGGTCGTCGGCGCGCGGGCCTGCACGGACTATGGCGCCCATGTCGCCGCTTCGCTGGGCGCCGGGCTAGCCGAACGGGGCTGGGTGCTGATCTCCGGTGCTGCCTACGGTGTGGACGGCGCCGCCCATCGGGGGGCCCTTGCCGCCGACGGCGCGACCGTCGCTGTCCTCGCCTGCGGCGTGGACGTGCCCTATCCACGCGGACACGCCGACTTGATCGCACAGATCGCGGAACGGGGCGTGGTGATTGCGGAGTTGCCGCCCGGAGCCCATCCGACGCGCAGCCGGTTCGTACTGCGCAACCGCGTCATCGCCGCTCTGACCCGGGGGACGGTGGTGGTGGAGGCGCAGTACCGCAGCGGCTCTCTGGTGACGGCGCGGCATGCGCAACGGCTGGGCAGGGCCATCATGGGCGTGCCGGGCCCGGTGACGTCCGGACTTTCGGCCGGCGTCCATGAGCTGCTGCGCGAAGAGGCCGTGCTCGTCACCGACGCCGCAGAGGTGATTGAACTGGTCGGAAGGATCGGTGAACTGGCCCCGGAGCGCTGTGGACCCGTCGTCCCCCGGGACTTGCTGGATCCGTGCGCGGCGCGAGTACTGGAAGCCATGCCGGCGCGCGCCTCCGCCGATGTGCGACGCATCGCCCGCGGCGCAGGCGCGGGATATGACGACGCATTGGCAAGACTGTACGAACTGCAGTCACTGGGGTTCGTCGAACGGCACGGCGAACGGTGGCAGTTGGTCCGGCGTCAGCGGGCCTCCGGAAGCCCGCGGCGAGGCGGTCCTTGACCTGTCGCGACCGGGTGACAGGGTTGGGCCGATGACCGCAACAGCCGACTTTGTGTTCTGCTCCCGGCCGACACGCGGCCGCCTGTCCGTAACCCTGGGGTGCGCCCCGCGGAACGTATCTGCCAAGCGCGAACCTGCAGTCTTCGCGCACTGCGACGCTCCAGTCACGCTACGCTCACAAGCGTTGCGACCACGACAGACGACGTCCTCACCCTGGTGACGGCAGAACGGCTCAAGGCGACGAATGCCCCAGCACACCTCCGGGTCTGACCGCGCGGCAGTGCCACCCGCCGCCTGCGGCAGCGTGCGCCCGGCCGCCCCCTCGTCGCTCGACGAACTGTGGCGGTCCTACAAGGCCACGTCCGACGGCCGGCTGAGGGAACAGCTCATCCTGCACTACTCGCCGTTGGTCAAATATGTGGCCGGCCGGGTCAGTGTGGGCCTGCCGCCCAACGTCGAGCAGGCGGACTTCGTCTCCTCCGGGGTCTTCGGGCTGATCGACGCTATTGAGAAGTTCGACCCCGACCGCTCGATCAAATTCGAGACCTACGCGATCACCCGGATCCGTGGGGCGATGATCGATGAGCTCCGTGCGCTCGACTGGATTCCCCGCTCGGTCAGGCAGAAGGCGCGGGCGGTCGAGCGTGCCTACGCCACCCTGGAAGCGGCCCTGCGCCGCACTCCGTCCGAGGCTGAAGTGGCGGCCGAGATGGGCATCGGGCTCGACGAACTCCACCATGTGTTCAGCCAGTTGTCGCTGGCCAACGTGGTCGCCTTGGAGGAACTGCTGCATGTGGGCGGCGAAGGCGGCGACCGGCTCAGCCTGATGGACACCCTGGAGGACACCGCCGCCGACAACCCCGTGGAGGTGGCCGAGGACCGCGAGCTCCGGCGGCTGCTCGCGCGGGCCATCAACACCCTGCCCGAGCGGGAGAAGACCGTCGTCACCCTCTACTACTACGAAGGGCTCACCCTCGCGGAGATCGGTCAGGTCCTGGGGGTCACCGAGAGTCGGGTCAGCCAGATCCACACGAAGTCCGTGCTCCAGCTGCGGGCGAAGCTGGCCGACGTCGGTCGCTGAATCGTCCCTCCCCCCGGTTCGGACACCGAGCACCGCTTCGGATACCGAGCACCGCCCGGCGTCCGTAGAGTGGTGGCGTGCCCAGGATTCGAGCGGCCTCCGTGGCCGAACACCGGACCATGCAGCGCGGCGCCCTGCTGGACGCCGCCCGCTCCCTCCTTTCCGAAGGCGGCACCGAGGCGCTGACCTTCCCCGCGCTTGCCGAGCGCACCGGGCTCGCGAGGTCCTCCGTATATGAGTACTTCCGCTCCCGGGCGGCCGTCGTCGAGGAGCTGTGCGCCGTCGACTTCCCCGTCTGGGCGGCGGAGGTCGAGGCCGCCATGGAGCGGGCCGACACGCCGGAGGAGAAGGTCGAGGCGTATGTGAGGCAGCAGCTGTCACTGGTCGGCGACCGGCGGCACCGGGCGGTCGTCGCGATCTCGGGCGCCGAGCTGGACGCCGGGGCACGCGAGAAGATCCGCGCCGCTCATGGCGGCCTCATCGCCATGATCGTCGAGGCCCTCGGCGCGCTCGGCCATGAACAGCCGCGGCTGGCCGCGATGCTGCTGCAGGGAGTGGTGGACGCCGCTGTCCGTCGTATCGAGCTCGGTGCGGCCGAGGATCCGGAACTGATCACCGAGGCAGCGGTGGCGATGGCGCTCCGAGGCGTACGGGGCTGAGCCCCCTCGCCCCGGCTAGGCCGTCCACAGGCACCGTGCGGATGCCGGGCGCGCAGCCGACCGTGCGCCCACCACGCTGCCACCGCTATCGCGGCCGCCCATGCGGCGTCGGCCGCGGGATCAGCGGCGATCGCCCCTGCCGGGCCCGTCCTCGTCGGCCGCACCGGGGCCGATGGGTACGCCGCAGCCGTCGGCCGCGACGCGGGCTCGGGCACCCCGAAGACCGGCAGCAGGCGTGACGGACCGCCGCCCAGCATCCACCCGGGCAGCAAGGACAGTGGATCAAGATAGCGGTCACCACGCCGTAGCCCCCAGTGGAGACAGCCGTCCGGGCAGTGGAACGGGCCGGCCGCCAGCGTCCCGACGGGCTGGCCCGCCGCGACGCGATCCCCTTTCCGGACGCTCGGCCGCACCGGTTCGTAAGTGATCCGGAGCGGGGGAGAGCCCGTGCCGTCCAGCTCGATCGCCATGACCGGGCGGCCGGCCACGCTCTCCGCGAAGGACACCCGGCCCGCGGCGGCGGACCGTACCCTCGCACCCGGTCGCGCGGCGAGATCGATGCCGCGGTGCCCCGCTGCGTACGGCGCGGGTGGGGGTTCCCACCCCCGCATGACCACGGGCCGTGCCGCACCCGCCACCCCGCCCACAGGCCATGAGCGTCCCCGGCTCGATGGGTCACCCCGCTCTGACCCGGGCCGGGCGCCACCCGCCCCGTCCCCAGTGTCCGCACCCGCCCCGCCCCCAGGGTCCGCAGCCGCACCGGAATCGGGGCTCGCCGCGGCCGGCGAGGCACCCACGGACAGCAGCCCCTGGCCAAGGCCTGGCGTCGGAATACTCGCCTGTCGCTCCGCCGCGGACACGCGCGGTGACTCCGAACCAGGTGGCGTCGAACCATGGGCCGGTCCGCCGATGAGCAGCACGATCGCCAGGCAGGCCGCTGGAGGAAGCGGTAGAAGAAGCACACGCATGAGCCGACGTTCCCGCGCTGTGCCGATCCGCAGGGATCATGGACATCATCGGTGGAGTACTCGCCGGTTGTGGACAACTCGGCCACCCGTGCGGGCGAGCGGCGACCGGCTTGTTTCCGCGGCGCCTGCAGGTTCCCGGTACGCCCGGCGGGAGGCCGCCACATGTCGCTCCGCGGTTCGGCGGTCCCGTACAATTCTGGTGGCGACCCGGGTCACCGGGTCGACTTCGCACGCCCCGCCGCCGGTGCAGCACGCCCCTCAGGGCAGTACGGCGGCCGCGTCCCTCGGTCCTCGGACAGGTCCTCTCACCAGGCGCCCGCCCGTGGCAGACGCGCTGGGGTGTCAGGCACGGCGGCCGCCCGGCCGACGTGGAACCGAGTACCTCAAGGAGTACGGCCATGGCCGTCGTCACGATGCGGGAGCTGCTGGAGAGCGGCGTCCACTTCGGGCACCAGACCCGCCGCTGGAACCCGAAGATGAAGCGCTTCATCTTCACCGAGCGCAATGGCATCTACATCATCGACCTGCTCCAGTCGCTGTCCTACATCGACCGCGCCTACGAGTTCGTCAAGGAGACCGTCGCGCACGGCGGCTCCATCATGTTCGTCGGCACCAAGAAGCAGGCCCAGGAGGCCATCGCCGAGCAGGCGACCCGGGTCGGGATGCCGTACGTCAACCAGCGCTGGCTGGGCGGCATGCTGACCAACTTCTCGACCGTCTACAAGCGTCTGCAGCGCCTGAAGGAGCTCGAGGCGATCGACTTCGAGGACGTGGCCGCCTCCGGCCTCACCAAGAAGGAGCTCCTGGTCCTCTCCCGCGAGAAGACCAAGCTGGAGAAGACCCTCGGCGGTATCCGCGAGATGCAGAAGGTGCCCAGCGCCGTCTGGATCGTGGACACCAAGAAGGAGCACATCGCCGTCGGTGAGGCGCGCAAGCTCAACATCCCGGTGGTCGCGATCCTCGACACCAACTGCGACCCCGACGAGGTCGACTACAAGATCCCGGGCAACGACGACGCGATCCGCTCCGTCACCCTGCTCACCCGCGTGATCGCCGACGCCGTCGCCGAGGGCCTCATCGCCCGCTCCGGCGCCGCCGAGGGCAAGGGTGAGAAGGCCGCCGGCGAGCCGCTCGCCGAGTGGGAGCGCGACCTGCTCGAGGGCGACAAGAAGACAGAGGAGCCGGCTGCCCCGGAGAAGCCCGCCGAGCCGGCCGCGGAAGCCCCGGCCGCGGAAGCCCCGGCCGCGGAGGCGCCGGCCCCGGCCGCCGAGGCCCCGGCCGCGGACGCCGAGCAGGCCTGACGACCTCCGTCACGGCTGATGACGGCGGGGGCCGGACTGCCCCCGCCGTCCACCCGTAGATCCAATCGACTTTCCGAGAAGAGACTGACAGACCATGGCGAACTTCACCGCCGCTGACGTCAAGAAGCTCCGTGAGCTCACCGGCGCCGGCATGATGGACTGCAAGAAGGCGCTGGACGAGGCCGAGGGCAATGTCGACAAGGCCGTCGAGATCCTCCGAGTCAAGGGCCAGAAGGGCGTCGCCAAGCGCGAGGGCCGCAGCGCCGAGAACGGCGCCGTCGTCGCCCTGATCGCCGACGACAAGAAGTCCGGCGTGCTCGTCGAGCTGAAGTGCGAGACCGACTTCGTCGCCAAGGGCGACAAGTTCGTCGCCGTCGCCGACGCCATCGCCGCCCACGTCGCCAAGACCTCCCCGGCCGACCTGCAGAGCCTGCTCGCCTCCGAGATCGAGACCGGCAAGACCGTCCAGGCTTTCGTGGACGAGGCCAATGCGACCCTCGGCGAGAAGATCGTCCTCGACCGCTTCGCGCAGTTCTCCGGCGGCTTCGTCGCCTCGTACCTGCATCGCACCAGCCCGGACCTGCCCCCGCAGGTCGGCGTCCTGGTCGAGCTTGACCAGGAGAATGCCGAGGTCGCCAAGGACATCGCGCAGCACGTCGCCGCGTTCTCGCCGAAGTTCCTCACCCGCGAGGACATCCCGGCCGACACGGTCGAGAGCGAGCGCCGCGTCGCCGAGGCCACCGCTCGCGAGGAGGGCAAGCCCGAGGCTGCCCTGCCGAAAATCGTCGAGGGTCGGGTCAACGGCTTCTTCAAGGAGAACGTGCTGGTCGACCAGCCGTTCGCCAAGGACAACAAGAAGACCGTCCAGAAGGTGCTGGACGAGGCGGGCGTGACGGTGAAGCACTTCGCGCGCATCCGCGTCGGCGCCTGAGCCCGCACCGCCGGCGTTCAGCGACGGAATACGCCCGACCCGCTAGGGTCGGGTGCAGTCGGCCGCTTAACAAGCCGGGCGACCGCAGATGTGACGAGGAGACCTCCATGAATCAGGGCGCCGACAAGGCCGACAACAGCTACCACGGCAGCAAACGCGGACGCTTCCTGCTGAAGCTGTCCGGTGAGGCATTCGCGGGCGGCGGGGCACTCGGCGTCGACCCCGACGTCGTGCAGAAGATGGCCCGTGAGATCGCCGCGGTCGTCCGGGACGGGGCGGAGATCGCCGTCGTCGTCGGCGGCGGCAACTTCTTCCGCGGAGCAGAACTTCAGCAGCGGGGCATGGACCGGGCCCGCTCGGACTACATGGGCATGCTCGGTACGGTCATGAACTGCCTCGCGCTCCAGGACTTCCTGGAGAAGGAGGGCATTCAGTCCCGCGTCCAGACCGCCATCACCATGGGGCAGGTCGCCGAGCCGTACATCCCGCTGCGGGCGGTACGGCACCTGGAGAAGGGGCGTGTGGTCATCTTCGGCGCGGGCATGGGCATGCCGTACTTCTCCACCGACACCACCGCCGCCCAGCGCGCCCTCGAGATCGACGCCGAGGCGCTGCTCATGGGTAAGAACGGGGTGGACGGGGTCTACGACTCCGACCCCAAGCGGAACCCCGACGCGGTGAAGTTCGACGCGCTGGAGTACGGCGAGGTGATCGCCCGGGGTCTGAAGGTCGCCGACGCCACCGCCATCACGCTGTGCATGGACAACAAACTCCCGATCCTGGTCTTCGAGCTGCTGGCCGAGGGCAATATCGCGCGTGCGGTAAAGGGTGAGAAGATCGGCACGCTCGTCAGCGATCAGGGGACGCGGACCTGACGGACGGTCCGCGAACCGCCGGGGCGACCCGGCAACTCCGGGCCGCACGAACAGCCCGGCACGGGGATGGACAACGACCTGCCGGTCGGACACCGTGCAGGAAAGACGCGCGCAGGGGCGAGGCTGTGCTCACTCACGAGACCAGGAGCAAGTGGTGATCGAAGAGATCCTCCTCGAGGCCGAGGAGAAGATGGAGAAGGCCGTCGTGGTCGCCAAGGAGGACTTCGCCGCGATCCGCACGGGGCGGGCTCACCCGGCGATGTTCAACAAGATCGTGGCGGACTACTACGGTGCGCTGACGCCGATCAACCAGCTGGCGTCGTTCTCGGTGCCCGAGCCGCGCATGGCGGTGGTGACCCCCTTCGACAAGAGTGCGCTGCGCAACATCGAGCAGGCGATCCGCGACTCCGACCTGGGAGTCAACCCGACCAATGACGGCAACCTCATCCGGGTGGTGTTCCCCGAGCTCACCGAGGAGCGCCGTCGCGAGTACATCAAGGTCGCCAAGGGCAAGGGCGAGGACGCGAAGATCTCGATCCGCAGCGTCCGCCGCAAGGCCAAGGAGAGCATCGACAAGCTCATCAAGGACGGTGAGGTCGGCGAGGACGAGGGCCGCCGCGCCGAGAGGGAGCTCGACGAAACCACCGCGAAGTACGTCACGCAGGTGGACGAGCTGCTCAAGCACAAGGAAGCCGAGCTGCTCGAGGTCTGATGAACGACGCATCCTGGGGGGGCCGCCCCACGTCCGCGGCCGGTGGGGTCCCCCCTGAGGGCAGGGGGCGAACCCCGTCGGCCACCGGCTTCTGGGGAGCGCCCGACCAGGGGCCTGCCTCGGCGGGTCCCGCGCATGGTCCGTCCGAGGCGGCGCAGACTCGGCCCATGCCCATCGTGCCCGATTCCGGCGGAGACCAGGACGACCGTGACCGGGCGGCTGCTCGGCGCAGTGGCCCCTCGGCGCAGAAGCGTCAGCGGAAGCGCGCTGGGCGCGACCTCCGGGCCGCGATAGGAGTCGGCCTAGCGCTGGGCGCGGTGATCATCGCTTCACTCTTCATCGTGAAGGCCGTCTTCGTCGCGGTGATCGCTGCCGCCGTGGTCGTGGGCCTCTGGGAGCTGTCCTCGCGGCTCTCGGAGAAGAAGCACATCAGGATCCCCCTGGTGCCGCTCGCGGTCGGCGGCGTCGCCATGGTCGTCACCGGGTACGCGCGGGGCGCCGAGGGCGCGTGGGTCGCCATGGCCCTCACCGCGCTCGCGACGCTGGTCTGGCGGATGGCCGAGCCGCCGCAGGACTATCTCCGGGACGTCACTGCCGGGGTCTTCGCAGCCTTCTACGTGCCGTTCCTGGCCACGTTCGTGGCGCTGATGCTGGCTGCCGAGGACGGCGCCTGGCGGGTCCTCACGTTCCTGGTGCTCACGGTCGTCAGTGACACCGGGGCGTACGCGGTGGGCTGGCGCTTCGGCAAGCACAAGCTGGCGCCGCGGATCAGCCCGGGCAAGACCCGGGAGGGACTGCTCGGTGCGGTGGCCTTCGCGATGGCCGCCGGGGCGCTGTGCATGGAGCTCCTGATCGACGGCGGCAGCTGGTGGCACGGGCTGCTGCTCGGCCTCGCCGTGGCCGCTAGCGCGACCCTGGGCGACCTCGGGGAGTCCATGATCAAGCGGGACCTCGGGATCAAGGACATGGGCAACCTGCTGCCGGGCCACGGCGGGATCATGGACCGGCTGGACTCGCTGCTGCCGACCGCCCCTGTGGCCTGGCTACTGCTGGTGATCTTCGTCGGCGGCTAACGCAGCCATTTGCGCCTAAACCGGCGCCGCTCTCGCGCACCTGGTTGCTCGCCGTTGGGGTTACTCAAGCGGTGGTTCCGGTACTTACGGCCTCACGCCTCCCATGGCGAGGGGCCGTACGTACGTCTGCGGCACTGGTGCAGTTGTGCCTGCACCTGGAGAACTCACCCGCCGCTTAGGGCGTTCCGCCCTCTCACCAGCGAGTTTCTCGCTAGGAAGAGCCATTGCGTCGTGTCTGGGCCGTCCACGGGCCGTAAGCAGCCACCGTTTCGCAGTTCACCTACACCCCAACCAACTCATCGTGGCTGAACCGCATCGAAGCCCAGTTCACCGCCCTGCGCTACTTCACCCTCGACGGCACCGACCATCCCAGCCACAAAGAGCAAGGCATGATCCGCCGCTACATCATCTGGCGAAACAAGCACACCGCCGATGCTCGTCTGCGCACCATCATCACCAGGGCCAATGTCGCCTGACATTGCATGAAGGCAGAGAAGATGACCACACAGACTAACCGCGTCGACCATGAACTGATCCAGGCCGCGGCGCATGTCGCGGCCACTCGCTGCCGGGGCGACAACCACACCATGGCGGCTGCGGCCCGCGCCCGTGACGGCCGGATCGTCACCGCGGTGAACGCCTACCACTTCACCGGAGGCCCTTGCGCGGAGCTGGTCGTCATCGGCGCTGCGGCCGCACAAGGTGCCTACGACCTGGACACCATCGTCGCCGTGGGCGACCGCGACCGTGGTGTGGTACCCCCATGCGGCCGCTGCCGCCAGGTTCTCCTCGACTACTTCCCAGCCCTCAAGGTCATCGTCGGCGCAAGCGAGACTCTCCGAACCGTCTCCATCACCGACCTGCTTCCCGAAAGCTACATCTGGGCGGACCACCAGCTCGACGCCGAGCAAACTGCACCACTCAGCACAAGCTGACATCCGAGGCGGTTACAGGGGCAAACGTTGCCTGCTACGGGCACTAGTGGGACAGCGTGTCCCAGAAGTACACGTAGTATGCGGCGACGGCGATCGCGCCCGCGAGGAAGCCGAGACCCGATGCGATGAGGGCCTTGCCGAGAGGACTCAAGCGGCGCAGGCGTTTCTTCTTGGGAGCGGTGGCGCTGGAATGGATCACGGGAGAAGTTTCCCAGGCGCCTGCCGTTCTCCTGGGCGGGGCCCTGGTCCTGTCCCGGCGATCATGGTGGTGGTGCGGTCGGCGGCATGCTTGTTCCGCCTGATGATGTAACGGCGGGGAGCGACTACGTACTGAGCCCCCTGTCCGGCCGAGCGAACAGTGTCTTCGCATTGCTGTTCAGCTGGGCGAACCCTTCGACCATCTGGGCGGCGACCCGCCAGCCGGAGGGTTGCTCCCCGGGCTGGAACTCCCAGCGGTGGAAGGCGAGTCCAGTGAATTGCTCGCTCACCGCCGCCCCAGGCTGCCTGCGCCGCAGAAAGAACCAGAGCCGGGTCCTGGCGCCCCACCGGCTGCCGGGCAGCGGGTCCGGGTCGGAGATCTGCCGGATCTCATGGGCCTCGTCGAAGAACTCCGAACGGGTCTGGAGGAACTCGCGCAGCCCGTCGCTGCCCTGCCATACATAGCCGTCCACGAACCCGGTTCGGAAATCAGCGGTCAGGACCTCGTCCAGCATCACCTCGGCGGGCGCGTGGCTCTGCAGAAGTACGAAGTACCGCTCGATGGTGTCCATCATCACCGGTGCCGACAGACCGTTCGGCATGACCAGCCTCCGTGCGTCGGTCGGCAGATCATTTCCGTGCTCGCGTCATTTCCATGCTCGCGCCGTTCGGCACCGGCCGCCACCTGTGACCGGACGGACGCCCGCGGTCTACCGCGATCGGTATCGGCGCCTCTCAGCCGGACGGTGGGCTGCGCGGTCATTGCCGTAGAGGGCCGAAGCAATGCAGGGCGGTGAACTGCGCTTCGACCCGGTTGAGCCGTCCGAAGCGGCGGGAAGCCTCCGAGCGAGGCCATGGTTCGTTCAACCACCCAGTGGTGTCGGCATCTGCCACGCGGAACCCTCGGCTTAGGCGAGGCGCCTCGGTGGCCGCTCGTGCCAGACGTGTGCCAGATGGGTCGGTCAATCACGGTCAATGGCGGCGCAAGGCGGTCGGAGTGACCGATCCGCGGCCGTGAACAGCAACAGGTGTAGTGACCAGCGGAGACGGGCCCCCGATGATCCCGAGGCTTACAATCGCGAGGCCAGTAGGGTCCCCGTCATGAAGCCGTCTCCTGAGCAAGTGGATAGCCGAGAAGCGCTTGCGTCGTTTGTGCGGTCTCTGCACCGCAGCTACGTCGATCACGACGGCTCATGGGAAAACGCTGACCTCGGCAGCTTCCTGGAGGGCCTCGCGGCATGGGTCGACGATGCGGCCGGCTGGTACCAGAACGTGGGCCAGGACCTTCCCGTCAACGGGGACTGGGCGTTCTTCGCCCGAGCCCTGAGCGCAGCGACTGTCTACGAGTAGTGCCACTGCCGCGGACGAGTGCTGGGCCGTCTCTGGGCCGTGCGAGGTTGGCCAACGGTGACAGAGGACCACCGGGGGTGACAGTCGTCCCACCGTTCTGGCCTGGGGCGTGCTAGTCGATCTGCGACACTGGTGAAGTTATGCCTGCACCTGGAGAACTGACGTTTGTCGCGCCGCGCGGAGCCAAGAAGCCGCCGCGGCACCTTGCCGACCTCACGCCCGCTGAGCGCCGTGAGGCCGTCGCCGCACTCGGCGAGAAGCCCTTCCGCGCCAATCAGGTGTCACGGCACTACTTCGCCCGGTACGCAGACGACCCCGCGTCGTGGACCGACATCCCCGCGGCGGCGCGCGAGAAGCTCGCGGCCGGGCTGCTGCCCGACCTGATGTCCGTGGTGCGGCACGTCTCGTGTGACAACGACAGCACCCGCAAGACCCTGTGGCGGCTCTTCGACGGCACGCTCGTCGAGTCCGTGCTGATGCGCTACCCGGACCGGGTCACCATGTGCATCTCCTCGCAGGCGGGCTGTGGCATGAACTGTCCGTTCTGCGCCACCGGACAGGCGGGCCTCGACCGCAATCTGTCGACGGCCGAGATCGTGCACCAGATCGTCGCCGCCATGCGGGACTTGCGCGACGGGGTCTTCGGGGGCCCGGGGACCGCGGCGTCCTCAGACGGCACCGACGTTTCGGGTGGGCGGACGCGGCTGTCCAACATCGTCTTCATGGGCATGGGCGAGCCGCTCGCCAACTACAACCGGGTCGCCGCCGCCATCCGCAGGCTCACCGACACCGAGCCGGATGGCCTGGGTATCTCCCAGCGAGGTATCACCGTCTCGACCGTCGGTCTGGTGCCGGCGATGCGGCGGTTCGCCGACGAGGGCTTCAAGTGCCGTCTCGCGGTCTCCCTCCACGCCCCGGACGACGAACTGCGCAACACGCTCGTCCCCGTCAACACGCGATGGAAGGTCCGGGAGGTGCTGGACGCGGCGTGGGAGTACGCGGAGAAGTCCGGCCGCCGAATCTCCATCGAGTACGCGCTGATCAAGGACATCAACGACCAGGCATGGCGAGCCGATCTGCTCGGCCGGCTCCTCAAGGGACACCGGGTGCACGTCAATCTCATCCCGCTCAACCCCACCCCCGGGTCGAAGTGGACGGCATCGCGCCCTGAGGACGAGAAGGCGTTCGTGGCCGCGTTGGAGGCCCATGGCGTGCCCGTCACCGTACGGGACACCCGGGGCCAGGAGATCGACGGAGCCTGCGGGCAGCTCGCCGCCACCGAGCGCTGATACTGTGCTTTCGCACAAATGAACCATCCGACAGGGGAGCGCGCAGAGCGCTGAGAGTGCGGCACGGCCGCAGACCCTTTGGACCTGATCCGGGTCATACCGGCGTAGGGAGTCAGCTCACTCATGAACATCGACCTTCGGCATGCCGTCGTCACCGCGCTCGTCGGCGTACTCGGCGCCTCGACCCTCGTCGCCTGCGGCGGCGGAGCAGGGGACTCCGAGGAGAGCGGCGCGAAGACCAAGACCGTCACGCTCGTCAGCCATGACTCCTTCAAGGCCTCGAAGGCGGTCCTGAAGGAGTTCACCGAGCAGACCGGCTACACGGTCGAGGTGCTGCGCGGCGGAGACGCCGGAGCCGCTCTCAACCAGGAGATTCTGTCGAAGGGCAATCCGCGCGGCGATGTCTTCTTCGGCGTGGACAACACGCTGCTCTCGCGCGCGCTGGACAAGGACCTGTTCACCCCGTACGAGGCGAAGGGCCTCGACCGGGTTCCGGCCGCGCTCCGGCTCGACGAGGACGAACACCGGGTCACCCCGGTCGACTTCGGCGACATCTGCGTCAACTACGACCGGAAGTACTTCACCGACAAGAAGCTCGCGCCGCCGCAGACCTTCGCCGACCTGATCAAGCCCGCGTACCGGAATCTCCTCGTCACCCAGAACGCGGCCACCTCCTCGCCGGGCCTCGGCTTCCTGCTCGGCACGGCGGCCGAGTACGGGGACGACCGCTGGCTGGACTACTGGAAGAAGCTGAAGGCCAACGGTGTGGAGGTCGTGGACGGCTGGGAGCAGGCGTACTTCGACCGCTTCTCCGGCGCAGGCAAGGGCGACAAGCCGCTGGTGGTCTCCTATGCGTCGAGCCCGCCCGCCGGGGTGCTCGAGATGAAGTCGCTGCCCGAACAGGCCCCCACCGGCGTCGCGACCGGCACCTGCTTCCGGCAGGTCGAGTTCGCCGGGCTGCTGGACGGAGCCGAGAACGAGCGGGGCGGCAAGGCGCTGCTCGACTTCCTGCTGAGCAGGACCTTCCAGGAGGACGTGCCGCTGCAGATGCTCGTCAACCCCGTCCGGCAGGACGCGAAGGTGCCCGACGTGTTCACCCGCTACGGCGAGAAGATCGACGCCCCGGCCGCCCTGGCGCCGGAGAAGATCGCCGAGAACCGTGACCAGTGGGTTGAGCAGTGGTCCTCGCTGGTCCTGAAGTAGGGCCCGCCCAGACGTCCGGGCGGCCCGGTGCACGCCGCCCGGGCTCGAAGGTCGCGGTGCGCGTCGGCTTGATGGCCGTGCCCATCGCGTTCTTCGCCGTCCTCTTCGCCTATCCGGTCTCGGCCATCGTCGGCCGGGGCCTCCGGGCGGGCGGTCACTGGCAGCTGGGCCGGGTCGGCGAGGTGCTGTCCGACCCGGAGGTGCTGCACGTGCTGTGGTTCACGCTGTGGCAGGCGGCCGCCTCGACCGGCTTCACCCTCTTGATCGCGCTGCCCGGGTGTTACGTCTTCGCCCGGTTCGACTTCCCCGGCAAGGAGCTGCTGCGGGCCGTTGTGGTCGTGCCGTTCGTGCTGCCCACCGTCGTCGTCGGCTCCGCCTTCCTGGCGTTGCTGGGCCGCGGCGGCATGCTGGACGAGCTGCTGGGCGTCCGGCTGGACACCACGGTATGGGCGATCCTGCTCGCGCACGTCTTCTTCAACTACGCGGTCGTGGTCCGTACGGTCGGGGGGCTGTGGGCCCAGCTCGATCCGGGCCAGGAGGAGGCGGCGCGGGTGCTCGGTGCGAGCCGTCTCCAGGCCTGGCGGCGGGTGACGCTGACCGCGCTCGCGCCTTCCGTGGCCGCGGCCGCGCTGATGGTCTTCCTCTTCACCTTCACGTCCTTCGGTGTCGTCCAGATCCTCGGCGGGCCGCGCTTTGCCACGCTGGAGGTCGAGATCTACCGGCAGACCGCCCAGTTGCTGGATCTGCCGACCGCCGCCGTTCTCACGCTGGTGCAGTTCACCGCGGTCCTCGCGATCCTGGCGCTGCACGCCTGGACCGTACGCCGCCGTGAGACGGCGCTGAAGCTGGTCGATGCCTCGCGGACGGCGCGGCGCCCCCAGGGTCCGGCCCAGTGGGCGCTGCTGTGGAGTGCGCTGGCCGTCGTCGCGCTGCTGATTCTCCTGCCCCTGGGCGTCCTGGTGGAGCGTTCCCTCGCCGGCCCCGACGGATACGGGTTCGCCTTCTACCGTGCGCTGCAGTCAGCGGCCGACAGCGGCGGGACCTTCGTCGTGGCTCCGCTGGAGGCCGTCTGGAACTCGCTCCGGTACGCCGTGGTGGCGACGGCGATCGCCCTCGTGGTGGGCGGACTCGCGGCCGCCGCGCTGACCCGCCGGGCGGGCCGGGTCCTCCGGGGCTTCGACGCCCTGCTCATGCTGCCGCTCGGCGTCTCCGCCGTGACCGTCGGCTTCGGCTTCCTGATCACCCTGGACGAGCCGCCGCTGGATCTTCGCTCGTCCTGGTTCCTGGTGCCCCTGGCTCAGGCACTGGTCGGTGTGCCGTTCGTCGTACGGACCATGTTGCCGGTGCTGCGCGCGGTGGACGAGCGGCTGCGCGAGGCGGCGGCGGTGCTCGGTGCCTCGCCACTACGGGCCTGGCGCGAGGTGGACCTGCCGCTGGTACGGCGCGCGCTGCTGGTGGCGGCGGGCTTCGCGTTCGCCGTCTCGATCGGCGAGTTCGGCGCGACGGTGTTCATCGCGCGGCCGGACAACCCGACGCTGCCGGTGGCCGTCGCGCGGTTCCTGGGGCGCGCGGGAGAGCTCAACTACGGGCAGGCGATGGCGTTGAGCACCGTTCTCATGCTGCTCTGCGCCGGGGCGCTGCTGGCGCTGGAGCGGGTCCGCACCGACGCCTTCGGGGGAGTGTTCTCCCGATGACCCTGCTTCGGCTGGACGCGGTGTCCGTGCGCTTCGGGGAGCGTACAGCGCTGGACGCCGTGGACCTGGAGGTCGCCGAGCACGAGACGGTGTGTGTGCTGGGGCCCAGCGGCAGCGGCAAGTCCACCCTGCTGAGGGTCGTCGCCGGCCTGCAGCAGGCGGATTCCGGGCGGGTGCTGCTGGCGGGCCGCGACCAGTCCGGGGTACCGGCGCACCGGCGCGGGGTGGGCCTGATGTTCCAGGACCACCAGCTCTTCCCGCAGCGGGACGTCGGCGGGAACGTCGAATTCGGGCTGCGGATGCGCAAGGTCGCGCGGTCCGAGCGGCAGCGCGCGGTCGCCGAACTGCTCGACGTGGTGGGTCTGCCGGGCGCCCAGCGACGGTCTGTCACCGCGCTGTCGGGCGGGGAGCAGCAGAGGGTCGCCCTGGCCCGTGCGCTCGCGCCCGAGCCGAGGCTGCTGATGCTCGACGAGCCCCTGGGACAGCTCGACCGGAGCCTGCGGGAGCGGCTGGTCGTCGAGTTGCGGGAGCTGTTCCGCCGGTTGGGGACGACGGTGCTGGCCGTCACCCACGACCAAGGGGAGGCGTTCGCCCTGGCCGACCGGGTGGTGGTGATGCGGGCGGGGCGCATCGAGCAGACCGGCACGCCGCTGGAGGTCTGGCAGCGGCCGGCGTCGGAGTTCGTCGCCCGCTTCCTCGGCTTCGACAACGTGGTGGAGGCGACCGTGCGCGGCGCGGTGGCTCAGACGCCCTGGGGCGAACTCCCCGTGCCGGAAGGCTCCGCCCAGGGGCCGTGCCGCCTGCTCGTCCGCCCGGCCGGGGTGCGGCTCACCTCGGTGACGGAGGGCCTGGCCTGTACGGTCGCGGCGCGCAGCTTCCGGGGCAATCACGTGGCGTTGTTGCTCCGGCCGGACAACGGGCCGCATCTGGAGGCGGCCTGCGCCCTGCGGGACGCGCCGGAGCCAGGTGAGCGGGTGGGCGCCGCCTTCGAGGCGGAGGACGTGGTGGTCCTGCGGCCTGCCGACTGACTGTCGTCAGTCGGCGGACCGCGGCGAACTACGCCGCGCCGCCCGCGTGGTCGGCCGCCTCGAGGGGAGGCGTCACGGCCCAGGGCTCGAGGCGCGGGACGCCGGGGGCGCGGGACAGCGGTGGCGGTCAGCGGGAGAGGGGCAGCGCGGCGAGCTCCGCCACGAGCCAGGTGAGCGGGGCGAGTACCCCCACCATCAGGGCGCCGCGCAGCGCCGCCGCACGGCGAAGCATGGTGGTGGAGGCGCCGAAGCGCACCAGCGCCGCCGTCGTCTCGCTCCGCGCTCCCTTGGTCTCCAGTGCCGCCGTGAGGACGGTCGCCGTCGCGCACGCCATCACCAGCGCCGCCCCGATCCCCGTCAGGGGACCGAACGGGCGGTCACCGCCTCCGTCCAGCGTCGTCCCGTACAGCTGGGTCGCGGCCAGCGCCCCCGAGGCGATCGCGCACAGAACGCCGAGCGGACGCCCGATCCGATGGGCCTCCTCCTGCAGGGCACGGCCGGACAGCAGCCGGAGCGCGCCCGGACGGCCCGCCGCGAGCAGCCGTCCGCACAGGTGGGTGACGCCGGGACAGGCGAGGACGAGGCCGGTGGCGATGAGCATCCAGCCGCCGACGACTCCGGGAGGGATGGAGTCCAGGCGGCCGGGCAGCGGCAGCACGGTTTTCGAGGAGGGGGGAGTGGCGCGGCCCGCATACGCCCCCAGCGCGATCCCTGCCGCCGTCAGGGCGACTCCCCAGGGCAGGCCCGTCGCGACCGTCGCGCGGGTACGGGCGCTCGTCGTCTCATTGGCGGCCGCGGGCTGCCCGGGATCGGGTGCACTCCCCGGACGCGGTTTCCGTGGCCGCAGTGCGATCGCCACGGTGGCACCCGCCACGGCGGGTGCCACGAAGAGCAGGGTCAGCACCCCGGCGAAGGGCAGCGGCTGGCCGGCGCCGAGCGTGTCCGCCGCCCCGCCCCCGTACGGCACCTGACCCAGGTCACCGCGCAGGTACAGGAAGCCGAGCAGCGCGAAGACACTGCCCAGCGTGCAGGAGACGGCGGTCGTCACCGCGGCCAGCAGCGCCAGCCGCACCGGGCCGAGACCGGCCGAGGACAGTCCGGGAGGCGGGTGCGCCCCCGGGTCCGTACGGGCCACGGCGACGGCGAGCTGTGCGGCCGCAGCCAGCGGGCCCGCGCACCACAGGAGCCGTACGGCCGAGCCGGACGCCTCCTCCGGGTGCCCGAGCGCGTAGCCGAGCGTGGACAGGAGGAGGAAGCCGACACCGGCCGAGGCGGCGGAGACCATCAACCGGCGCAGCAGGACGAGGGGATGGGTGCCGCGGGCTAGACGGAGAGCGAGCACTCGGCCCTGCCCTCCGCGTCGGGAGCGGGGATGCCGCCCACCCGTCGGCCGTCGACCAGCGTGATCGTACGGTCCGCCAGCGCCGCGATCTCCGCGTCGTGCGTGGCGAGCGCCACCGTGATGCGGTGCGAGCGCGCGGCCGTGGTGAGCGTGCGCAGCACGTGGGCGCGGTCGGCCCGGTGCAGTGGCGCGGACGGCTCGTCGGCGAACAGCACCGACGGCTTGGCGGCCAGCGCGCGGGCGATTGCGATGCGCTGCCGTTGCGCCTGCAGGAGCCCGGCGGGCCGCTTCCGGGCGCAGTCACCGACATCGAGCCGCTCCAGCCACTCCATGGCGGCGGTCCGCGCCGCGCGGTGCGGGGTGCCGCGCAGCAGCAGCGGCAGGGCGGCGTTCTCCCAGCCGGTCAGCTCGGGCACCAGTTGCGGCTTGGTGTCGATCCAGCCGAAGCGGTCCCTGCGCAGCCTCTCCCGGCCGATCGCGCCCAGCGTGTGCACCGGGGCGCTGTTGAACCACACCTCGCCGCTCTGCGGAGCCAGTTGACCGGCCAGACAGCGCAGCAGCGTCGTCTTGCCGCTGCCGCGCGGCCCGGTGACGGCCAGGATCTCGCCCTCACGGATGCCGACGGAGACGCCGACGAGGGCGGGAGTTCCGCTGTGTGCGTAGTGCAATGACCGTGCCCACAGCACGTCGTTGTCCGGCGGGGCCTCCATGGCGAACACCTCGGCTTACCTACGACAGTCCGTTCCTTGGCCGATGAACGAACGCGAGCCCATACGGTCACTGGCACCGTAGGGACTCGGGCGCGTGCGAGGCGGGTTTACGCTGCGGGTCGGGCCAGGTTCCTCCGAACGGGCTCGTATCCGCCCGACGTGTCGGTCCGTCAGTCGGAGCCGTCGTCGTCCGCCAGGTGCGTCGGGGCGAACATCCGCAGGAGGGCGGGCAGGACGACGACAGACGGGCCCGGCGTCGCGAAGGCCGCAGCGAGGTCCTCCCGCAGCCCCTCCGGCGAGCTGCGCACAGCGGGGACTCCGAACGACTCGGCGAGCGCGACGAAGTCCGGCCGGGCCAGCTCGGTGCCGGTCGCCTCGCCGAAGGTGTCGGTCATGTACTCGCGGAGGATGCCGTAGCCGCCGTCGTCGACGATCAGCCAGGTGACGGGCAGGTCGTACTGGCGAGCGGTGGCCAGCTCGGCGATCGAGTACATGGCGCCGCCGTCACCGGAGACGGCCAGCACAGGCTGGGGAGCACCCCCAGGGGAGGAGCCGGTGCGGAGGGCCGCCGCGGTGGGTCGACGCGCGGCGGTGGCCGCTCCCAGCGCAGCGGGAAAGCCGTAGCCGAGTCCGCCCGCTCCCTGGGCGGAGTGCAGCGCGCCGCCGCGCGGGTCGAACGCGGACCAGGCCCAGTAGGCCAGGATCGTCATGTCCCAGAAGCTGGGGGCGCCGTCGGGCAGCGCGTCGCGTACGGCGGCGAGCACCCGCTGCTCCAGATCCAGGTCCTGGGCGGTGATGCGGTCCCGGACACGGGTCAGCAGGTCGGCGACGGCCTTGCCGGCGTCGCCTTCCGGGCGTCGGCCGACCCGGTTCGCGAGTTCGGCGAGCGCGAGACGGGCGTCGGCGTGGATGCCGAGCGCGGGGTGGTTGGACTCCAGCTTGCCGAGGTCGGCCTCGATCTGGACGACCCGGCCGCGAGGCCGGAAGGTGTAGTAGTTCGAGGAGAGTTCACCGAGACCGGAGCCGACGACGAGCAGGACGTCGGCGTCTTCGAGGAAGTCGGTGGTGTGCCGGTCCTCCAGCCAGGACTGCAGCGAGAGGCGGTGCTCCCAGGGGAAGGCGCCCTTGCCGCCGAAGGTGGTGGCGACGGGGGCGTCCAGCTTCTCGGCGAGCGCGAGGAGTTCGGCGTGCGCTCCGGCGCGCACCACGCCGCCGCCGGCGAGGATCACCGGTCGCGCGGCGCCGTCCAGCAGCCGTACGGCTTCTGCCACCAGCTCGGGACGGGGTGGGAGCGGGCGCGGCTCGGTGCTCAGGGAGACGACGGGGGGTACGGACGTGGGCGCGAGCAGCACGTCCTGCGGGATCTCCACCCACACCGGACCGCACGGCGCCTCCAGTGCGGACGCCCAGCCCGCGGCGAGCGCGTTGGGGATCTGCGAGGCCGTACGCACGGTGTGCACGGACTTCACGACATCGCGGAACGAGGCCTTCTGGTCGATGAGTTCGTGCAGATAGCCGTGGCGACCGCCACCGAGTCCCGCAGTCGGTACCTGGCTGCTGATGCCCAGCACGGGCGCCGACGCGGCGGCCGACTCCTGGAGCGCGGCGAGCGTCATCAGCGCTCCGGGCCCGGTCGACACGAGCAGCGGGGCCACACCTCCGGTCACGCGCGCGTAGGCGTCCGCCGCGAAGCCCGCGTTGTTCTCCACCCGCAGCCCGACGTAGTCGAGCGAGGAGCGGCGCAGCGCGTCGAACGTGCCGAGCGCGTGTTGTCCCGGCAGCCCGAAGACGGTCCTCGCGCCGAGCGCGGTGAGGGACTCGACGACGAGGTCCCCGCCGTTGCGCTGCGCTGTGCTCATGGGGGGTGTGCCCTTCTGGGGTGGTCGTGCGGGCGGCAAGCCCGGGCAGGGATCAGATGTTCGCTGGGGCCGGGGCGGTTCCGGTGGGCTCTTCCGCCGGGGTCTCACCCGCCAGGCGGCGGCGCCAGGCGGCGAGTACGGCCGCGTCCGTGGGCTCGGTGGCCAGACTGACCGCCACATAGGCGCCAAGCGAGGCCAACAGTCCGTAGTAGATGGGCTCGTTGGCCAGGATGCCCTGGGACGTCATCAGGGCGACGACCGCGACGCCGCCCACGCCGACCGAGGCGAGCGCGCCCGCTGCCGTGCCGCGCTTCCACAGCAGTCCGCCGAGGATCGGCACCAGGAGACCGCCGACCAGGAGGTTGTAGGCCACGGTCAGCGCCTCGACCACGTTGTTCAGTGCGATCGCGATGCAGATCACCGCGACACCCATGATCAGGATGAAGGCCCGGTTGTCCTTCACCTCGTCGTGCGCCGCTTCCCCTCCCGACGACCGCACCTTGCCGCGCAGCCGCGACCAGATGTCGTTGTTCGCGACCGTCGCGCAGGCGATCAGCGCGCCCGAGGACGTGGACATCACCGCGGACAGGGCGGCGGCGAGGACGAGCCCCTTGACACCGATCGGCAGGGCGTCCCTGACGACGGTGGCGAACGCGTCGTCGGCGCTGCCCAGTTTCGGGTACAGGACCTTGGCCGCGGTGCCGATGACGGAGCCCGCGACGGCGTACCCGAGGCAGTACACGCCCGCCGCCGTACCACCCAGCTTGGCGACCCTGTCGCTGCGCGCGGTGAACACCCGCTGCCAGATGTCCTGCCCGATGAGCATGCCGAACGAGTAGATCAGCACATAGGTGAAGACGGTCTGCGCGCCGATGCTCATGGGGGAGAAGTAGTCGTCCGGCAGCTCGGCGGCCATCCGGGAGAAGCCGCCCGCCTTGATGACCGCGATCGGGAGCAGCAGGAGCAGCACACCGACGGTCTTCACCACGAACTGCACCATGTCGGTGAGCGTGATCGACCACATGCCGCCGAGGGTTGAGTAGCAGACGACGATCGCGCCGCCGAGGATGATCGCGAGGAGCCGGTCGAGACCGAAGATCACGTCGAAGATGGTGGCGTAGGCGATGGTCGAGGTGACCGCGAGCATGAGGGTGTAAGCCCACATGACGACGCCCGAGATGAGGCCGGAGGAGCCGCCGTAGCGCAGGTCCAGCATCTGGCTGACGGTGTACACCTTCAGCCGGGCGATACGGGCGGAGAAGAAGATGCTCAGTGCCAGCAGGCCGAGGCCGATGGTGAAGACCATCCAGGCGCCGGAGAGCCCGTACTGGTAGCCGAGCCCGACACCGCCGATCGTGGATGCGCCGCCGAGGACGATCGCCGCCATCGTGCCGGAGTACATTCCGGGGCCCAGCCGACGCCCGGCGACCAGGAACTCGCTCTTGGACTTGGCGCGGCGCATGCCCCACCAGCCCATGGCGAGCATCCCCGCCAGATACACGACGATCACTGCGTAGTCGACGGCCATGGGGCCTCCTCAGTCCGACATGGGTCCTTCGGGTTCAGCCATGGGGGTTCGTGCTGCTGCGGTGTGACCCTAGGTGTCGCCGACCTGGCCGAGAAGTGTACGTTTCCTCCAGCGATGGGTTCTCCAACGTACGAATCATCCATGGGGGTCCGGTGCTGACCGAGCTCGTTCCGCCCACCCAACCGGTCCCGCTCTCCGTCCTGCTGGGCCAGGCGGACCTGGGCCTCCGCCAGGTCGCAGGACCACGCGAGGACCGGCCGGTGTACGCCGTGCACACCAGTGAGATGGCGGACCCGGTCCCGTATCTGCTGGGCGGGGAGATGCTGCTCAGCGCGGGCGTGCACTGCCCGGGTACGGAAGGTGCCGACGCCTACTGGGACCGCTATGTCTCGCGCACGGTCGAGGCGGGCGCGGCGGCGCTCGGATTCGGTATCGCACCGGTCCACGACACCGTGCCCCCGGCGCTGCTTGAGGCCTGCGACCGGAACGGGTTGCCGCTCGTCGAAGTGCCTCGGGAGACCACGTTCACGGCCGTGGCCCGCGCCATGTGGCAGTCCGCGGCGGAGCGGCGCCATCACGAGCTGCGCCGGATGACGGAGGCGCAGCAGGCCCTGGCGAGTGCGGCCGCCCGAGCCCATCCCGTACCGGCCGTGCTCCGGCAGCTGGCGCAGCATCTGGGCGGGTGGGCGGTGCTGCTCGGCCCGGACGGCGCGGAGCTGTCCGGGGCCGGTACGCGCCCCGCGCGGGAGGCGTCGGCGGCGCTGGCCGCACTGGCGGCCCGGCTGCGGCCCGGGCCGTCCTCGGCGGCGGACACCGTGGGGGAGCTCCACCTCAGCGTGTACGGGCTGCCGGGCCCGGCGCCGTCGGACGGCCGGCTGGCCCTGGGCGTCTGCGCGGCGCAGAGGGACGCGGTCGACGGCGCGATCGTCGGAGTCGCCGTCGTCCTGCTCTCCTTGCTGACCGGACGGCGCGAGGGGAGCGCGGACGCCGGCCGCTCGTCCGCTCTGGTCCGCCTCATGCTGGGGGCGGTGCCGAAGGACGTGGCGCCGCTGGTCGGGCAGGCTCCGGACGCGCGGTGGACGGTGGTCCACGGGCGGCGGAAGGGCCGGGCACGCGCGGGAGAGGCGCTCTGGGCGGCCGAGCTCGCCGCCGGTCTTGGCACGACGCTGATCGACCTCGACGGGGACGGTCTGCGAGCCCTGGTGCCGGGGAGCGGAGGCGTCCGGGCGCAGCCCGGATGGACCCTGGGCACGAGCGCTCCCGTGGGGGCCGAGGACCTGGCGCGCGGCGATGTGGAGGCGGCGCGTGCGCTGCGCCGCGCGCTGGCCGAGCGTGCCCCGCTCGTCGGGCATCGGGCCGACGCCGCCGCGGGCGTGGCCTCGCTCGTCGCGCCGGACGAGGCGCGTGCCCTGGCCCGGGCGCGGCTCGCCCCGCTGGACGGTTCACCCGCTCTCGTCGAGACGCTGCGCGTCTGGCTGTCATTGCACGGCAGTTGGGACCGCACAGCCGTTGCACTGGACATTCACCGGAACACCGTCCGCCAGCGGATCGCCCGGACCGCCGAGCTGCTCGACACGGAGCTGAGCGATCCCGACGTCCGGATGGACCTGTGGTTCGCCCTGAAATGGTGCTGATCTCCCGAGCCGCGCCGCGACCGTAAGTACTCCGTAACCCGTCCGCAGGTGACGGAAGGGTGCCGCTTCGCATCGAATGTGGTGGAGCACGGCAACGCGTGGGAGGCAAGGATGAGTCGTCCGTCGGGTCTGGTACGGAAGCCGCTGGTGATGTGGGTGCTGGCGGTCGGCCTCGTGGCCGTCGCGGCGGGCCTGTACCTGTTCCAGCCGTGGCGGCTGTGGACGGACCGGACCGTGAATGAGGCGCTGCCCTCGGCCGCACCCTCGTCGGGCCCTGCGGAGCGGTCCCCGGAGCCGGGCGGACCCGGCAACTCCGGCGAACCCGATGCGCAGGCCGGCCCCGTGACGCTGGCCGTCGGCGAGTTCATCACGCATGAGCACCCGACGACGGGCACGGTGAAGGTGCTGCGGCTGCCGGACGGTTCCCGGGTCCTGCGCCTGGAGAACCTCGACACCAGCGACGGCCCGGACCTGCGGGTCTGGATCACCGACGCGCCGGTGAAGCCGGGCAAGGCCGGGTGGGACGTGTTCGACGACGGCGCCTACCTCAGCCTGGGCAGGCTCAAGGGCAACAAGGGCAGTCAGAACTACGCGCTGCCCGCCGACGCGAACCTGGACATCTATACGAGCGTGAGCATCTGGTGCGACCGGTTCAACGTCTCCTTCGGAGCCGCCGAGTTGGCCCGCCGCCCCTGATACGGCTCCGACCCTCCCCCGCGGAGGGATGGGGCCGCGGGGGAGGGTCGGAAGCGTCGGGGGACCGGGTCAGATCTTGGTCCAGGCTTCGGTGAGGACCTGGCGGACGATCTGCTCGATCTCGTCGAAGGTCGACTGGTCGGAGATCAGCGGCGGGGACAGCTGGATGACCGGGTCGCCACGGTCGTCGGCGCGGCAGTACAGGCCGTATTCGAAGAGCTTCTTCGAGACGAAGCCGTAGAGCACGCGCTCCGACTCCTCGGCCGTGAACGACTCCTTGGTGGCCTTGTCCTTGACCAGCTCGATGCCGTAGAAGAAGCCGTTGCCGCGGACGTCGCCGACGATCGGCAGGTCGTGCAGCTTCTGCAGGGTCCGCAGGAACGCCGACTCGTTGTCCAGCACGTGCTGGTTGAGGCCCTCGCGCTCGAACAGGTCGAGGTTGGCCAGTGCCACCGCGGAGGAGACCGGGTGGCCACCGAAGGTGTAGCCGTGCAGGAAGGTGTTGTCGCCCTGGTAGAAGGGCTCGGCGATGCGGTCGGAGATGACGGCGGCGCCGATCGGGGAGTAGCCCGACGTCATGCCCTTGGCACAGGTGATGACGTCCGGCACGTAGCCGAACTTGTCACAGGCGAACATCGTGCCGAGCCGGCCGAAGGCGCAGATGACCTCGTCGGACACGAGCAGCACGTCGTACTGGTCGCAGATCTCCCGGACCCGCTGGAAATACCCGGGCGGCGGCGGGAAGCAGCCACCGGCGTTCTGCACCGGCTCCAGGAAGACCGCGGCGACGGTGTCGGGGCCCTCGAAGAGGATCTGGGCCTCGATCTGGTCGGCGGCCCAGCGGCCGAAGGCCTCCGGGTCGTCGCCGTGGATCGGTGCGCGGTAGATGTTGGTGTTCGGCACCTTGTGCGCGCCGGGGACCAGCGGCTCGAACGGGGCCTTCAGGGCGGGCAGGCCGGTGATGGACAGGGCGCCCTGCGGAGTGCCGTGGTAGGCGACGGCCCGTGAGATCACCTTGTACTTGGTGTGGTTGCCGCGCAGCTTGTGGTACTGCTTCGCGAGCTTCCACGCGGTTTCGACGGCCTCTCCGCCGCCCGTGCTGAAGAAGACCTTGTTGAGATCACCCGGGGCGTAGTGCGCCAGACGCTCGGCCAGCTCGACGGCCTTGGGGTGGGCGTAGGACCACACCGGGAAGAAGGCCAGTTCGCGGGCCTGCTTGGCGGCGACCTCGGCCAGCTCCTGACGGCCGTGCCCGGCCTGCACCACGAACAGACCCGCGAGCCCGTCGAGGTACTTCTTGCCCTTGTCGTCGTAGATGTAGGTCCCCTCGCCGCGGACGATGGTGGGCACGGGGGCGTTCTCGTACGACGACATGCGGGTGAAGTGCATCCACAGGTGGTCGTACGCCGTCTTGGAGAGGTCGGCGCTCATGGCTATCTGGTTCCCCAGGTGTAGGTCTGTTTCTTGAGCTTCAGATAGACGAAGCTCTCGGTGGAGCGCACGCCGGGAAGCGTGCGAATCCGCTTGTTGATCATTTCCAGGAGGTGGTCGTCGTCCTCGCAGACGATCTCCACGATGAGGTCGAACGAGCCCGCGGTCACGACCACGTACTCGACCTCGTTCATCTCGGTGAGCGCGTCGGCCACCGGGTCGAGGTCCCCCTCGACATTGATGCCGACCATGGCCTGCCGCCGGAATCCCACGGTGAGCGGGTCGGTGACGGCGACGATCTGCATCACGCCCTGGTCGAGCAGCTTCTGTACGCGCTGCCGGACGGCGGCTTCGGACAGGCCGACCGCCTTGCCGATCGCCGCGTAGGGACGGCGGCCGTCCTCCTGGAGCTGCTCGATGATCGCCAGGGAGACGGCGTCGATGGTCGGGCTGCCGTTCTTGTCTCGTGTGGCCACGTCCCCACTGTGCACGAGTCCTCGTCCGTCTGGCAACCCCGGATCAATGAAATTCGTCGTTGCGTCGATGGAATCTCACTGATTTCGTAGATTGCGGGGTGGCGGTATGTTGAAAACGTCGGCCCCATGGCTAGGGTGGATCTGTCTCACCCATCGGACATCTGACAGGAGGGGTGGCAAGTGACCACCGAGCTGCGTCGTCTGCGCAACTACATCGACGGGGAGTTCCGGGACGCCGCCGACGGGCGGACCACGGAGGTGGTCAATCCGGCCACGGGAGAGGCCTACGGCACCGCGCCGCTCTCCGGCGCCGCCGACGTGGACGCCGCGATGGCCGCCGCCGAGGCCGCGTTCCCGGCCTGGCGCGATCTCGTACCGTCCGAGCGGCAGAAGGCCCTGCTGAAGATCGCGGACGCGGTCGAGGCGCGCGCCGAGGAACTGGTCGCCGTCGAGTCGGAGAACACGGGCAAGCCGATCGGGCTCACCCGATCCGAGGAGATCCCGCCGATGGTGGACCAGATCCGCTTCTTCGCGGGTGCCGCCCGGCTGCTCGAGGGACGCTCCGCGGGCGAGTACATGGAGGGCCTGACCTCGATCATCCGGCGCGAGCCGGTCGGCGTCTGCGCCCAGGTCGCCCCGTGGAACTACCCGATGATGATGGCCGTGTGGAAGTTCGCCCCGGCGCTCGCCGCGGGCAACACGGTCGTCCTCAAGCCCTCCGACACCACCCCCGCCTCGACGGTGCTGCTCGCCGAGATCATCGGCGAGATCGTGCCCAAGGGCGTCTTCAACGTGGTGTGCGGCGACCGTGACACCGGCCGCCTGATGGTCGAGCACGACGTCCCGGCGATGGCCTCCATCACCGGCTCCGTGCGGGCGGGCATGCAGGTCGCCGAGAGCGCGTCGAAGGACCTCAAGCGGGTCCATCTGGAGCTCGGCGGCAAGGCCCCGGTCGTGGTCTTCGAGGACACCGACATCGCCAAGGCGGTCGAGGACATCTCCGTCGCGGGCTACTTCAACGCCGGGCAGGACTGCACGGCCGCGACCCGGGTCCTGGTCCACGAGTCCATCCACGACGAGTTCGTGGCGGCCCTCGCCAAGGCCGCCGCCGACACGAAGACCGGGCAGCCGGACGACGAGGACGTGCTCTTCGGTCCGCTCAACAACGCCAACCAGCTGGCCCAGGTCAGCGGCTTCATCGAGCGGCTGCCCTCGCACGCCAGGGTCGAGGCGGGCGGCCACCGCGTCGGCGACAAGGGCTTCTTCTACGCACCCACCGTCGTCTCCGGGCTGAAGCAGGACGACGAGATCATCCAGAGGGAGGTCTTCGGCCCGGTCATCACCGTCCAGCGGTTCACGGACGAGGACCAGGCCGTCTCGTACGCCAACGGCGTGGAGTACGCGCTCGCATCGTCGGTGTGGACCAAGGACCACGGCCGTGCGATGCGGATGTCGAAGAAGCTCGACTTCGGCTGCGTGTGGATCAACACCCACATCCCGCTGGTGGCCGAGATGCCGCACGGCGGCTTCAAGAAGTCCGGCTACGGCAAGGACCTGTCGGCGTACGGGTTCGAGGACTACACGCGCATCAAGCACGTGATGACGTCCCTGGACGCCTGATCGGGCCTGATCACTGCGCGGTGGCGTGCCCTGACCGGATGTCGGGGCACGCCACCGCCGCCCTTCCTCACCGGTGTGGCTGCGCGCCGGGACTGACCAGGGCGACTAGCCGAGCCAGGAGGCGGTGTAGTCGTCGATCTCGGCGGTGAGTTTGGCCTTGGCCGAGGGGTCCATGAAGGAGGCCTCGACCGCGTTCTTGGCGAGGTCGGCCACGCCGCTCTCGTCGAGGTCCAGCAGGCGGGCCGCGATGCCGTACTCCGTGGTGAGGTCGGTGCCGAACATGGGCGGGTCGTCGCTGTTGATGGTGACCAGCACACCCGCCTCGACCATCTCCTTGACCGGGTGCTCGTCGAGGTGGGTCACGGCGCGCGTCGCGATGTTCGAGGTCGGGCAGACCTCGAGCGGGATGCGGTGTTCGGCGAGGTGCTCCAGCAGCCGCGGATCCCGGACGGCGCTCGTACCGTGCCCGATCCGTTCGGCGCGCAGTTCGTGCAGCGCGTCCCAGACCGTCTGCGGGCCCGTGGTCTCGCCGGCGTGCGGGACGCTGTGCAGCCCGGCCGCGACGGCACGGTCGAAGTACGGCTTGAACTGCGGCCGGGGGACGCCGATCTCCGGGCCGCCGAGTCCGAACGAGACCAGCCCCTCGGGCTGGAGGTCCACGGCGATGCGCGTGGTCTCCTCGGCGGCCTGCAGGCCGGCCTCGCCGGGGATGTCGAAGCACCACCGCAGCACGACGCCGAGGTCCGCCTCCGCCGCCCGGCGGGCGTCCTCGACGGCTTCGACGAAGGCCACATCCGGGATGCCGCGGCGGGTCGAGCTGAAGGGCGTCAGGGTCAACTCGGCGTACCGAATGCTCTGGCGGGCCATGTCGCGCGCGACCTCATACGTCAGCAGGCGGACGTCCTCGGCGTCGCGGATCAGGTCGACCACGGACAGATAGACCTCGATGAAGTGGGCGAAGTCCCGGAAGGTGAAGTAGTCGACCAGCGCTTCGGGGTCGGTGGGCACCTTGGAGTCGGGGTGCCGGGCGGCGAGCTCGGCGACGATACGAGGAGAGGCGGATCCGACATGGTGCACATGCAGTTCGGCCTTGGGCAGCCCGGCGATGAAGGTGTGCAGATCGGCCATCAATCCTCCTGAAGACGTTCGGTGCCGGGCGCCGGCTCATCGTAAGCACGGACGGACAGGGCTCGGACGCGGCCGGGGCACAGGCCGTAGCATTGCCGGACATTCACAGGGGAGGGAACATGTCCGACAACGCCGCAAGCCCGCAGCCCGAGCCCGCCGAAGAACGCGATCCGTGGGCTCCGCCGGAGCAGCCGGTGTCGCTGGACAAGCCGCAGTACGGCGCGCCCCGGGCGGCCGGCCCGCCACCGGCGACGGCCATGCCCGCCCCGCCGTCCGGAACCGGCGCGGTGCCGCCGCCCCCGATCGCGCCCACCGGTCCCGGCCAGCCGGGCCCCTACGGCTCCCCGTACGGCGGCAGTCCGTACGGCACCGCCGGCTACGGCGGAGCCCAGCCGGGCGGCTACCCCGGATATCAGGGCCATCCGGGCAGTGGCTACGGCCAGGGCTGGCAGGCGATGCCGATGGGGCCCAGCAACGGCTTGGGCGTCGCCGCCCTCGTGCTCGGGATCATCGGCACCGTCCTGTTCTTCGCGAACGTCTTCGCCGTCATCCTCGGGATCCTGGCCATCATCTTCGGCGCGGTCGGCCGGGCGAAGGCGGCCAAGGGCGAGGCGACCAACGGCGGGCAGGCTCTGGCGGGGCTGATCCTCGGAGTTGTCGCGATCGTCGCCGCCATCGGCTTCCTCGTGGCGATCATCGCCGCCTCCGATGACTTCGAGGGCGAATCCGAACAGGAACCGTTCAGCAGCTCGCTCGTATGGGACGTGCGAGATCTGCCGGGCGCACCGGACGGATCGTTCATCCGCCGCTGACGCGCAGCCGCGCTCTCGCGCCTTAATCAGCGCACATCCCGGCACGGTATGGGTCTGGGGTCTCCCCAGACCCATACCGTCCACCGTGAACGGCGCGGGCCGCCTCCCCTGGCCCGCGGCATGGCCGACGTGGCGGATCCGCCGCGGCCCCCGTACGTGACCCGCTCCCCGCGGACGGTCTTGCCCAAGACCGTCCGCTTCCCCATGCCCAGCTCCCCAAGGCTCCCCATGCCAGGTGAGTCTCGCAGTCGCCACTGACAGTCCGTACGCCAGTCAAGATCGCGACCCGACGCCATGCACGTAATTCGTCGCGTAATCAAAAGGCAACAACGGAATCCCTTGTTCATGCCCTGCTCCTCTGTCAGGATCGGCCCTCAATCGAAGCTGGAGCTACGCCGCCCGCCGTCGCGGGGGCGGTCGGCGGAGGAGAGCGACATGAGCAATCCCTTCCAGGCGCGGGAGCGCTTCGCCGACGGCGCTCACTACATCGCCGGGCAGCTGCGCCCCGGCACATCGGGCCGTCAGCACACGGTCGTCGACCCGGCGACCGGCGATTCGGTGTACACCTATGAGCTCGCCGGAACGGCCGACGTCGACGACGCCGTGGCGGCCGCCGCGCGAGCCTTCCCGCAGTGGTCGGATGCGACCCCCGGCGAGCGCTCCGACGCGATGCACCGCTTCGCGACCGTGCTCACGGCGCAGGCCGAGGACCTCGCTCGCGCAGAGTCGCTCCAGTGCGGAAAGCCGATCAAGCTGTCCACCGAGTTCGACGTGCCCGGCACCGTCGACAACGCCGCCTTCTTCGCGGGCGCCGCCCGCCGGCTCGACGGCGTGGCGGCAGGGGAGTACAGCGGCGACCACACCTCGTACGTGCGCCGTGAGCCGATCGGTGTCATCGGGTCCATCGCCCCCTGGAACTACCCCCTCCAGATGGCCGCCTGGAAGGTCCTCCCGGCCATCGCCGCCGGCAACACGATCGTTCTGAAGCCGGCCGAACTGACCCCGCTCACTTCGCTGATGTTCGCGCAGGCCGCGACCGAGGCCGGCATCCCCGACGGCGTGGTCAACATCGTCAGCGGCGCGGGCCGGGACGCCGGCGAGCATCTGGTCGGACACCCGGCCGTGGCCATGACCTCCTTCACCGGCTCGACGGCCGTCGGCAGGCGCGTCGCCGAGATCGCCACCGGCACCGTCAAGCGGCTCCACCTCGAACTCGGCGGCAAGGCCCCGTTCGTCGTCTTCGACGACGCCGACCTCGAGGCCGCGGTGCACGGCGCGGTCGCCGGCGCCCTGATCAACACGGGTCAGGACTGCACCGCCGCCACGCGCGCGTACGTCCAGCGCCCGCTCTACGACGCCTTCGTGTCCGGCGTCGCCGATCTGATGTCCACCGTGCGCCTCGGCGACCCCTTCGACCCGGCGACCGACCTCGGACCGCTCGTTTCGTACGCCCAGCGCGACCGCGTCGCGGGCTTCGTCGACCGGGCGCGGGCGTACGCCACCGTCGTCACCGGTGGCGAGGCGCCGGGCGGCGAGCTGGCGCGTGGCGCGTACTACCGCCCCACCTTGGTCACCGACGCGGACCAGGGAAGCGAGATCGTCCAGTCCGAGATCTTCGGCCCGGTCCTCGTCGTCCTCCCCTTCGACAGCGACGACGACGGGCTGGCGCTCGCCAACGACACCCCGTACGGCCTGGCCGCCTCGGCCTGGAGCCGGGACGTGTACCGGACGGGCCGGGCGACCCGCGAGATCAGGGCGGGCTGCGTCTGGGTCAACGACCACATCCCGATCATCAGCGAGATGCCCCATGGCGGCTATCGGGCCTCCGGCTACGGCAAGGACATGTCGGCCTACTCCTTCGAGGAATACACGCAGATCAAGCACGTCATGCAGGACATCAAGGGTGTCGCGCGCAAGGACTGGCACCGCACCGTTTTCGCAGACCGTTAACTCATCCCGGGAGTGGCTGGATCATGACGGAGCAGTACGAAACCCTGTCCGAGCCCGTACGCAAGGCGATGCGGCGCAGCCTCACTTCGGGGCGCGGCATGCTGGGCCGCCGCACCTTCCTCGGTGCCGCCGGGGCCGTTGCGGGCATGGGAGCGCTGAGCGCATGCGGGATTCCGCCGGCCGGCAAGGAGAGCGAGGGCGGAAAGTCCTCCGACGCCTCGGACAAGGAGAAGGTGGTCAACTTCTCCAACTGGCCGCTGTACATCGATGTCGACGAGAAGACCAAGAGGCGCCCCTCTCTTGAGGCGTTCACCAAGCGAACGGGCATCAAGGTCAAGTACAAGCAGGACATCAACGACAACAACGAGTTCTTCGGCAAGGTCAAGCCGCAGCTCGCCGCCGGCCAGGACACGGGCCGGGACCTGATATGTCTCACCGACTGGATGGCAGCCCGGCTGATCCGCCTCGGCTGGGCGGAGAAGCTCGACCCCGCCAACCTGCGCAATGCCTACGCCAATCTCGAGCAGCACCACCGCAACCCAGGATGGGATCCGGGCCGCACCTACTCCTACCCCTGGGCCGGCGTCATGACCGTGGTCGCCTACAACAAGAAGGCCACCAAGGGCAAGAAGATCGAAAGCGTCGAGCAGCTGCTCGAGGACAAGTCCCTGCGTGGCCGCGTCACCATGCTCACCGAGATGCGCGACACCATGGGCATGGTCCTGCTGGACATGGGCAAGAAGCCGGAAGACTTCACCGCCGACGACTTCGCCGCCGCCATCGCGAAGGTCCAGAAGGCCGTGGACAACAAGCAGATCCGCAAGTTCACCGGCAACGAATACGGCCAGGAGCTCGCCAACGGCGACATCGCCGCCTGCGTGGCCTGGGCCGGTGACTTGATCCAGCTTCAGGTGGACAGTCCCGACATCGAGTTCGTCATTCCCGACGCGGGCTTCATCCTCGCCAACGACAACCTCATGGTCCCCGCCAAGGCCCGGCACAAGAAGAACGCCGAGCTGCTGATCGATCACTACTACCGCCCGGACATGGCCGCCGAGCTCGCCGCCTACGTCACCTACGTCAGCCCGGTCGCCGGCGTGAAGGAGGAGCTGGCCAAGATCGACAAGGATCTGGCGAACAACCCGCTGATCATTCCCGACGCCAAGATGTCCGCCAAGGCACATGGATTCCGTGCGCTCTCCGCAAAGGAAGAGACCGCGTTCGAAGAGAAGTTCTCCAAGCTCATCGGTGCCTGACGCGAAAAAGGACAACATGAAAGACTTCTCCGGCGGTGAGGTCCGCCTCTCCGGAATCAGCAAGACCTACGGCTCCTTCACCGCCGTACAACCCCTCGATCTGACGGTGCCCGAGGGCTCCTTCTTCGCTCTGCTCGGTGCCTCCGGCTGCGGCAAGACCACCACGCTCCGGATGATCGCCGGGCTCGAGGAGCCGACGACTGGGACGGTGGTCCTCGGGGACAAGGACATCACCGCACTGCCGCCTTACAAGCGGCCGGTGAACACCGTTTTCCAGAGCTATGCGCTCTTCCCGCACCTGGACATTTACGAGAACGTCGCCTTCGGCCTGCGCCGGCGCGGCGTCAAGTCGGTGAAGCAACAGGTCGAGGAGATGCTCGAACTGGTGCAGCTCGGCCAGTACGCGGGCCATAAGCCCAGCCAGCTCTCCGGTGGCCAGCAGCAGCGCGTCGCCGTCGCCCGCGCGCTGATCAACCACCCGCAGGTACTCCTGCTCGACGAGCCGCTCGGTGCTCTCGACCTCAAGCTGCGCCGTCAGATGCAGCTTGAGCTCAAGCGAATCCAGACCGAGGTCGGCACCACCTTTGTGCATGTCACCCACGACCAGGAGGAGGCCATGACCATGGCCGACACGGTCGCGGTGATGAACGCCGGACGGGTCGAGCAGCTCGGCGACCCCGCCGACCTGTACGAGAACCCGCAGACGACGTTCGTCGCGAACTTCCTCGGCCAGTCCAACCTCATCGAGGCGGAGATCACCGGCAAGTCCGGCGACGACCTGCTGATGAAGGTGGCCGGGGAGAGGCTGACCCTGCCGACCGCGCGGTGCAGCGCGCGGTCCACCGCCGAGGGGAGTGCGGTTCTCGCCGGCGTCCGCCCGGAGAAGATCTCGATCAGCCACCGGGACGACGGCGACGACATCCCCGCCGGCCGCAACCGGATACCCGGCACCATCGTGGACTCCAGCTTCGTCGGAGTCTCCACGCAGTACCTGGTGAACAGCCCGGCGGGCCAGGAGATTGCGGTCTTCGAGCAGAACGTCGAGCGCGACTCCCGGCTTGCCCCCGGCGCCGAGGTCGTCCTGCACTGGAACCCGGCGCACACCTTCGGCCTCGATGCCGCCCAGGACATCGACGCCGGAACGGAAGAGGTGACGGACGAGTGACGGTCACCCAAGCCCCCTTCCAGGTGCCGGGGGCGCCGGGGGCGGTCGGCAAGGCCGCCGCCCGTCGGCGGCGGGTCCCCTATCTCCTGCTGTTCCCGGGTGTGGCCTGGCTGCTGGTGTTCTTCGTCGCACCGATGCTCTACCAGGCGTCGACCTCGGTGCAGACCGGCTCACTGGAGAAGGGCTACCAGGTCACCTGGCACTTCCAGACCTATGTGGAAGCGCTGGCCGACTACTACCCGCACTTCCTGCGGTCGCTGCTGTTCGGGGGCGTGGCGACGGCGCTGTGCATGGTGATCGGCTATCCGCTCGCGTACATGATCGCCTTCCGTGCGGGCCGGTGGCGCAATGTGCTGCTGGTGATGGTGATCGCGCCGTTCTTCACCAGCTTCCTGATCCGCACCCTGGCGTGGAAGACGATCCTGTCCGACGAGGGTCCGGTGGTGACCACGCTCGACTCCGTCGGCATCCTCCACCTCACCTCGGCGATCGGCCTGACCGAGGGCAGCCGGGTCCTCGCCACCCCGCTCGCAGTGGTGTGCGGTCTGACGTACAACTTCCTGCCCTTCATGATCCTGCCCCTCTACTCCAGCCTGGAGCGGATCGATCCCCGACTGCACGAGGCAGCAGGCGACCTGTACGCGAAGCCGGCCACCACTTTCCGCAAGGTGACGTTCCCGCTGTCCATGCCGGGTGTGGTGGCGGGCACGCTGCTCACCTTCATCCCGGCGTCCGGGGACTACATCAACGCCGAACTCCTCGGCACGACCAACCAGAAGATGGTCGGCAATGTGATCCAGTCGCAGTTCCTGCGCGTGTTGGACTACCCGACCGCCGCCGCTCTGTCGTTCATCCTCATGGCGGTGATCCTCGTGATCGTCAGCATCTACATCCGCAAGGCGGGGACGGAGGAGCTGGTCTGATGGCTGCCACGCGACGACGTCGCACATTCAGCCCGAGCAATTGGATCCGCCGCAACCTGGTGGTCTTCGCGGGCGTCCTCGCCCTCGGCTACCTGGTGCTGCCGAACGTCGTGGTGCTGGTCTTCTCCTTCAACCAGCCGGCCGGCCGGTTCAACTACGAGTGGCAGCAGTTCTCCACCCGCGCCTGGACCGACCCGTGCGGCGATGCCGACCTGTGCGAGTCGCTCGGCATCAGCCTGCAGATCGCGCTCTTCTCCACGATCGGCGCGACCATCCTGGGCTCGCTGATCGCCTTCGCTCTCGCCCGCTACCGCTTCCGGGGGCGGGCCGCGACCAACATGCTGATCTTCCTCCCGATGTCGATGCCCGAGGTCGTCATGGCCGCCTCGCTGGGCACGCTGTTCCTCAACATGCAGATCGACTTCGGCTTCTGGACCATCCTCATCGCGCACATCATGTTCTGCCTCAGCTTCGTCGTCGTGGCGGTCAAGGCGCGCGTGCTGAGCATGGACCCGTGTCTGGAGCAGGCCGCTCAGGACCTCTACGCCACGCCCGCCCAGACGTTCTTCCGGGTGACCCTGCCCCTTGCCGCGCCCGGCATCGCCGGCGGAGCGCTGCTGGCCTTCGCCCTGTCCTTCGACGACTTCATCATCACGAACTTCAACGCCGGCGCCACGGTGACCTTCCCGATGTACGTCTGGGGTGCGGCGCAGCGCGGCACGCCCGTACAGATCAATGTCATCGGCACGGCCATGTTCGCCGTCGCCGTCCTGTGCGTACTCGCCGGCCAACTGCTCGGCAGCCGCCGCAAGAGGAGCTGACCACCATGGCCGCACGCGCCATGCCGCACGCCGGGGGGAACACCCCCCGGCCTCCCGCCACCGCCGCCCTCGCCGACGCCCAGCCGGTCCCGTACTGGCTCGACGACCCGGACAAGCCCCGCGCCCGCCCCGCACTCGTCAGCGACGAGCACTGCGATCTGCTCGTCGTCGGCGGCGGCTACACCGGACTGTGGACCGCCCTCCTCGCCAAGGAGCGCGACCCCGCCCGCGACGTCGTCCTCATCGAGGCCAAGGAGGTCGGCTGGGCCGCCTCCGGCCGCAACGGCGGCTTCTGCGCCGCCTCCCTCACCCACGGCTTCGCCAACGGACTCGCCCGCTGGCCGGGCGAGCTGGCCGAGCTGGAGCGGATGGGGCAGCGCAACCTCGACGAGATCGAGTCCGCGGTCGCCCGGTACTCCATCGACTGCGCCTTCGAGCGGACCGGTGAGATCGACGTCGCCACCGAGCCACACCAGGTCGCTCCGTTGCGGCACACCGCGGAGCAGGCCGCCGAGTTCGGCAGCACGCTGTCCTTCCTGGACGGCGACGCGGTGCGGGCCGAGGTCGACTCGCCGACGTTCCTCGCCGGAGTGTGGGACCGCACGGGCGTGGCCATGCTCAACCCTGCCCACCTGGCCTGGGGACTCCGGCGCGCCTGCCGTGACCTGGGCGTACGGATCTACGAGCACACCCGGGCCACCGAACTCGCCCCACACGGCGGGGGGATGGCCGTCCGTACCCCCTACGGCCGGGTCTGCGCCCGTCAGGTCGCGCTGGGCACCAACGCCTTTCCGTCCCTGGTACGGCGGGTGCGCCCGTATGTCGTCCCGGTCTACGACTACGCGCTGATGACCGAACCGCTGACGGACGCTCAGCTGGCCTGCATCGGCTGGCGGAACCGTCAGGGCCTCAGCGACAGCGCCAACCACTTCCACTACTTCCGGCTGACCGCCGACAACCGCATCCTTTGGGGCGGCTACGACGTCGTGTACCACTACGGCGGACGGATCGCCGAGGAGTACCACCAGCGCCCCGAGACCTTCGCCAAGCTCGCCGGCCACTTCTTCCGCTGCTTCCCGCAGCTCGAGGGGCTGCGTTTCACCCACACCTGGGGCGGTGTCATCGACACCTGCTCCCGCTTCTCGCCCTTCTTCGGCACGGGCCACGGCGGCCGCGTCGCCTACGCCCTCGGCTACACCGGCCTCGGCGTCGGCGCCACCCGCTTCGGAGCGGACGTGATGCTCGACCTACTGAGCGGCGAGCGCACCGAGCGCACGCGCACGGAAATGGTCCGTACGAAGCCGCTGCCGTTCCCGCCCGAGCCGGTGCGCTGGGCGGGCATCGGCATCACCCAGTGGTCGCTGGCGCGGGCCGACGCGGGCGGCGGGCGGCGCAACCTCTGGCTCAGGGCGATGGACCGGGTCGGACTCGGCTTCGACTCTTAGTCGCGCCTCAGTCCCACCGTCCGAACCCGCGTAATTGTCCCCGTACTTCCCGCTCTTCCTCCGTGAGACGCATGCCCGGCGGCTCACACGGGAACGGAGGACCGGGATGACCGGCACGGGGGCGGCGAGGCGCGCGGTGGAATGGCTGGTGTCGGCGGCACCGGATCCCGACGCCTGTCGATGGGACTGGGAGCGCAACCCCCACAGCGTCACACTGCTGCCCGCCGGCAGGCTGTGGGACGTCCTCATCGTCCCGGGGCGACTCGGCTATCCGACCCTCGATGTGCTCACCCGCTGTGTCGACCGGCCGGGTCCCGTGCTCGCCGACTTCGGTGACGCCAGGATGGGCTTCTTCGTGCCCCCGGGGACGACCACCCGGTGGCTCGGTACGGGGGTACGCGCCGCCGGCCGCGGCACCTGGATCGTCGTGCCCTACCCGGGGCGCGTCACCGGGACCGTCCGCTGGCTCATCCCTCCGGACGGCACGGGCACCCTCAACGATTCCGTGGTCCTGGAGCTGGCGATGCACGAGGCGGCCGCGCGGCTCGCCCGGCCGACGGACGGCTGACGGCGTCGAGACGGCTGGCGGCGCCGAGCCGGCCGAAGGGGAGGAGACCGCTGACGGCGCAGAGCAGCGCACCGAACAGCAGCCAGCTGCCGAGGACGTCCAGCGGCCAGTGATAACCGCGGTGGACCAGGCCGGCCCCGACGGCGAGGTTCAGCAGCACGGCCACGGCCGCGAGGAGGCGGCGGGCAGCGGGACGGTGCAGCGTCGCGGCGAGGAGGAGCGCCGCCATCCCGTACGCGATCGTCGCCGTCGCCGCGTGGCCGGACGGGTACCAGCCGTACCCTTCCACGGGCCCCCACGGCCCCGGACGGCCGATCCAGACCTTGAGCGGAACGACCAGCGCCGGCACGGCGGCCATGGCGAGGGCGGCGGTGAGCGGCGGCAGCCACCAGCCGCGCACGCCGGTGCGCATGCCCCGCCACCCGGCCCATGCGGTGGCAGCGCCCAGTACGCACAGCGCGACCTGCATATTGCCCAGATCCGCACCGAGTTCGGCGACGGAGGACAGCCCGCCCGGGCGCGAGAGGCTCCGGCCCGCACGGATGTCGAGGTCCACCAGCGGCCCGGCGGCCGCCACTTGCCAGGTGAGGACGGCGAAAAGGACCGCGCAAAGGGCAGCCAGGAGAAGCGGGGAGGAGAAGACAGAAGGGAAGGAGAAGAAAGTCGGTCGCCCCAGAACAGGGGGGAAAGTTCCGGGGCGACCGTTGCGACCGGTGTGCCGCGCGCCCCGGGGGGTATGGGGCGGGCGGCCGTCCGATCGGTGAGGAGTTCCGGAGCCGACGGCTCCGATGGTGTGCGCGAGGGCACGGCCGGGTCGTTGCTGGGGATGCGCCGACTCGGCGTCGCCCGCAGTCCCCTGCGGGCGAGGTGTTTCTCTCATCTGCAGAAACCGTACGCCAGGCGGGGCGGGGCGGACAGCCGGAAAGCCCGTCCGCCATGGCCCCCGCACACATTCTTCACGCGGCCTCACACACGCGGCTCGGTCACAGACCGGCGAAGGCGCTTTCGAGGATGTCCAGGCCCTCGTTCAGCAGGTCCGCACCGATGACCAGCGGCGGCAGGAAGCGGAGCACATTTCCGTATGTACCGCAGGTGAGGACCAGCAGACCCGCCTGGTGGCACGCCTTCGCCAGCGCCGCCGTCGCCTCCGGATTCGGGTCCTTCGAGCCGGACTTCACCAGCTCGATCGCGATCATCGCGCCGCGGCCGCGGATGTCACCGATGATGTCGTACTTGTCCTGCATCGCGGTGAGCCGGCCCTTCATGACCTCCTCGATGCGCCGGGCCTTCGCATTGAGGTCCAGCTCGCGCATGGTCTCGATCGCGCCGAGCGCCGCCGCGCAGGCCACCGGGTTGCCGCCGTACGTGCCGCCGAGGCCGCCCGGGTGCGCCGCGTCCATGATCTCGGCGCGGCCGGTGACGGCGGCGAGCGGCAGGCCGCCGGCGATGCCCTTGGCGGTCGTGATCAGGTCCGGGACGACGCCCTCGTCCTCGCAGGCGAACCACTGGCCGGTGCGGCAGAAGCCGGACTGGATCTCATCCGCGACGAAGACGATGCCGTTGTCGTTCGCGAACTTCGCGATCGCCGGGAGGAAGCCCTTGGCCGGCTCGATGAAACCGCCCTCGCCGAGGATCGGCTCGATGACGATGGCGGCGACGTTCTCCGCCCCGACCTGCTTGGTGATGACGTCGATGGCTGCGGCGGCGGCCTCGGGGCCGCAGTTCTCCGGGCCGGTCGGCCAGCGGAAGGGGTACGCCAGCGGGGCGCGGTAGACCTCGGGGGCGAACGGGCCGAAGCCGTGCTTGTACGGCATGTTCTTGGCGGTGAGCGCCATCGTGAGGTTGGTCCGCCCGTGATAGCCGTGGTCGAAGACGACGACCGCCTGGCGCTTGGTGTGCGCCCGGGCGATCTTGACCGCGTTCTCGACGGCCTCGGCGCCGGAGTTGAACAGCGCGGACTTCTTGGCGTGGTCCCCGGGGGTGACCCGCGCGAGCTCCTCACAGACCTCCACGTAGCCCTGGTACGGGGTCACCATGAAACAGGTGTGGGTGAAGTCGGCGAGCTGGGCGGCCGCGCGGCGCACGACGGCCTCGGCGGAGGAGCCGACCGAGGTCACGGCGATGCCGGAGCCGAAGTCGATCAGCGAGTTGCCGTCCACGTCCTCGAGGACGCCGCCGCCGGCCCGTGCGGTGAAGATCGGCAGCACGGATCCGACGCCGCCGGCGACCGCGGCACTCCGACGGGCCTGCAGCTCCTGGGACTTCGGGCCCGGGATCGCGGTGACGACACGGCGCTCCTGCGGGAGCGAGGGGCCTCCGGCGGTTGCGGTCATGGTGGATCTCCTGTGGTCCTGGGGATGAATGGGGGCGTACTGGTCTTACGCGGTCCTTCGTGGTCTACCTACGCAGGCTAGGGCCGGGTGGCGGTGCGGGGCATGCTCCGATCGGTAGCGCTGGGCGTGTCGCGTTGTCCGCGGCGGACACAATTCCGCTCGCCGCGGTGGCCGCTCCGCGGCGGGGGGGCTTCGCGCGGGGGTGCGTCCGGGTGCCGGGGCCGGGGCCTCCGGGGTGGGGTTCTGGACCGTATATTTACGGGCCCTGGCGGCCCACAAATACACGTCAGCGTCCAGAACCCCACCCCTGCGACCCCGTCCCCTCCCGTGAGTGGCTCGGTGCGGGTTCGATCGATGAACTCCCCATCTGGGGCACTAGATTGAGCTAGGGCGTACGCGGATAAGGACCTGCTGGTCGGGGCGAGGGGTAGCGAATGGACACCGAGGGCACGTACGACCCGCGCGGCACGCGGTCCGGCCATGTGCCGCGGCCCGCCGGGCCGCCGCCCGGCGAGGGCGTCCCGCCGCGGCCTGACGCGCCGCCGGACGTCGTCGCGTGGCTTCGGACGGCCCGGCCTGAGGTCGAGCCCGGGACCTGGGCGTACCGCCACGTGCCACCGCCCCCGCAGGCCAAGCCCGACCGGGTCCCTGATCGTCAGCTGCTGGTCGGCGCGCTGATCTCGCTGCTGGCCGGGCTGCTGATCTGGTCGCTGTGGCTGAACAACTACATCCCGTACAAGCGCGTCCCGATCATGCTGGTCACGCCGGCCGACTGGTGGAGCTCGGCGTCCCTGGGGCGACCGACGACGCTGGAGGCGGTGGACGCCGCGGTCGTCTACGACGGACTGTTCGTCGGGCTGCTCGGCTATGTCTTCGGGCGCCTCGGCAACTGGCCCGAGGTGCTCAGACGGTTCGTCAGCGGCCGCGCACAGCCCGGCCGTGCCACCTTTGCGGCGCTGGGGGCGGCCCTGACGCAGCTGATTGTCTGGGAGCGCTGGCTGCCCGTCGTCGAACCGATCGTGATCCTGGTGCCCGACACCTGGTTGGCGGGCTGGGGCAACCACGTTCTGGCGGCGCTGGTCGTCTACTCGCTGTACGCGCTGATCGCGGCCGCGCTGCTGTGGCCGTTCGCCAAACTGGGGGACTGGGGGGCCGTCGTACGGCGGTCCCGCACGAGCCATGGCCCCCCGCAGCCCGTACCGGATGTCCCCGAAGTGTCCCAGGCGGACTGGCCGGAGCTCAGGGCGGCAGGGGAGACCGAGGCCGCCGACCGGCTCGCCGTCGAGCTGCGTGCGGGCCGGATGAACGACGTCGACTTCGTCCGGGTGCAGCGTGCCTGGACCTCGGCGCAGCAGGACCCCGCACGACTCGCCTCGTTCACGCGCACCGTCCTCAGCCACGGCGCGGCTGCCTGGGCGCACCCCTCGGGCGACCGCGACCTGCCACAGCGCACGGCCACCCACGATCTGCTCCTCGGCCAGGTGCGCATCGGCCGCTGCGCGGACCACGAACGCAACCCCTACCCGCGCCGGGGCTCCGGGGTCGCCCTGGACCCCGCACTGCTCGGCACCTCGCTGCTGGCGGTCGGCCCCCCGGGCGCGGGCAAGACGGGTCGGCTCGTCAGGCCCGTCGTCGAGTCCCTCGCCCTGCAGGCGCTCGCCGGGCAGTCCAGCGTCATCGCCGTCTGCGCCGCCGGAACACCTCTGGGCCCCGACGAGGCGTACGACGTCGTGGTCAGGCTCGGCGACCGGGCGTCCGTCCACGGCTTCGACCTGTACGGCGGCACCACCGACCCCGACGAGGCCGCCGCCTTTCTGGCCGAGGGCCTGGTCGGCGACCTCGACACCGTCGACAGACGACGCGCCGCCACCGCCCTGGCCCAGCTGCTCGCCCCGTACCGCGCAGCCCACGGCCGGTTCCCGGCCGTGCCCGAGCTGTACGAACTGCTGCACGGCACGCCGTCCGCGCTCAGCTCGCTGCAGGACGCACTCGACGCGGACGACCACGCCACCATGCGGCGTGAACTCGCCGCCCGGGTACGGCAGATGGGCATGGCGTCCGACCCCTGCCCGGCTCTCGCCGACCGGCTCGCCCTGCTCGACCGGCCCGCGCTCGGCGGCTTCTTCGACAGCGGCGGCCCGTACCGGCCGTTCGCGGTGGGCGCGCTGCCCCACCACCCGCTGCGGGTCCGTATCGACCTGCCGGAGCGCGGCCACACGGAGGCGTCCGGGCTGCTCGCCCGGCTGATCCTGGCCCAGTTCACCGCGATGGCCACGGCCCGCACCGACCGTTCGCGCTTCACCTGCCTGGTGCTCGACGACGCCACCGGCACACTCACCGCCGAGACGGTACGCGGCATCCAGTGCCTGCGGTCCGCGAACGCGGGCGTGGTGCTCGGCCTGCGCACCATCGACGACGTGCCGGAGCCGCTGCATGTCGCGCTGCTCGGCGCGGTCGGCTGCCAGATGGCCTTCTCCGGGATCACGACCTGGGACGGCAGGCGGTTCACGGAGGCGTGGGGCACGGAGTGGGTGGAGGCCAGGGAGGTCGCCCAGCGCACCGTCTTCGCCGACCAGCCGCTGACCCGGGCCATTCACGCCCTGCGCAAGCTGGTCACCGGCAAGGCCGTGGTGACGGACGCCGTGACCGTGCGGACGGTGGAGCGCGAGCGCTGGTCCGCTTCCGAGCTGGCCCGCTCCGTCCCGGCCGGACATGCGGTGATCTCCCTGACCACGGTCCGCGGTGAGCACGTACCGCCGGTGCTGGTCGATCTACGAGGCTGAGGTCCGGCGAGGGTGCCCCATGGGTGTCCGTGATTCATCCGCTGAGGCAGAATTGACCTGAGCCGTTCATACGGGACGGCGAAGTAGTCGCAGAAGGTGCCATGGCCCCCACGCTCGCGTCCCTCGTCCACCACTCCGCCCTCAAGCTGGGCGTGCGCGCGGGGAAGGACCGCCTGGAGACCGAGGTGCGGTGGGCGCACGTCAGCGAGCTCGACGATCCCGTGCCGTACATGGAAGGCGGCGAGCTGCTGCTGACCACGGCCATGAAGCTGGACGCCGAGGACGTGGACGCGATGCGCCGGTATGTGCGGCGGCTGGTGGACGCGGGTGTCGTCGGGCTCGGATTCGCCGTCGGCGTCAACTACGAGGACGTTCCCCAGGCCTTGGTCGACGCGGCCGCGGAGGAGGGCCTCCCGCTGCTCGAGGTCCCGCGCCGCACCCCCTTCATCGCGATCAGCAAAGCGGTCTCCGCAGCCATTGCGGCCGACCAGTACCGGGCCGTCACCGCGGGCTTCGAGGCGCAGCGGGAACTCACCCGCGCCGCGCTGAGCGCGGAGGGTCCGGCCGCGCTCCTCGCCCGGCTCGCGACGCACGTCGACGGGTGGGCCGCGCTCTACGACGCCTCCGGGGCGGTCGTGGCCGCCGCGCCGGAGTGGGCCGCCCGCCGCGCCGCCCGGCTCACCGCCGACGTCGAGCGGCTGCGGGAGCGGCCAACTCCCGCGAGCGCCGTGGTCGGCGGCACCGACGACCGCGAGGACCGGGTCGAACTGCAATCGCTGGGCACCGGCCGCCGTGCCCGCGCCGTGCTCGCCGTCGGCACCGGCGGCCCGCCCGGCACCGCCGAGCGCTACGCCGTGCACTCCGCCATCGCCCTGCTCACCCTGACCACCGAGCGCTCGCGCGCCCTGCAGCAGGCGGAAAAGCGGCTCGGCGCGGCGGTCCTGCGCATGCTGCTGGCCGGGCAGCCGGATCATGCACGGACGGTCGCCGGCCCGTTGTACGGCGGGCTGCTCGACGCGCCCTTCCGCGTCCTCGTCGCGGAGCCGGCGCAGGGGCCCGCGCCCGCGGCGGCCGACGGGGACGGGGACGGCGATTCCGCCCGGGAGGCCCTGGGCGCGCTCGAGGACACCCTGGAGTCGGCCGCGGCCCGCAGTGGCGAAGCGCTGCTGGTGGTGCCGGACGGCGAGCGGTTGGTCGTCCTCGCCCCCGACGGAGGGGCAACGGTCTCGGCGTGCGCCGGAGTCGCCGAGGGCCGGCGCGGCACGGCGGCGCGGACGGCCGAGAAGAGCCGCACGGCGGAGGAGAGCGATGTCGTCATCGGACTGTCCGCCCCGGCGGGCCCCATCGGCGCGGCGGGCGCCTACCGGCAGGCGGAGCAGGCCCTGTCCGTCGCCCGGCGCCGCGGCCGCGCCCTGGTCGAACACGAGCAGGTCGCCGCCGGGTCCGTCCTCCCGCTGCTTGCGGACGAGGCGGTACGGGCCTTCGCCGACGGCATGCTGCGCGCCCTGCACGAGCACGACGCGACCGGCCGTGGCGACCTGGTCGCCTCGCTCCGCGCGTGGCTCTCCCGCCACGGCCAGTGGGACGCGGCCGCGGCGGACCTCGGCGTTCACCGGCACACCCTGCGCTATCGCATGCGGCGCGTCGAGGAGATCCTCGGCCGCTCCCTCGACGACCCCGACGTCCGCATGGAACTCTGGCTGGCCCTCAAGGCCACCTCCGGCCCGGAGTAGATCCAGGCCCGCACCCGGCAGACGGCAGATCACCACGCCCGGGCGTAGCCGCCATGATTGCCACCGCGGCCAGCCGAGACCTCGCACCACTCCACGCCGGACAAACGCGATCCGCCGCCCCCGCCCCTACCGTGGGGCACAGACAAACGCACCATCCCCACCACTTCGGAAGGGCCGGGATCCGCTGTGACTTCCTCCCGCGTAGCCCATCACGCGTTCTGGCTCGCCGGCCGCGAAGCGACCGGCGACGAGACACTCGACGTCACCTCCCCCTGGGACGGCAGTCTGGTCGGCACCGTCAGCGTTCCCACTGAGGCCCAGGTCGAGGAGGCCGTGGCCGCCGCGCACGCGGTCCGGGACGAGTTCGCCGCCACACCCGCCCACGTACGGGCCGCCGCCCTCGACCACGTGTCGCGCCGCCTGGTCGAGCGCACCGAGGAGATCGCCCGCCTGATCTCCGCCGAGAACGGCAAGCCGGTCAAGTGGGCGCGCGGCGAGGTCGGCCGCGCCGTGTCCGTGTTCCGCTTCGCCGCCGAGGAGGCCCGCCGTTTCAATGGCGGGGAGGCCCAGCGGCTGGACACGGACGCCGGTGGCGTCGGGCGGCTCGCCCTGACGCGCCGCTTCCCGCGGGGCGCCGTGCTCGGCATCGCCCCGTTCAACTTCCCGCTCAACCTCTGTGCCCACAAGATCGCCCCGGCGATCGCGGTCGGCGCGCCGATCATCCTCAAGCCCGCTCCGGCGACCCCGCTCTCCGGTCTCCTCCTCGGCGAGCTGCTCGCCGAGACCGAGCTGCCCGCCGGCTCCTGGAGCGTGCTGCCGGTGCCCAATGACCGTATGCCCGCCCTCGTCCAGGACGAGCGGCTGCCGGTCATCTCCTTCACCGGCTCGGACAAGGTCGGCTACGCGATCATGGAGTCGGTGCCGCGCAAGCACTGCACGCTGGAGCTCGGCGGCAACGGCGCGGCCGTCGTGCTCTCCGACTTCTCCTCGGAGGCCGACCTCGACTGGGCGGCCACCCGCATCGCGACGTTCTCCAACTACCAGGGCGGCCAGTCCTGCATCTCCGTGCAGCGGGTGATCGCGGACGCCTCGGTGTTCGACCGGCTGGTCCCCAGGGTGGTGGCGGCCGTCGAGGCACAGGTCACCGGCGACCCGTCGGATGACGCCACCGACGTCGGCCCGCTGGTCAGCGAGGACGCCGCCAAGCGCGTCGAGTCCTGGGTCGAGGAGGCCGTACAGGCGGGCGCGCAGCTGCTCACCGGCGGCAAACGCGACGGCGCCTCGTACGCCCCCACCGTGCTCGCCGATGTCCCCGCCGACGTCACCCTGGCCCGCGAGGAGGTCTTCGGGCCGGTCGTGGAGCTGCAGAAGGCCGATGGTGAGGCAGCGGCGTTCGCCGCGGTCAACGACTCCAAGTACGGCCTTCAAGCAGGCGTGTTCACGCACGACCTGCAGACCGCCTTCCGCGCCCAGCGCGCGCTCGAGGTCGGCGGCGTGATCGTCGGCGACGTCCCGTCCTACCGCGCGGACCAGATGCCGTACGGCGGTGCCAAGCAGTCCGGCGTGGGCCGCGAGGGCGTGCGGTTCGCGATGGACGACTACACCTACGAGCGGGTCATGGTCCTGACCGGCCTCGACCTCTGAGCCGCCGGCGGCCGGGGCGCGGTGCGGTGCGCCCCGGCCGCCGTTTCGCGCCCGCGCGGCCATGCCACCCCGCATCGCGGGCCGCGGTTGCGGCGGTCCGTTACGGTCGTGAGCAGCGTCCCGCCCGGCGGCTCCTTCCGGATGGGGTCTGCGCGAGGGCTGGTACAGCCCTCACGGATCGGGTACATACGGTCGAGTAGCACCGACCGGTAGTAAGCCGACCGGTACGACGACGCCCCGACTCAGCGGCGAGGTGACCCCTCCATGACCGCCACATCCGCCAGGCCCACCGTCTCCGAGCGCGAAGCGCGCCAGGTCGCCGAGGCCGCCCGCGAGCAGGACTGGCGTAAGCCGAGCTTCGCCAAGGAGCTGTTCCTGGGCCGCTTCCGGCTCGACTTGATCCACCCTCATCCGATGCCGGACGCCGAGGCCGTACGACGCGGCGAGCAGTTTCTCGCCAAGCTGAAGGACTTCTGCGAGACCCGCATCGACCCCGCCCTGATCGAGCGCGAGGCCAAGATCCCCGACGAGGTGGTCAACGGGCTCAAGGAGCTCGGCGCGCTGGGCATGAAGATCGACACGAAGTACGGCGGTGTCGGCCTCACTCAGGTCTACTACAACAAGGCGCTCGCCCTCGTCGGCTCCGTCAGCCCCGCCATAGGAGCGCTGCTCTCCGCCCACCAGTCCATCGGCGTCCCCCAGCCGCTGAAGCTCTTCGGCACGGAGGAGCAGAAGGACGCCTTCCTGCCCCGCTGCGCCCGCACCGACATCTCGGCCTTCCTGCTCACCGAACCCGACGTCGGCTCCGACCCGGCCCGCCTCGCCACCACCGCCGTGCCGGACGGCGACGAGTACGTGCTCGACGGCGTGAAGCTCTGGACCACGAACGGGGTCGTCGCCGACCTGCTCGTCGTCATGGCCCGCGTCCCGAAGAGCGAGGGCCACAAGGGCGGGATCACCGCCTTCGTCGTCGAGACGGCGGCCGAGGGCGTCACCGTGGAGAACCGAAACGCGTTCATGGGCCTGCGCGGCCTCGAGAACGGCGTGACCCGGTTTCACCAGGTCCGGGTTCCCGCGGCCAACCGCATCGGACCCGAGGGCGCAGGCCTCAAGATCGCCCTCACCACGCTGAACACCGGCCGCCTCTCCCTCCCCGCGATGTGCGTCGGCGCCGGGAAGTGGTGCCTGAAGATCGCCCGCGAGTGGTCCGGCGTCCGCGAACAGTGGGGCAAGCCGGTCGCCCTGCACGAGGCCGTCGGCTCGAAGGTCTCCTTCATCGCCGCCACCACCTTCGCGCTCGAAGCCGTTCTGGACCTGGCGAGCCAGATGGCCGACGAGGACCGCAACGACATCCGCATCGAGGCGGCGCTGGCCAAGCTGTACGGGTCCGAGATGGCCTGCCTGATGGCCGACGAGCTGGTCCAGATCCGCGGCGGTCGGGGCTACGAGACCGCCGAATCGCTCGCCGCCCGCGGCGAGCGTGCCGTCCCCGCCGAGCAGATCCTGCGCGATCTGCGCATCAACCGGATCTTCGAGGGCTCGACCGAGATCATGCATCTGCTGATCGCCCGCGAGGCCGTCGACGCGCATCTGTCCGTGGCGGGAGACCTCATCGACCCGGAGAAGAGCCTGGGCGACAAGGCGAAGGCGGGCGCCAGAGCCGGTGGTTTCTACGCCCGCTGGCTGCCGAAACTCGTTGCCGGCCGCGGCCAGGTCCCGGGCACCTACCGGGAATTCCACCCCTCCGGCCATCCCGACCTCGCCGGGCACCTCCGCTTCGTCGAGCGCACCTCCCGCAAGCTCGCCCGCTCCACCTTCTACGCCATGTCCCGGTGGCAGGGCCGGATGGAGACCAAGCAGGGCTTCCTCGGCCGGATCGTCGACATCGGCGCGGAACTCTTCGCGATGAGCGCGGCGTGCGTACGGGCCGAGCTGCTGCGGTCGAGCGGCGACCACGGCCTGGAGGCGTACCAGCTGGCCGACGTCTTCTGCCGGCAGTCCCGGATCCGGGTGGACGAGCTCTTCGGACGGCTGTGGACCAACACCGACGACCTCGACCGCAAGGTGGTCAAGGGCGTCCTCGGCAGCGCGTACACCTGGCTGGAAGAGGGCATCGTCGACCCGAGCGGAGACGGTCCCTGGATCGCCGACGCCACCCCGGGCCCGGCGACGAAGGGGAACGTGCACCGGCCCATTCGCTGAGCCGCTGCTGCCACCTCGCCTCCGGCCGGAGGCGAGGTGGTGTGCCCCAGACAGGGGACACCCTGTCCGGAGCGCGCACGCTTCCGGCCACAATGGGGGAATGACGGACTCCCTCGCCCACCCGCACTACCGGTTTCCCGCGGCCGCGGCCGCGACCGGAGGCCCGCGGGACATCGTGATCCTCGGCTCCACCGGCTCGATCGGCACCCAGGCCATCGACGTGGTGCTGCGCAACCCCGACCGCTTCCGCGTCACCGGCCTCTCCGCCGCGGGCGGCCGGGTGGAGCTGCTCGCCGAACAGGCCTGGCAGCTGCGAGTCCGTACGATCGCGGTCTCCCGCCCGGAGGCGGTGCCCGCCCTGCGTGCGGCACTGGCCGGGCTGTATGGCGGTGAGCCGCTGCCGCAGATCCTGGCCGGCCCGGAGGCGGCGACCGAGCTGGCCGCGAGCGACTGCCATTCCGTGCTCAACGGCATCACCGGGTCGATCGGCCTCGCTCCCACGCTGGCCGCCCTCGAAGCCGGCCGGGTGCTGATCCTGGCGAACAAGGAGTCGCTGATCGTCGGTGGCCCGCTGGTCAAGGCGGTGGCGAAGCCCGGCCAGATCGTGCCCGTCGACTCCGAGCACTCCGCCCTGTTCCAGGCCCTGATGGGCGGGACCCGCGCGGAGGTCCGCAAACTGGTCGTCACCGCCTCCGGCGGCCCGTTCCGCGGCCGTACGAAGCCGGAACTGGCCCAGGTCACCCCCGAGCAGGCGCTCTCCCACCCCACCTGGGACATGGGGCCCGTCATCACGATCAACTCCGCGACCTTGGTCAACAAGGGCCTGGAGGTCATCGAGGCGCACCTGCTCTACGACATTCCGTTCGACCGCATCGACGTCGTCGTGCACCCCCAGTCCTACGTCCACTCCATGGTCGAGTTCGTCGACGGGTCCACGCTCCTCCAGGCCAGTCCTCCCGACATGCGGATGCCGATCGCACTGGGACTCGGCTGGCCCGACCGGGTACCGGACGCCGCGCCCGCCTGCGACTGGACCACGGCCTCGACCTGGGAGTTCTTCCCGCTCGACACGGACGCCTTCCCGTCCGTGGGGCTCGCCCGGCACGTCGGTGGCCTGGGCGGGACCGCTCCCGCTGTCTTCAACGCCGCGAACGAGGAGTGCGTCGACGCTTTTCTCGCCGGATCGCTGCCGTTCACCGGAATTGTGGATACGGTCGCGGACGTGGTCGCCGAGCACGGCACGCCGCGGGGAACTGGTCTGACCGTCGCGGACGTCCTCGAGGCGGAGACCTGGGCGCGCGCCCGCGCCCGTGAACTGGCAGCGAAGGCGACAGCGGAGGCCCGCGCATGACGACACTGATGACGGTCCTCGGCATAGTCGTGTTCGTCGTCGGACTGCTCTTCTCGATCGCGTGGCACGAGCTGGGGCATCTGTCCACCGCCAAGCTCTTCCGCATCCGCGTGCCGCAGTACATGGTCGGCTTCGGCCCGACCATCTGGTCCCGGCACAAGGGCGAGACCGAGTACGGCATCAAGGCCATACCGCTCGGCGGCTACATCCGCATGATCGGGATGTTCCCGCCCGGCGACGACGGCAAGGTCGCGACCCGGTCCACCTCCCCATGGCGCGGCATGATCGAGGACGCCCGCTCGGCCGCCTTCGAGGAGCTGCAGCCGGGCGACGAGAAGCGGCTGTTCTACACGCGCAAGCCGTGGAAGCGCGTCATCGTGATGTTCGCCGGGCCCTTCATGAACCTGATCCTGGCCGTCGTGATCTTCCTCGGCGTGCTGATGGGCTTCGGCATCAACACCCAGACCACCACGGTCAGCACCGTCTCGGACTGTGTGATCTCGCAGAGCGAGAACCGTGACAAGTGCGTCGACGGCGACCCTGCCTCACCGGCCAAGGCCGCGGGCCTGAAGCCCGGCGACACGATCGTCGCGTTCAACGGCGAGCGGGTCGCGGACTGGGGCACGCTCCAGGACCGGATCCGCGACACCATCGGTCCGGCCACGATCACCGTCGAGCGGCGCGGTGAGACCGAGGTCCTCAAGGCGAACCTGGTGGAGAACAGGGTCGCCAAGAACGACGGCAACGGCCGCACGGTGCCCGGCGAGTACGTGACGGCCGGCTTCCTGGGGTTCAGCCCAGCCACCGGCGTCGTGAAGCAGTCCTTCGCGCAGTCCGCGGACCGGATGGGCGACATGATCGCGTCCGGCGCCGAGGCGCTGATCGATCTGCCGTCCAAGGTGCCGGCCCTGTGGGACGCGGCCTTCGGGGACGGGGAGCGCGAGCCGGACTCACCGATGGGCGTGGTGGGCGCGGCGCGGGTCGGCGGTGAGGTGTTCAACCTGGACATCCCGCCGGAGCAGCGGGTCGCGACCATGCTCTTCCTGGTCGCGGGCTTCAACCTGTCGCTGTTCCTGTTCAACATGCTGCCGCTGCTGCCCCTGGACGGCGGGCATATCGCAGGCGCGGTGTGGGAGTCGGTGCGGCGCACCGCGGCCCGCGTCTTCCGGCGGCCGGATCCCGGGCCCTTCGACGTCGCCAAGCTGATGCCGGTCGCCTATGTCGTCGCCGGGATCTTCATCTGCTTCACGCTGCTGGTGCTGGTGGCCGACCTGGTCAACCCGGTCAGAATCTCGTAGCCGGGCGAGCCGAAGAACACTGAGCGACAGCCGGGCGAACTTTTCGCCCGGCTGTCACCATTTGTGCGAGTTTGGCGACGAGATGTGCTGAGGCCGGGGCCCGTACCGTAATCTCAAGGCTGGAGCCCGCCGATCTCGGGACCGCGTTGATCCACACCTTGGGGTTGCTCGCACCATGACTGCGATTTCACTCGGAATGCCGTCCGTTCCGGCCAAGCTCGCCGAGCGGCGGGTCAGCCGCAAGATCCAGGTCGGGTCGGTGGCCGTGGGCGGGGACGCTCCGGTCTCGGTGCAGTCGATGACGACGACCGTGACGGCGGATGTCGGTGCGACGCTGCAGCAGATCGCCGAGCTCACGGCATCCGGGTGCCAGATCGTGCGGGTGGCGTGCCCCTCGCAGGACGACGCGCAGGCCCTGCCGGTGATCGCGCGGAAGTCGCAGATCCCGGTGATCGCGGACATCCACTTCCAGCCGAAGTACGTCTTCGCGGCGATCGACGCGGGATGCGCGGCGGTGCGTGTGAATCCGGGGAACATCCGGCAGTTCGACGACAAGGTCAAGGAGATCGCCAAGGCCGCCTCCGACGCCGGGGTGCCGATCCGGATCGGGGTGAACGCGGGCTCGCTGGACAAGCGGCTGCTGCAGAAGTATGGCAAGGCGACCCCGGAAGCGCTGGTGGAGTCCGCGCTGTGGGAGTGCTCGCTCTTCGAGGAGCACGGCTTCCGGGACATCAAGATCTCGGTCAAGCACAACGACCCCGTGGTGATGGTCAACGCCTACCGGCAGCTGGCCGCGCAGTGCGACTACCCGCTGCACCTGGGCGTCACCGAGGCGGGCCCGGCGTTCCAGGGCACCATCAAGTCGGCCGTCGCCTTCGGCGCCCTGCTGAGCGAGGGCATCGGCGACACGATCCGGGTCTCGCTGTCGGCACCGCCGGCGGAGGAGGTCAAGGTCGGCATCCAGATCCTCGAGTCGCTGGGGCTGCGCCAGCGCCGGCTGGAGATCGTCTCTTGTCCGTCGTGCGGCCGCGCCCAGGTGGACGTCTACAAGCTGGCCGACCAGGTGACGGCGGGCCTGGAGGGCATGGAGGTGCCGCTCCGGGTGGCCGTCATGGGCTGTGTGGTCAACGGTCCCGGTGAGGCTCGTGAGGCCGATCTGGGTGTGGCGTCGGGGAACGGCAAGGGGCAGATCTTCGTGAAGGGCGAGGTCATCAAGACCGTGCCGGAGTCGAAGATCGTGGAGACCCTGATCGAGGAGGCCCTGAAGATCGCCGAGCAGATGGAGGCCGACGGCGTCATCTCCGGCGAGCCTGAGGTCTCCGTGAGCTGACCGTACCCGCACCGCGCCCCAGAGCCCTCGCGCGGCCGACGGGCGGGACTCCCCGGCCGAAGGGGCGTTCACCAGCACCGACGGGTACAGTGCGGAAACCAGTGCTCCTGCCACCGATCCCGGCTCAGCAGGCACACCACCCGGACGGCCCGCACGGTGAGGCATTGCGACACGTGTTGACGACGACCACCTCCAGGGTTCTCGAGCCCGGCGAGCTCGACGCCGCCCTCGCGGTCCTCGACCGTGATCCGGTCGCCAATGCCTTCGTCGCCGCCCGCGTCCAGGTGGCCGGGCTCGATCCGTGGCGCCTGGGCGGCGAGATGTGGGGCTGGTACGCGGACGGCCGCCTCGAATCGCTCTGCTACGCGGGAGCCAACCTCGTCCCCATCTGCGCTGGACCGGATGCCGTGCGCTCCTTCGCCGAACGCGCCCGGCGCGCCGGACGGCGCTGCTCCTCCATCGTGGGACCCGCCGAGCCCACCGCTCACCTCTGGTCCCTGCTCGAGCCGAGCTGGGGCCCGGCCCGGGAGGTCCGTGCCCACCAGCCGCTCATGATCACCACGTCCATGCCGGCTGGCATAGCGCCGGACCCGCTCGTGCGCCGCATCCGCAAGGACGAAATAGACATCGTCCTGCCGGCCTGCGTCGCGATGTTCACCGAGGAGGTCGGCGTCTCACCGCTCGCGGGCGACGGCGGACTCCTCTACCAGGCGCGGGTCGCCGAACTCGTAGGCGCCGGCCGCTCCTTCGCCCGCATCGAGAACGGCGAGGTGATCTTCAAGGCGGAGATCGGCGCGGCGACCCCGCAGGCGTGCCAGATCCAAGGGGTCTGGGTCGCACCGGAGTTCCGCGGCCGTGGGCTGTCCGAGACCGGCATGGCCGCGGTCCTGCGGTACGCGCTGACCGAAGTCGCCCCCGTCGTCAGCCTCTACGTCAACGACTACAACACCGCGGCCCGTGCGGCGTACCGCCGTGTCGGCTTCCAGGAGGTCGGCGCCTTCATGAGCGTGCTGTTCTGAGGGTGAGCGCTCGGCGCTGAAGCCGGCTCGCCCGCCGCTGGCATGGCGCCGTTCGGCACCACCGGGGCAGCTGAGACGACGGTAGGGTCACGGACATGGAAGACGTCGTGGTCGGGCCACTCGACCTTGCCGCCCGGGTCGACGAGGCACTGGCCGTCCAGGCGCTGGCCTTCGGACTGACCCACGACGAGATCGGGGTACGGCGCCACATCGTGCTCCGGCACCTCACCTGCCCCGGAGCCCGCGCACTCGGCGCCACGACGCCGGACGGCCGCCTCGTCGGCTTCATCTACGGCATGCCCAACGACCGCAGCCACTGGTGGTCGACGATCGTCGAGCCCTATCTGCGCAGCGCCGGCGCGGACGGCTGGCTCGACGACTCCTTCGTCATCACCGAGCTCCATGTGCACCCCTCGTTCCAGAAGCGCGGGATCGGGCGCAAGCTGATCACCACGCTCACCGACCGCGTCGAACAGCCGCGCAGCATCCTCTCCGCGATCGACGTCGAGAGCCCGGCGCGTGCGCTCTACCGTGCGCTGGGCTACCGCGACCTCGCGCGCCGAGTGCTGTTCCCCAGCGCGCCGAGTCCGTACGCCGTCATGGGCGCGACCCTGCCGCTGCGTCGGTGACGCCGGGGGCGCACAGTCAGGCGGGAATGGGCCCGCCCCTGCTGACTCCCGCAGTTGCCTCCCCCTGGCGTTAGCTGGGGGAGTGCCCCCACCGTTGGATAGCCTCCTGCTCATCACCCGTCGTACCCAGGAGAGAACGCCATGGTCCAGCGCATGTCCCGGATGATGCTCAAGACACTGCGCGACGACCCGGCCGACGCCGAGACCGTCAGCCACAAGCTGCTGGTCCGCGCCGGCTACGTGCGCCGTTCGTCCGCGGGGATCTGGACCTGGCTGCCGCTCGGCAAGGCGGTCCTGGAGAACGTCTCCCGGGTGGTCCGCGAGGAGATGGACGCCATCGGCGCCCAGGAGGTGCTGCTGCCCGCGCTGCTGCCCAAGGAGCCGTACGAGGCCAGTGGCCGCTGGGAGGAGTACGGCGAGCTGCTCTTCCGGCTGAAGGACCGCAAGGGGGGCGATTACCTCCTCGGCCCCACCCACGAGGAGATCTTCACCCTGGTCGTCAAGGACCAGTGCACGTCCTACAAGGACCTCCCGGTGATGCTCTACCAGATCCAGACGAAGTTCCGGGACGAGGCCCGGCCGCGCTCCGGTGTGCTGCGCGGCCGCGAGTTCCTCATGAAGGACTCCTACTCCTTCGACACCGACGACGAAGGGCTCGCCGAGTCCTACCGACTGCACCGCGAGGCGTACACGAAGATCTTCCAGCGGATCGGCCTGGACTACCGCATCGTGTCGGCCGTCTCCGGGGCGATGGGCGGCTCCGCGTCCGAGGAGTTCCTCGCGCCGGCCGCCGCCGGCGAGGACACCTTCGTGGACTGCCCGGCCTGCGACTACGCCGCCAACACCGAGGCCGTGACCACGCCGGTGCCGCAGGTCGAGAAGATCGAGCACCCGCCGGTCGAGGAGCTGGACACCCCCGACACCCCGACCATCGAGACCCTCGCCGACCACCTGGGCGTCGAGCGATCCGCCACCTTGAAGAACCTCCTCGTCAAGGTGGACGGGAAGATCACGGCGGTCGGCGTGCCCGGTGACCGCGAGGTGGACCTCGGCAAGCTCGGTGAGCATCTGGCCCCCGCCGTCGTGGAGCTGGTGACGGCCGAGGACTTCGTGGACCGGCCCGATCTCGTACGCGGCTACGTCGGCCCGCAGGGCATGGCCGGAAGCGCCTTCACCTACATCGCCGACCCGCGGGTCGCCCCCGGTACCTCCTGGATCACCGGTGCCAACAAGGACGGCAAGCACGCGCGCCATGTGGTGTGCGGCCGGGACTTCGAGGTCGACCGTTACCTGGACGTGGTGGTGGTCGAGCCGGGCGACCCCTGCCCGCGCTGCGGCTCGGGCCTGGAGATCGGCCGCGCCATCGAGATCGGCCACATCTTCCAGCTGGGCCGCAAGTACGCGGACGCCTTCGAGCTCGACGTCCTCGGCCGCGAGGGCAAGCCGGTACGGGTGACCATGGGCTCGTACGGCATCGGCGTCTCGCGGGCCGTCGCCGCGCTGGCGGAGCAGACGGCCGACGAACAGGGTCTGTGCTGGCCGCGCGAGATCGCCCCCGCCGATGTGCACGTCGTGGCGGCGGGCAAGGCGCGGCAGGCCGAAATCGCCCTGGAGGTGGCCGAGAAGCTGCACTCGGCGGGGCTGCGGGTGCTCGTCGACGACCGGGCGGGCGTGTCGCCCGGGGTGAAGTTCACCGACGCCGAGCTGATCGGCGTGCCGGCCATCCTGGTCGTGGGCAGGCGTGCGGGCGAGGGCGTCGTCGAGCTGAAGGACCGCCGGACGGGGGAGCGCGAGGAACTGCCCGTGGAGGAGGCGGTGGCGCAGCTCGCGAAGAGCTAGCCAGGCACTGTGCCGACTGCCTCACGAGACGGCCGGGTACCTCGCGAACACCTGCTGGAAGTGCAGGTTTCCGCTGATCAGATGGCCCAGCTCGGGTGCGTACCGGCGAATCCCCGGATGTGCGCCGAGCGGGCCGCCGAGCACCTCGCCACATGTCTCCGTGAAGCGGTCCTCCACGTCCTGGAGAGCTCCCACACACTTCGGGACGGTGGTCCCGCTGCCGACGAGGACCAGGTGTTCGACGGCGAGGTCGCGTACGTGGGCGAGCGCGGGCTCCGCCGCCAGCTCCTCGGTCAGATCGATGCCGAGGGCGTACTCGGTCATGACCGTGCCCCAGACGGCGAAGGCGCGGCCGGCGTCGTCGGCGAGGAGAGCCCGGTACGCGCCGAGGCACCGATCCGCCACTCCCGGAGCCATCAGCGGCAGCGCGAGCTCCAGGGCCCGGTGCAGCATCCGCCCCGCGGCGAAGCCGGGCGGTGGCTGCAACCCTCCCCCAGCTACCTCCCCCAGACTCCGTCTGGGAGGTGCCCCCAGGGGTGCCCCCAGCGCCGCGGCGAAGGACTGGCGCAGTCCGGTCCCGGTCTCATGACCGCTGAGCACCTCGCTGACGAGCCCCGACGGAATCACCAGATTGGACAGGGCGAAGCTGCGGTCGGCCAGCATGTGCGGATAGCAGAGACAGGCCCACAGGGGCCTGCGGCGGCGGAGGTAGCGTCCGGCCGCCCGCTCGGCCCGGGGCCCGCCGAAGTGGTCGACGAGATACGGGCGGGCCCAGCGGTTGCAGTCCCGCTCGATCCGGACACTGTCCGGCCGCCGGACGACGGGCAGCCGGGACGGGACGTCCGGCGGTCGGAACGGTTCGTCTGCTCGCTGGCACATCCCGGACTCCTCCCCTGGGGGCACCTCCCGGGCCGTTAACCCAGGGGGACCACCGCTGGGTGGTACTCCAGCGGTTGATCATGCCGACGAGAGCCCCTTGCCCGCTGAATATCGGCCACAGCCCGCCCCGGCGGGGGCGCACAGGCGCACCCCGGCGTTCACGGCATCCGCCGAGCGCCGGTCGGATCAGAGCCAGCCCGCGAACTCCAGCAGCAGTTCGCCGTCCTGGGTGCGGCCCGACGAGAATGCCCGCAGGCCCGATTCCACCGCGCGGAAGAGCGTCCAGCCGCGCAGCCGGTCGCGGTCCACGTCGAGGGAGTCCGCCAGCTTCGCCACCCTGCGGCGCGCCGCGGCGGCCCCGCCCGGGGACGCCACCAGGTCCTCGAGGCGGTCACGGACCAGCCGTGCGAGGTCGTACGCGCGTTCGCCGACCACCGGCTCAGGGCCGACCGCCAGCCACGGTGAGCGCTCCCCCGCCAGCACTTTGCCCTGCCGGAACCGGCCGTGCAGCAACAGGGCCTCGGTCGACACCGCCGCCAGGTCCTCGCGTACCGCCAGGGCTTCCTCGACCAACGGCCGGGCGCTCTCCGCCCAGGGCTCGGCCGCCCTCGCCCGCAGGACCTCCGCCTCCCGGCCCGTCCGGTCGGCCACCGACTCGAACGGGTGGGCCTCGCCCGGCTCGACCCACAGCCTTCGCACCGTGCCCGCCGCCTCCAGCTGCGCCTTCGCCTCGGGCAGCGAGCGGAGCGAGACCTCCGGTTGGAGCCGCTCCAGCAGCAGTGCGCCGGTTTCGGGCGCGGCCGCCAGCAGCTGTACCGCGCCCCGGCCGTCCCAGCGGGCCAGCGCGGCGTGTTCCAGTGCCGGGGACACGCCCGGAGCGAGCAGCTTGAGTGCCGCCGGAGACCCGTCGGCACGCCGTACGAGGACGATCAAGCTGCTGCGTCCGCCCGGCGCCTGGATCCGATCGAGGGTCAGCTCCCAGCGCTCCAGGGCATCGTGGACGAGCTGGGGCAGGGCCCGCAGCCATTCCGCGCCGCTCGCGGCCCGCTCCTCGGCCAGGGCGCGTACGAGGCGCTGTGGCGGCTCGAGCGGAGTTCCGGCGTCGGACCGTGCTGCTGAAGCCATCCCTGAGCTTTCCTCTTCCTCGCTGCTTCCCTGCTGCGTGTCCGCGCCCGTCCTCGTGGCTGCCCGTCAGAGCACGTCCGCGGTGGCGCTCGCCGTTTCCGAGGGGCGGGGGGTGCTCCGGCGCTCGGCGAGCCCAGGGAAGGCTACGCCGCCGCCCCGCCAGCGGGCCGACCGCACTGCCGCTTCGCGCAGCGCGGCCGCCGCCTCGCGGCGCAACGAGCCTTCCGTGGCGCGTACGAGATCGGCGTAGACCCCGGCCACGCGGTCCTCGAGCTCCGCGGCGAGCCGTGCCGCGGCGGCCTCGTCCGGGACGGGGAAGGGGAGCGCGTAGGCCGCGGCCGAGGACTCGGGACTGCCGCCCAGATCACGAATCGTGCGGCCGAGGGCGTCCCGGCGCGCCCGGTGGGCGTCGTACGCCTCACGGGCCTCGTTCCGCCTGCCATCCCCTATCCGCGCGCCGACGACGCCGTACCCGTACACCGCGGCGTGCTCGGCGCCCAGCGCTGCCTGTACGGCGTCGAGCGCTTCCTCCTCGGTCATCTCGTCTCTCCTGAGTGACGTGCTGCCCCGCGCCCGACCGGTGGCCGGGCGCCGAGCCGAATGGTTTCCCCGCTGCGGGCGGCCTTCACCACGGGTCAGCCGCCCCCGGCGAGGAGGTAGGCGTGGGCCGCGCCGGCTGCGGCGATCGAGGCGAGCAGGCGGGCCAGCTCCGGGGGTGCCTCGAGCAGGTCCGTGGTGCGCGCGTCGGCCGTACGGCGTTCGGCGTCGGCCAGGACAGTCAGCGCCCCGGCCTCGTCCTCCGGCACCTTCGGGGGCGACCCGTGACGGCCGGCGCGGAGGGACGGCGGGGCCGACGGCGGTGTGGGGGAGACCGACGAGGGTGTGGGCGGGGCGAACGAACCGGAGCGGGCGGGCCCGGCGAGCGCCGCCGCGTGCTCGGCGACCTCGGCCCGCAGCGGCGCGAGCCGGTCGGCCAGCGCCGGATGCACCTCGGCCGTCGCGTCGTAGCGGGCCAGCAGCGCCCAGGACTCCCGCGCGCCGCGCTCGCGCAGCTTCCGCGCCGCGGCGCCGTGCTCCGACCGCTCGGCCCGGCCGTCGTCGGAGCACCCCGAAAGCAGCCCTGCGGCAGCGGCGGCGCCGAAGGCGCCAACGAGCAGACTCCTTCTGCGCGGACCGGACGGGGGCCGCGACGGCGGGGGGAGCGGCACGGTTCACATCCTGTGGGAGCGGCGGCTCGGGCAGCCGGCGGTTCGGGTGGAGGCCGGCCTTGGGGGCACCTCCCAGCGGGAGCTGAGGGAGGAAGATCCTTGATCGGCCGGAGGATGAGCGTACCTGCGGGTACGGCGAGGATCATCGACCGGCTCGTCGGGGACCGGCGCAGCTGGGCCGTCCGCGCCGCCACCGCACCGGCACACCCCGCGGGAGGCGTACGGCATCACGGGCCGCGACCGGATAACCTTTGACCTGACACGCGACCTTCCGACAACAGCAAACGCGGCCGAGGAGTCACCCGGATGAGCACCACCCAGAGCGAGAGGCTGCGCGGACTGCTCGAACCGCTGGTCGCCGCGCGAGACCTGGATCTGGAAGAGATCGAAGTGACCCCGGCCGGGAAGCGGCGCGTGCTCCGGATCGTGGTGGACTCCGACGAGGGTGTCCAGTTGGACGCCTGCGCCGAGCTGAGCCGCGCGGTCTCCGAGAAACTCGACGAGACGGACGCGATGGGCAGAGCCCCGTACGTCCTCGAGGTCACCTCCCCCGGCGCCGACCGGCCCCTCACGCAGCCGCGTCACTACCGCCGCGCCGCCGGCCGGCTCATGAAGGCCCGGCTCGCCGAGGGTGGAGAGCTGGTCGCCCGGATCATCGCGGTCGACGACGAGGGGCTCGACCTGGAGGTGCCGGGCGTGAAGGGCCGCAGGCCCACCAGCCGCCGTCTGGCCTTCGGTGAGATCGCCAAGGCCAGGGTGGAGATCGAGTTCAACCGCAAGGCCGCTGAGAAGAATGCCGCCCCGAGTGCCGCGGCCGGTGACGACGAGAGCCAGGAGGAGGCGTAGCCGTGGACATCGACATGAGTGCCCTGCGGGGTTTGGTACGAGAGAAGGAGATCTCCTTCGACCTGCTGGTCGAGGCGATCGAGGCGGCCCTCCTCATCGCGTATCACCGCACCGAGGGAAGCCGTCGCCACGCGCGCGTGGAGCTGGACCGCAACACCGGCCATGTGACCGTCTGGGCGCAGGAGGACCCCGCCGACCTCCCGGAGGGCGAGGAGCCCCGCGAGTTCGACGACACGCCCTCCGGGTTCGGCCGGATCGCCGCGACCACCGCCAAGCAGGTCATCCTGCAGCGGCTGCGCGACGCCGAGGAGGAGATCACCTTCGGTGAGTACGCGGGCCGCGAGGGCGATGTCGTCACCGGAGTCGTGCAGCAGGGCAAGGACCCCAAGAACGTCCTCGTCGACATCGGCAGGCTCGAGGCGATCCTCCCCGTCCAGGAGCAGGTCCCGGGCGAGGACTACTCGCACGGCACCCGGCTGCGGTCGTACGTCGTCCGCGTGGTGAAGGGCGTGCGCGGCCCCTCGGTGACGCTCTCCCGCACCCACCCGAACCTCGTGAAGAAGCTCTTCGCGATGGAGGTCCCGGAGATCGCGGACGGGTCGGTGGAGATCGCGGCCATCGCCCGCGAGGCGGGCCACCGCACCAAGATCGCCGTACGGTCCACCCGCGCGGGCCTGAACGCCAAGGGCGCCTGCATCGGCCCGATGGGCGGCCGGGTGCGCGCGGTCATGGCCGAGCTGCACGGCGAGAAGATCGACATCGTCGACTGGTCGGACGACCCGGCGGAGCTGGTGGCGCATGCGCTGTCGCCCGCCCGGGTGAGCAAGGTCGAGGTCGTCGACCTCGCGGCGCGGTCGGCCCGGGTCACGGTGCCCGACTACCAGCTGTCCCTGGCGATCGGCAAGGAAGGGCAGAACGCCCGGCTGGCCGCGCGCCTCACCGGCTGGCGGATCGACATCCGTCCGGACACCGAGCTGGGGGCACGCCCCCAGCTATCGCCGGGGGGACCCCCGCCCGGGCCGTAGGGCCCAGGGGGACAGGCCGCCGCCCAGAGCTCCGCGTAGCGGCCCGCGGGCGGTGCGTGGTGGGCGATACTGGAAAAGGTCGCCTCAATCGGAAACAACGAGCACCCGTGCGGGCATTACCCCAGCAGGGTGAGGTCGGTGCGGGGAGGTAGACTAAAGCGTGTCTGGCCGGACGCATGCTGGTGCATGCCCTGAGCGAACGTGTGTGGGGTGCCGGGAGCGAGCGGCCAAGGACGATCTGCTGCGCATCGCGGTGGTCGAGGACGCCTGTGTCCCCGATCCCCGCGGTACGCTGCCCGGCCGGGGTGCATATGTGCATCCCGCCCAGGTCTGTCTCGATCTGGCGGTCCGCCGTCGGGCGTTCTCCCGGGCCTTCCGAGGCCGGGGACCGCTCGATACCGCGGCTCTGCGCCGACATGTCGAGCAGGCGACACCGTAAGTAAGTAAGAGAACGGCACGGGAGACCGTGCGGTCAGGTACCTCGCGAGTCGGAAGTAGGTCGAGATTGCGATGAGCACTCGATGAGTACGCGATGAGTACGCCCATGAAGTAGCGACGGTCCGGCGGACATCCCGGACCAGAAGGAGCGAAGTGGCTAAGGTCCGGGTATACGAACTCGCCAAGGAGTTCGGAGTTGAGAGCAAGGTCGTCATGGCCAAGCTCCAAGAACTTGGCGAATTCGTCCGTTCGGCGTCCTCGACGATCGAGGCACCGGTTGTACGCAAGCTGACGGATGCCTTCCAGCAAGGCAACGGCTCCGGCCGTGCCGCCAGCAAGCCCTCTGCGCCCCGCAAGGCGGCGCCCTCCCCCGCGTCCAAGCGCGCGGGAGGCCCCACGCCGGCCGTACCCAGCTCGGGTACGACGGCTCGTCCTGCTACCCCCAAGCCCGCCGCGGCCAAGCCCGCCGCGGCACCGGGGAGCACCCCTGCGGCCCCGGCTCCGGGTCCGCGCCCCACTCCGGGCCCGAAGAGCCCGAAGCCCACTCCGGCCCAGCCTGTGACGCCGGCCCCGGCATCCCCGGAGTTCACGGCACCCCCGACGGCCCCCGCCGGCCCCAAGCCCGGTGCCACTCCCGGCCCGCGTCCGGCCCGTCCGGCCGCTTCCGGCCAGGGGCGTGGCGATGGCTCGCGTCCGGGTGCCCCGCGCCCCGGCGGCGAGCGCCAGGCTCCGCGGGGCGGCGGTCGTCCGGCCGGTCCTCGTCCGGGTAACAACCCCTTCACCTCCGGTGGCAGCACCGGTATGGCGCGCCCGCAGGCGCCCCGTCCCGGTGGCGCCCCGCGTCCCGGCGGCCAGGGCGGCCCCGGTGGCCCGCGTCCGCAGGGCGGCCCGGGCGGTCCCCGTTCGCAGGGTCCGGGCGGTGCGCGTCCGACGCCCGGTGGCATGCCGCGCCCGCAGGGTGCGTCCGGTGGTCCCCGTCCTGGCGGCGGCCCCGGTGGCAACCGCCCGAACCCGGGCATGATGCCGCAGCGTCCCTCCGCCGGCCCGCGTCCGGGTCCCGGTGGCGGCGGCGGTCGCGGTCCGGCCGGTGCCGGCCGTCCCGGCGGCGGTGGCGGCGGTCGTCCCGGTGGTGGCGGCGGCGGTTTCGCCGGTCGTCCCGGCGGCGGTGGCGGCGGTCGTCCCGGTGGTGGCGGCGGCGGTTTCGCCGGTCGTCCCGGCGGCGGCGGTGGCGGCGGTGGCTTCGGCGGTGGCGGCGGTGGCCGTCCCGGCTTCGGCGGCCGTCCCGGCGGCCCCGGTGGCCGTGGTGGCACGCAGGGCGCGTTCGGCCGTCCCGGCGGTCCGGCGCGTCGTGGCCGCAAGTCGAAGCGGCAGCGGCGCCAGGAGTACGAGGCCATGCAGGCCCCATCCATCGGCGGCGTGATGCTGCCTCGCGGCAACGGGCAGACCGTCCGCCTGTCGCGTGGTGCCTCGCTCACCGACTTCGCGGAGAAGATCAACGCCAACCCGGCGTCGCTGGTCCAGGTGATGTTCAACCTGGGCGAGATGGTCACCGCGACCCAGTCGGTCTCCGACGAGACGCTGCATCTCCTCGGCGAGGAGATGAACTACGTCGTCCAGATCGTCAGCCCGGAGGAGGAGGACCGCGAGCTGCTCGAGTCCTTCGACATCGAGTTCGGCGAGGACGAGGGCGGCGAGGAGGCCCTGGTCTCCCGTCCGCCGGTGGTGACCGTCATGGGTCACGTCGACCACGGTAAGACGCGCCTGCTGGACGCGATCCGCAAGACCAACGTCATCGAGGGCGAGGCCGGCGGCATCACCCAGCACATCGGTGCGTACCAGGTCGCCACCGAGGTCAACGCGGAAGAGCGCAGGATCACCTTCATCGACACCCCGGGTCACGAGGCGTTCACCGCCATGCGTGCCCGCGGTGCCAAGTCGACCGACATCGCGATCCTCGTGGTGGCGGCCAACGACGGTGTGATGCCCCAGACGATCGAGGCGCTGAACCACGCCAAGGCGGCCGAGGTGCCGATCGTGGTCGCGGTCAACAAGATCGACGTCGAGGGCGCGGACCCGACGAAGGTGCGCGGTCAGCTGACCGAGTACGGCCTGGTGGCCGAGGAGTACGGCGGCGACACCATGTTCGTCGACATCTCCGCCAAGCAGGGCCTGCACATCGACAGCCTGCTCGAGGCCGTCGTCCTGACCGCTGACGCCTCGCTCGACCTGCGGGCCAACCCGGTCCAGGACGCGCAGGGCATCGCGATCGAGGCGCACCTCGACCGCGGCCGCGGCGCCGTGGCGACTGTGCTCGTCCAGCGCGGCACCCTGCGGGTCGGCGACACGATGGTGGTCGGCGACGCGTACGGCCGGGTCCGCGCGATGCTCGACGACAAGGGCGAGAACCTCGAAGAGGCGGGTCCGTCGACCCCGGTCCTCGTCCTGGGTCTCACCAACGTCCCGGGCGCCGGCGACAACTTCCTCGTCGTCGACGAGGACCGCACGGCCCGTCAGATCGCCGAGAAGCGCGCTGCGCGCGAGCGCAACGCCGCCTTCGCCAAGCGCACCCGCCGGGTGTCCCTCGAGGACCTGGACAAGGTGCTCAAGGCCGGCGAGGTGCAGCAGCTCAACCTCATCATCAAGGGCGACGCGTCCGGTTCGGTCGAGGCTCTCGAGTCCTCGCTGCTCCAGCTCGACGTCGGCGACGAGGTCGACCTGCGGATCCTGCACCGCGGTGTGGGTGCGGTCACCGAGACGGACATCGACCTGGCGACCGGCTCCGACGCCATCGTCATCGGCTTCAACGTGCGCGCCGAGGGGCGTGCCACGCAGATGGCCGAGCGCGAGGGCGTGGACGTCCGCTACTACTCGGTCATCTACCAGGTGATCGAGGAGATCGAGGCGGCTCTCAAGGGCATGCTCAAGCCGGAGTTCGAAGAGGTCGAGCTCGGTACCGCGGAGATCCGCGAGGTCTTCCGCTCCTCCAAGCTCGGCAACATCGCGGGTGTCCTCATCCGCTCCGGCGAGGTGCGGCGGAACACCAAGGCGCGTCTCATCCGCGACGGCAAGGTCGTGGCGGAGAACCTCACCATCGAGGGTCTGCGCCGCTTCAAGGACGACGTCACCGAGATTCGCGAAGGCTTCGAGGGCGGTATCAACCTCGGGAACTTCAACGACATCAAGGTCGACGACGTCATCGCGACGTACGAGATGCGGGAGAAGCCGCGCGGCTGATCGCGGACGACCCCGTTCGCGATGGGTGCGCAGCATCGTCCCGGGGCCGGTCGGCGGAGGAATTTCCGTCGATCGGCCCCGGCCGTTGCGTGTACGGTTCTGCCTGTCCCTGCCGGTACGGCGGGGCTTACGGACGAGGCCTCACAGGTGGCTTGACCTGGTTTCACATGTACGTAGGGACGCTGTCCTTCGACGTCCTCCTCGGCGACGTGCGGTCGTTGAAGGAGAAACGCTCCGTCGTCCGCCCGATCATCGCCGAGCTCCAGCGCAAGTACGCGGTGAGCGTGGCGGAGGTCGGCGACCAGGACCTCTACCGAAGGGCCAGGATCGGCTTGGCGGTCGTGTCCGGGGACACGGGGCACCTCACTGACGTACTGGACCGCTGCGAGCGCTTCGTCGCCGCCCGTCCGGAAGTGGAGCTGCTGTCGGTACGGCGGCGGTTCCACGGCGACCACGACGACTGATCCCGTCGCTGTCGCCGAGCGAGCGACACGCATGTGTCGCTCCAGCGCACAGCTCGCTCATGCGTTGCCGATCAAGCACGATCACGCGATCAGGAGTGATCGAGCGCGATCACGTGGCGCTGAACCAGCATCATGATGGAAGAGAAGAAGGAGACGGACCAGTGGCCGACAACGCGCGGGCCCGCAAGCTGGCGGACCGCATCCAGGTCGTGGTCGCGGAGACCCTGGATCGGCGCATCAAGGACCCCCGTCTGGGGTTCGTGACCATCACCGACGCCAGGGTCACCGGTGACCTGCGGGAGGCCACGGTCTTCTACACGGTCTACGGGGACGACGCGGAGCGTGCGGCCTCGGCCGCGGCCCTGGAGAGCGCCAAGGGGATCCTGCGGTCCGAGGTCGGGCGCCAGACCGGCGTGCGGTTCACGCCGACCCTGACGTTCGTGCCCGACGCCCTGCCGGAGACCGCCCGGATCATCGACGACCTGCTGGACCAGGCGCGGACGAAGGACGCGCAGGTGCGGGAGGCGTCCACCGGCGCCCGGTACGCCGGCGACGCGGACCCGTACCGCAAGCCGGGCGAGGAGGACGAGGCCGGCGACGAGCCCGAGCACGGATCCCGGCACGAGGACGAAACCTCCGAATGACGCGCAAGGGCAGGGGCACGGGGCCGGACGGGTTGATCATCGTCGACAAGCCGTCCGGCTTCACGTCGCACGACGTCGTCGCGAAGATGCGCGGGATCGCCCGTACCCGGCGGGTCGGACACGCGGGCACCCTCGACCCGATGGCGACCGGTGTGCTCGTCCTCGGGGTCGAGCGGGCCACCCGGCTGCTGGGGCATCTGGCGCTGACCGAGAAGGAGTACGTCGCGACGATCCGGCTCGGTCAGACGACGGTCACGGACGACGCGGAGGGCGAGGTCACGGAGTCCGCCGGTGCCTCGGGCGTGGCGCGGGAGGCCATTGACGCGGGGGTCCGCAAGCTGACCGGCGACATCCGGCAGGTGCCCGCCAAGGTGAGCGCCATCAAGATCGACGGCAAGCGCTCGTACAAGCGCGTGCGGGAGGGCGAGGACGTCGAGCTGGCGGCCCGGCCGGTGACCGTGTCGTCCTTCGACGTGCACGAGGTACGGCAGGCCGTGGCCGACGACGGCACTCCGGTGCTCGATGTGGCGGTCACCGTCGTCTGCTCCTCGGGCACGTACATCCGCGCACTCGCCCGCGACCTCGGGGCGGATCTGGGCACCGGGGGTCATCTGACGGCGCTGCGGCGGACGCGCGTCGGGCCGTACGGGCTGGATGCGGCGCACACGCTGGAGCAGCTGCAGGAGTCCCTCACCGTCATGCCGATCGCGGAGGCGGCGGCTGCCGCGTTCCCGCGCTGGGACGTGGACGAGAGGCAGGCCAAGCTGCTGTCGCACGGCGTACGGCTGGACGCACCCGGGCTGGACGTTGCGGGGCCGATCGGGGTGTTCGGGCCGGACGGGGGTTTCCTGGCGCTGGTGGAGGAGTCGCAGGGGAAGGCGAAGAGCCTGGCGGTCTTCGCGTAGACCCCTCCCCAGCGCCACCCGTCCCCTCCCCGCCGGTGGCCCTCTGCGCCGTGGCGTCGGCGGGAGCCGGGGACCTGTCAGCCGCGGACGAGAGATCCGGGGTCGATCTCGATCGGGAACGGGCGCTCGATCGGCGTCCAGTGCCCGGCCTGCGCGACCCGGACGTCGAGGTACCCACCGGGCTGCAGCTCGCCCACGTAGATCCTCGGCGCCGGCTCCAGCTCCACCCGCCAAAGGTTCGGGATTTCCGCCGCGGCGTACATCACGGGTTTGAGCTTGCAGTCGGTGACCCGGGTCGACAGCGACGCGATCTCGATCACGGCCAGGACGTCCTCCGGACCGACGGTCGGGCCCATCGCCGTCGGGCCCTTGATCTCCACGATCGCGATGTCCGGGATCAGCAGGCCGTCCGGCACGACGATGTTGGCGGCCTCCAGGACCGACACGGGTGCCTGGGCGTCCTCGGCGGCCTGGCCCAGCAGGCGGGCCAGCCGACGCGCTGCCCGCTGGTATGCGACTCCGACGGCCGGGCTCACCATCAGTGCGCCCCCCACCAGCTCGATCCGGGTGCGTTTGGCCTCGGGCAGTGCGAGAACCTCATCCAACGTCCACGGCCCGGCGTGGTGCTCGTAGGCGACACTCACGGTTACGGTCACCTCCTTCCGGGCTGTTTCCCTCAGTGTGACCCGGTCCGGCGCCCGTTGTCCGCTATGCGGAGCCGTCCTCAGCAGCTCTGATCGCCTGTGAGGCGTGATGTGGCCCGCTCGGGCCACGAGCCCCGGGCCGCGAGTCCGAGCGAATGATCCGCTCGCACGCCTGCGACGGCGACGTAGGCTGCAGGGAGGCCGCCGCCTTCGGCCGATGCCGAGGGTGGTCCCTGAGGGTCAGGAGGCATAGACCCATGGCAGCAGGAGAACGCGATGCTGCGCCCCGCCGGGAGCCGCTGAGCCCGGCGGCCGAGGCCGCGCGGATGGAGGCGGTCCGCCACTACGACATCCTGGACACCCCGCCGGACCGGGCGTTCGACAGGATTGCGGCGTTGGCGGCCCGCCTGTTCGACGTGCCCGTGGCGACCGTGACGATCGTGGACACCGACCGGATCTGGTTCAAGGCCGGCCACGGCCTGAACGGGATGACCCAGGTCAGCCGGGAGCCGGGCATGTGCGCCACGGCGATCCTCGCCGACGAGGCTCTGGTCGTCCCCGACACCCTCACCGATCCCGTCGCGCACGCGCACCCGCTCGTGACGGGTCCGACGCAGATCCGCTTCTACGCCGGTGCGCCCATCACCACCGCCGAGGGCCACCGCCTCGGCACCGTCAACATCCTGGACTGCAAGCCGAGGCAGCTCACAGCGGCCGACATCGCGACCCTCACCGACCTGGCCGCGATCGTGCTCAACGAGCTGGAACTCCGGCTGTCGGCGATGCGCGCGCTGCGCGCCGAGCGGGAACTGCTCGCCGTCGAGCGCGCCGCCCGGCAGCAGGCCGAGCGGAATCGCGCGGAGCTCGCCGACTTCGCGTCCACGCTGCAGCGAAAGCTGCTCCCGCCCGCGCTGCCGCCCGTGCCGGGGCTGGAACTGGCCTGTCACTATTCCCCCGCCTCGGCCCGTGACGTCGGCGGCGACTTCTACGACGTGTTCTCCCTCGGCGGCGATCGGTGGGCCTTCTTTCTCGGCGACGTGTGTGGCAAGGGGGCGCATGCCGCAGCGCTGACCTCCCTGGTCCGCTACACCCTGCGGGCCGCCGCATGGCACAACCCCGACCCACAAGCCGCCTTGGAGATGCTCAACGCGGCTCTCCTGCTGGAACCAGATGACGGAAGCCGCTTCTGCACGGTCGTCTTCGGCACGCTGGACCCGGATCCGGCAGGCGGCTTCACGGTCACCGTGGCCACCGGCGGTCACCCCCCGGCCTACCACCTGCAGCCGGACGGGTTCGGCACCCTGGAGCACGCGAAGCCGGTCCCTCCGGCTGGGGGGACGGTCATCGGCGTCATACCCGAGGTCGCCCTCACCACCGCGAGGTTCCGCCTCGCCCCCGGCGAGGCGCTGCTGCTGTACACCGACGGGCTCACCGAAGCCCGTGCCCGCGACGGCACCCGATTCGGGGACGACGCGCTGACCGCTCACCTCGCGCGCAGCCATGCCTCCGATGCGGCGGTTCGGGCCCCCGCGCTCATGGACAACCTCGTCTCCCTGCTGTCCGCCTTCCCCTTCGGCCCGAGCGACGACGTCGCCCTGCTCGCCCTCAGCGTCCCGCCTTGAGGTGTCCCGGGTCCGGTGGGCTCGGCCAAGCTCAGTAGCGCACCCAGGCGGCGCTGCTCCCTGCCGGGGTGGGTGAGGACGGAACCCCGGCCCGAAGGCCGGGGTTCCCTCTCAGTTGGAGCCGGCCGGGGCCCCGGGCGCCCGGCAGCGGGCGCCCGGGGCTGGCGGGCCTCATCGTGGAGCGAGGAACGGACATGTCCCGCGTTCCACGCTCCACGATCCCCCTCACCCCCTGTTTATCCACTCCCACCCGCCGATTCACCCCATCAGGCAGGCGCGCGGAGTGATCCGCGGGAGTAGAAGGGGGCGCGTTCGCGGGGCGATCTTTTCTGCTGATCATTGCGTGCCTACCGTCGATGAGCAGGGCTGCTGAATTCGAGCCCGGGCGGGGAGGTTCGGCGCATGGCGGTTCGTACGGCCGACGCGGCAGCGGCACTGGTCCGCATCTGCGATCTCGCGGGCCGCCCCCGCGGCACCGGCTTCCTCGCCGACGATCTCGGCACCTTGCTCACCAGCCACGAAGCCGTCGACGGTCTGGCACGTCTCGTCCTGCACGCGCCCGGTGGGCGGGTCTGTCTCGTCGAGGCCGACGCCATCACCGCCCTGCCCGAGTCCGACCTGGCGCTGGTACGGACCGAGGACCTCGGCGTGCCGCCGCTGGCCGTCGCCCCCGCGGACGCGGCAGCCCCCGGCACCCGCGTCCGGCTGCGGGCCCGTGGCTGGCTCGACGCACGGGTCTCCGCGGTCGCGGACGCCGTCACGTACACCGCGACCGATCGCTTCCATCTGCTGGGCGAAGCCCTGGAGTTGGCGATCGACGTGGCCGACAGAGCCGACGGCGAGGCCCTGCGGCTCGGTGGGCGCGCCACCGGTGGCCCCGTGCTGGACGCCGAGACCGGGGCCGTACTCGCCGTCATCGGGACCGCCCTGCACGCCGACCACCGTGCGGCCGCCTTCGCGGTCCCGCCCGGTGCGGCCGCGGCCGCGGAGCCCGGCGGTCCGCTCGCCGAGCTGCTGGCCCGGAACGCCGCGACCGTGCCCGCGTACGGGCGGGCGCTCAACCTCGCCGGTGCGCTCCAGCTGACGGCCACCTCCGTGGGACGGGCCGACGGTCCCCGTACGTCTCCCGAGCCGGTCGAACGGCCCGCGACAGCCGCCGAGTTCGACGCGTTCCTGCGCTCGTCCGATCCGGTGCACGCGCGCGTGCTGGCGCTGGTCGGCGAACCGGGCGTGGGGCGCACGACCGAACTGCGAGCGCTCGCGGCCCGTCGCGCGCGGGGCGCCGAGCCGGCCCCGACGGTGTGGCTGTGCGGCGCCGATCTGAAGCCCGGCGACTGCGGCGTCGCGGACGCCGTGGAGCGGGTGCTGCAGGCGGCGGCCCGCGTCGTGGCCGCGTCGGCCGAGGGGACGGGGTTCGTGGGAGCCCTGCCGGGCGAGGACGGGGACATCGTCACCCCGGATCGGATCGCCGGTCTCGCGCGGGACGCCGGACGTCCGCTGCTGGTCCTCCTCGACGCGGCCGAGGAGATGCCCCAGGCGCTCGCGGAGCGGCTCCCGGCGTGGACGGCGGAGACGACGGACTGGCTCGAAGACGCCGGAGCCCGGCTCATCGTGGCCTGCCGCCCCGAGCACTGGGAGCGGGTCGCAGGGATGTTCCCGGCCTCGATGCGGCACCGGCCCGACCCGGCGGGGGAGGAGGACTGCGTACGGCTGGGCGACCTGACCCCGGGCGAGGCGGAACGCGCCCGCGCGCGGTACGAGATCCCCGACGGCGCGCTCGAGGAGCAGGACGCCGCACACCCGCTGGCCCTGCGCCTGCTCGCGGAGGTGCACGCCGCGATGCCGGAAGGCCCCGAGGCCGGCGGGCGTCCCGGCAGAGCCGAGATCTTCGCCGCGCATCTGGACCTGATGTGCCTGCGGATCGCCGTACGGCTTGCGGCCGCGGACCGGCCGCCGCGTGCCACGGCCGTACGCCGCCTGGCGGCCCGGGTCGCGGGCCGGGTGCACGAAGCCGCCCGCCGGTGCCTGGGCACCGGACAGGGCGAGCTGGACCGGCAGACCTTCGAGGAACTCTTCCCTTGGCGTACGGGCTGGGCCTCCGCGGTGCTCACGGAAGGGCTGATCGTCCCGTCCGGGGACGGGTACCGCTTCGCCCACGAGGAGTGCGCCGACTGGATCCAGGGCGCGCACCTCGATCTCGACGCAGCCCTGCATGCGCTGGTGCACCGCTGGTACGAGGCCGCCGAGACGGACGCACCCGTCGGCCCGCCGGTCGGCCCCGCCTCGCGCGGGGACGGCCAGGATGCTGCCGAGCCGCCGGCTCGCGGACGGACCCGCGGACGTGACGGCGGGGGGCCGGCGACATCGAAGCCGGGCCCAGGTGAGGGGCGTGAGCGGGGTGAGCCCACGCCCTCCGACTCCGGCTCAGCGCCCCGCTACCGGCTCGGCCCCGTACTCCAAGCCTTGCTCCTCCTCGAGCGCAGGTCGGGCCCTGAGGAGCTGGCCTGCCGGCTCAAGGATCTGGCGCACGCGGTGGACGCCCTCGCGGCACGCCGGGGCGCCGAAGGCGGGCTTCAGGACGCGCCGACCCACGGCCGACGGGACAACGTGCTCGCGAGCGGCACGGAGGGCGAGCGGGCGGGCTCCGATGCAGCGGACTCCTCGGCCACCGCGATCCCCGCCGCTTCCGACGCGGGCGACGCCGCCTGGTGGGCGGCCCGACTGCTCCGCGAGACCCTGCTCCGGGTGCCCGACATCCGCCCGTATCTCGGCGTGCTGCGGTTCCTCGCCGAGCGGATCGCCGAGCGCTCCGTCTGCGCCGGGGGCATCGATCCGGCGGGCCTCGAAGGATTCCTCCCGTGGTTCTGGATGCGACTGCCGCTCGATACGGCCGACCGGCTCGACCTGCTGCGGCTGCTGCTGCCGGCCGACAGCCCGCCCGCACAAGACGCCGCCCGCCCGCGCTTCATCGACGCCGCCGGTGACCTGCTGCGTGCCGAACCCGAGACCGTACAGCCGCTGCTGTGCCGATGGTTCACCGACGACCGGCCCCTGCAGACCGCGCCGGACGGCGACCCGGGCCTGCGCCCCACCGTGGCGGCCGCCGCTCAGGCACTGCTCCACACGCACCGGCAGCGGGCCGTGGACGACCTCACCGAGGCGCTCGTCGCGGCCGCCCACCCGCGCGCCGACGAGCTCCTCGTCGACCTCGCCGAGGACGAGACGTCCGCCCTCTGTCGCGCCGTGGACCGCTGGGCCCACGACCGCCGCACCGAACGGCACGTCGCCGCCGCCTCCCTCGCCCTGCGGACCGCGCCGCACGTCCGCACGGACGCGGACCGCGAGCTGCTGCGATACGCCGCCCTCGCCCTCCTCGACCGCCCCGCCGACTGCTCCCTGCACGGCGCCGCCCTGGCCCTCCTCGTACGCGACCCCGAGAGCAGGCACCGGCACCTGCCGCATGCCGTCGCGCGGTTCGCCGCTCAGGACCCCCACCTGCCGCCCAGTGCCCTCGCAGTCGCGCTCCCCACCCACCCGGAGCCGGTGCTCGCCGCATTCCAGGCGCGGCTGCACGCGCCGGAGGGCGAGCCGGGGCGGGGGAAGCCGACCGGGACGGGCGGCGCGGGCGAGGTGCTGCGGACGCTCGCCGACGTGACCACCCCGGCTCTGGCCCGTCGCGCCGCCGCCCTGGTGCGCGACTACGTGGAGCGGCACCCGGACGGTGCCCAGCACGCCGCCGCGTACGTGGACCGGCGGCTGGAGCACGGGCCCTCCGCCCGCTCCGTCCTCTTTCCCCTGGTCGCCGGCCTCCTGCGCGAGCAGCCGCCACAGGTGCGCCGGGCCCTCGCACCCGTCCTGGCCGCCCCCGGCACGCGCATCTCGCGACCGCTGCGCCAGGAGCTGCTGGAGGTGCTGCTGGAGCACGAGCAGTACGGGCGGCAGGGCAGGGACGACCCGTCCGTACTCGAGGCCCTGCTCCGGGCGGCCGCCCACGGGGCGGCCCTGCGCCACGAAGCGCACACCCGTGAACTGGTCCACCGGACGGGGCTCCTGCTGGTGCGCACGCCGGAGGGCGCGGCCTGTTTCGACCGTCGCCTGGTGGAGCTCGCGCGCCGGCTGCCGGGCTTCGCGCGGCAGGTGCGCAGGTGGCTGGAGTCCGCGCCCCGGGAGTGGGCCGCGATCGTCGGTCCCAGCGCCCTGCGGATGCTCGACATACCACCCGACGCCCCGCGGGCACCTCGCCGCCCGCGGGGCGAGGCTTCCGGACTCCCGGCGGACTCCGTCGCCCCAGATGACTCGGATGTCTGCGATGTCCCCGAAGTCTCCGATGCCGATGCGAGTGGCAGGCACCCGGCATGGCAGTCTTAGACCTGCGTCATCCGACGGGCATCACGTACACGGGTTCGGCGAGGAGCGGTCACAGTGCAGCGCTGGCGTGGCTTGGAGGACATCCCCGAGGGGTGGGGGCGCAGTGTCGTCACCATCGGCTCGTACGACGGGGTGCACCGCGGGCACCAGCTGATCATCGGCCGTGCCGTGGCACGCGCGCGTGAACTGGGCATCCCCTCCGTCGTCGTCACCTTCGACCCGCACCCCAGCGAGGTGGTGCGCCCTGGCAGCCACCCGCCGCTGCTCGCCCCCCACCACCGCCGCGCGGAGCTGATGGCGGAACTGGGCGTGGACGCCATGCTGATCCTGCCCTTCACCGCCGAGTTCTCGAAGCTCTCGCCCGCGGACTTCGTGGTGAAGGTCCTGATGGACAAGTTGCATGCCAAGGCGGTCGTCGAGGGCCCCAACTTCCGCTTTGGACACCGAGCGGCGGGCGACGTCGACTTCCTCGCCGAGCTGGGGCGGACGTACGACTACGAGGTCGAGGTCGTCGATCTGTTCGTGCGCGGCGAGGCGGGCGGCGGCGAGCCGTTCTCCTCGACCCTGACGCGGCGACTGATCGCCGAGGGCGACGTGGCCGGCGCCATGGAGATCCTCGGGCGGCCGCACCGCGTCGAGGGCGTGGTGGTGCGGGGCGCGCAGCGCGGCCGTGAGCTCGGCTACCCGACCGCCAATGTGGAGACGCTGCCGCACACCGCGATCCCGGCGGACGGCGTCTACGCGGGGTGGCTGGTGGTCGAGGGCGAATCCATGCCCGCGGCGATCTCGGTCGGCACGAACCCTCAGTTCGACGGCACCGAGCGGACCGTCGAGGCGTACGCGATCGACCGCGTCGGACTGGAGCTCTACGGCATGCACGTGGCCGTGGACTTCCTCACGTACTTGCGGGGCCAGCAGAAGTTCGCGTCGATCGAGGCACTGCTGGAAGGGATCGCGGACGACGTCAAGCGCTCGCGCGAGCTGATCGAGGCCCACGAGCGCTGAGGGCGGCCGCGCCTGCAGCCACATACGAAACGTCGGTCTGCACCACCTGGTTGTGGGTGGCGAAGACCGACGTTCGCATCCGTGCCCGGTTATTGCTGCTGTGGTGGCGGATAGCCGTATCCGGGCTGCTGCGGCTGCTCGTCCTGCTGGGGCTGCTGCCAGCCCTGGCCGGGTGGGAACGAGCCCTGCTGGCCCTGCTGTTCGCCCTGCTGGGGCTGCTGAGTCCACCCGGGTGGGAACGTGCCCTGCTGCGGCTGCGCACCCGGCTGGCCGGTCTGCCACTGCGCGCCCGGCTGCGGGTACTGGGGTGGCAGCGGCTGCCCGGTCCGCGGGTCGACCTGCGGCTGGGCGTACGGCTGTCCGGGCTGTTGCGGGTGGCCGCCCTGCTGGGGCGGGTACCCCTGCTGCTGGCCAGGCAGCGGCGGGGCCATCTGCGGCGGCTGGGTGTTCCCGTCGCCGGTCCACAGCCCCTCGGCCTGCTGGACGCGGATGAAGTCCTCGGCGACCAGGGCCGAGAGGTTGAAGTACGCCTCGCGGGTCCTCGGCCGCATCATGTCGAGGTCCACCTCCGCGCCGGCGGCGAGGTGTTCGTCGAACGGCACGACGACCACGCCGCGGCACCGCGTCTCGAAGTGGGCCACGATGTCCTCGACCTTGATCATCTTCCCGGTCTCACGGACTCCGGAGATGACGGTGATGCTGCGCTGCACCAGATCGGCGTAGCCGTGCGCCGACAGCCAGTCGAGGGTGGTGCTGGCACTGCTCGCACCGTCCACGGAGGGCGTGGAGATGATGATCAACTGGTGGGCGAGGTCCAGCACACCGCGCATCGCGCTGTAGAGCAGGCCGGTGCCCGAGTCGGTGAGGATGATCGGGTACTGCCGGCCGAGCACGTCCAGGGCGCGCCGGTAGTCCTCGTCGTTGAAGGTCGTGGACACGGCCGGGTCCACGTCGTTGGCGAGGATCTCCAGGCCGGAGGGGGCCTGCGAGGTGAACCGGCGGATGTCCATATAGCTGTGCAGCCGCGGGATCGCCTGCACCAGGTCGCGGATCGTCGCACCGGTCTCGCGGCGGACCCGGCGGCCGAGCGTACCGGCGTCCGGGTTGGCGTCGATTGCGAGGATCTTGTCCTGGCGCTCGGTCGCCAGCGTCGCGCCGAGAGCAGTGGTGGTCGTGGTCTTGCCGACACCGCCCTTGAGGCTGATCACCGCGATCCGGTAGCAGGACAGCACCGGAGTACGGATCAACTCCAGCTTCCGCTGCCGCTCCGCCTCCTCCTTCTTGCCGCCGATCTTGAACCGGGACGGCTGGGCGATGTTGGCGCCCGGCTTCTTCTTCTTGGGCTGATTGCGCATCAGCCGGTCGGAGGTCAGGTCGACGGAGGCGCCGTAGCCCAACGGCGCCCCGGGCGCAGAGCGCTGCTGCTGACCGGGACCAGGACCGGGGCCCGGGCCGGGGCCGGGTGACCAGCCGTCCGTCCGCGGAGTCACGGGCTGTGCGGGGGCGGGTCCGGCGTCCGCTGCCTGGGCCGGGTCTCCCTGCTGTTGGGGACCAGCCTGCGGATACCCGTAACCCCCTGCCTGCGGCGTGGGGGCGCCGGGCTGCGGGTAGCCGTACGCCGCTTGCTGCGCGGGCGCGTTCGGGGACTGCGGCGCCGCCTGCGGGCCTGCTCCCTGTTGCTGGACTGGTGCGCCGGGTCCGGGAGCCTGGGGTGGCAGAGGGCCGGCCTGAGGCAGGGGCTGACCCTGCGGCGGCGTCCCCTGCGGCGGCGTCGCGTACGGGTTGGCTTGCGGGGCGGGTGCGCCCTCCTGCTGTGGGGCGGGGGCCTGGGCGCCGGGCCAACCGGGCTGAGGGGCCTGGGCACCCGGCTGGGGTGCGCCGTAACCACCTTGGGCCGCTGCCTGAGCCTGAGCCTGAGCCTGCGCCTGCGCCTGGGCCTGCGCCTGGGCCTGCGCAGGATCGGCGTGTTGGGGATAGCCGTAACCCCCCTGTGCCTGGGCGGCCTGCACCTGGGCCGGATCCGCGGGCTGGAAGTTCGGCGGAAGCGGCGGAAGCGCACCGTGTGCGGCGGCAGGCGGCTGCCCGCCCTGCGGAGCGCCGGCATTCCACGGCGCGCCATGGCTCGGCGGAGCCGGTGTCGCCGACGGCTGGTACGGCCCCTGCTGGTTGACGCCTGGCTGGTTGGCGCTCTGTTGGTTCGCGTCGGGTGCCGGAGCGTTCGCCGGGGCGGGCTCGGCGGTCGCGTCACCGGCAGCCTGGCCGGAGGGCCACGCAGACGGGGTGGCGTCCGGCTGCTCGGTCGTCACCGGCGGAGAGTCGTCCGTCGCCGGGCCGTCGTCCGCCGCCGTCGCGTCCGGAGCCGCTTCGGAGTTCGAGCCCGACTCCGACTCCGACTCCGGCTCTGTGCTCGGCTCCGACTCCGCTTCCGAGTCCGCGTCGTCACCCCAGAGCGACGCTGAAGGATCGACCCCGGAGCCGCTGCGCACCCGGGGCGCGGAGGGAGCAGCCCCGCCGTCCGAAGTCGACTCCGAGCCTTCGGACTCGGAGGCAGCAGCCGTGTCGGCCGACGGGGAGGGCGTCGGGGCAGGCGTCGTGGACTGCACCGGGGCAGGAGCCGGTGCAGGCGCGGCGGCGGGCACATCGTCGTTGTCGACCGGCCGGAGCATCGGGAAGGCAGGCGGGGGAGGGCCGCCGGCCCCGGCGGTCGCGGGGCCGCCCGCCGAAGGCGCAGTCTGTTCCGGCGGCGTACCCACCGGCGGGCCGGCCGGTTGCCCACCGCCCACCGGCGGGCCGGCCGGTTGCCCACCGCCCACCGGCGGGCCGGCCGGTTGCCCACCGCCCACCGGACCGCCGTACGACCCCGGTCCGGACACCGGCAGCGGGCTGCCGATCGGTGGCGGAGGGGTCGGCGCCGTGTTGCCTGTGCCACCACCGCCCGTGGTGTTGCTGTTCTGCGCGTACCAGTCAGGCGCGGCGAAGTCGAGCTTGAACTCGCCCGTGAGCTCGAGTTCGCTCTGATCGTCGTCGGGGTGGGAGCTGTCCGGACGGAAACCGTTCCGATCGCTGTTCACTGTGCCTCCTGCACTGACACGCACCTGAACGGCAGGACCGGATACAGGCGGATCAACTCGTCATAGCGGGCGCGGCCGTACACCACCTCGTGCGTCACCAACGATCCCTCCCCGTGGTGGCTGCCCTCGTGTACTCCTGCCGCTCATAGGACAGCCTAATCACTGACGCGGCCGTTCAGCAGCTGAGGTCTTGTCACGTTGACGGCGCCGGTCACGGCGCCCTGCTCCGGCGCCGGACCGCTTCACGGCCCGGCGCCGGTCACAGCGCTGCGCTGCGCCTTTCGGCCCGGTCCGCGCGGTCGCGGCACACGGGGGCGCGCGCCCTCAGACCATGCGCCGTGGCCTCAGTCCATCCGCCGTGGCGCACCCAGCAGCCCGGTTTCGGAGTCCGTGGGCTGGGTCAGTACGAACTCCTGGTGGTGGCGGTTGCACCACAGCATGGCGTTGTCGCTCAGGGTCGGCAGCGCGGCCTCCACCTGGCGTGGCAGTCCCATGATGCGCGTGACGACTTCGGCCTCCTGTGGCGAGAGCCGCTGCAGGCCCAGCAGGTCCGCTCGGGCCAGCAGCCGGGGTGCCTTCGGCCCCAGGAAGGGCAGCAGGGTGATGACCGACTGCCAGGCGCTGGGCGCGAGTTGGTTGCGCGGCGGCTGCGCGCCGGCGTCCCGTACGACGAGGACCGGGCTGGAGACCGAAGGGCCCTGCGGCGCGAGCTGCCGGACCTCGTGGATCGACACGCACTGCTGCCCGCCGCCCGCGGCCTGCGCCATCTGCGCCCAGGCGTAGGGGCGTGCGGACTCCACCGCGACCCGCGCACCCACCGCGACCGTGCGCAGCGCGAGCAGCTGGGCGATCCACATGCTGCCGACCACGATGACGTCCAGCGGCTTGGGCCGGAGGAGCCCCAGCACCGCCGGCTGGTTCTGCGGGTCGACACCGATGACGATCCCGTCGTCGGCCACCGGAAGCGTCAGAGTGTCGAGGACGTCCGGAGGCAGCAGGTGCCGGTTGCGCCGCGGGCCGCGCAGCCCGAAGCCGGGTTGGAAACGCTGCTGGGGAAGGGCCGGCTGCGGTGCCTCCGGTTCCGGGGTCGGCAGATGCGAGGGCCGCCCGAGCCGGTTGCCGCCCCAGCTGTTCTGGTTGTTCCAGTCGGCGCGCTGCGGATAGGTGGGCGCGGACATCAGCGGGTTCCTCCGAGGGGCAGCGTGGCCAGAACACCGGGCAGTTGCTCACGGTCCAGCCGCACGAGCCCCACCTTCACGGAACCCGCACGGCGCTCGAGCTCCCGCTGCGACACCGTCAGTTCGTTCTCACTGCGGGACGACAGCCGTACGTAACCGGTCATTCCCCGCGCATTCCTGCTGCCTCGCACCGCGGTCAGAGCGAAGGTGCTCGCCATGGCCCGCGAGCCGGTCAGCAGCTGGGCGATGCCCGCCAACGGGGCCGCGCCCGGCCCGAGCTGGGGCCAGCTGCGGATCCAGTACGAGGAGTGCCAGCGGTCGTCGCACCGCCACGCGCGCGTGGTCTCCTGGGTCCGCCTGGTGGTCCGGCCGTCCCGTCCAGGCGCGGCATTGGCCCGCGGGTTGGCGCACGCCGCGACGCCGAGTGCGCTGACGACCTCGCGCTCCTCGAGCACATGCGCGCGCAGCCCGTATCCGTTGAGCCGGCTCACGAGTTGGTCAGCGGCGCGCAGCAGGGTCCGCTGTGCGCCCTCGATTCCGCCCCCGCGCGCCTCGACCGCCTCCGGGCACAGCTCGGGATCGAGCTTCAGGGCGATCCAGGTCAGCCGCACCGCCGGGGTCTGCGTCTGCGCCTGGAGGGGAGCGTAACTACGCGCGGCGACGGCCTGTTCGGGCAGGTGAGGGGCGGGAGCCGGCTGGGTGTACTGGACGAACTGCACGGACTCGAGGTGGATGTCCTCGATGTCCAGCGTCGAGTGGAGCAGGTGCAGCGGCACCTGCCGACTGCCGGACGCCGGGCGCAGCGGCTCGTCCTGCGCATCCACCTGCACGATCGCCGTGAGGAAGGTGCCGTCGCTGACGAACCCGATCGCCCGCTGGTCGCGGTCCGTGTACTCGTACGTCCGCAGGCTCGGGTCGCACTCGACGATCGGCGCGAAGGTCGCCTCGATGGTCGGCGGCACGGCAGCCGTTTCGGCCTTGCGGCGCTTCATGGCCCGTACGGTGGAGATCCAGTCCGGCAGCGGGATCCGGCGACGGCGGCCGACCGCGGCGATGAGGAGCAGTGCGCCGACGACACCGGCGGCACCGAGCACCACCGGGTGGGTCACGAGGCCCACCAGCACCAGCGCGGCCGCGATTTGGACGAGCACGAGTTGCTGCACGCGCACACCGGCGATCTTGCCGCTCTGTGCCCGCAGACGGGGCGTCACCGGCGCGACGGGCCGCCTCGGTGCGCCTGCACCGCCTTGGGCACCGCGGGGTGCTCCTGCCGCTGGTCCGCCGCTACCTGGGTGGACAGGCTGCTGCTGCCGCTGATCGCGGCGTCGGGTCCTGGTGGCGCTGGACATCCCCCGGTGTGCTCCTCTACTGGTTGGCGCCTCGGCGTGGCGATCGCCGCGCCGGTGGTGCCTTGGTTGGTGTCCCAGACTCGGCACCCGTACGGTACGGCCCGATCATCACACGGCATAGTAGAGGGGTGCGTCGGCGTGAGCGCCGGGGGCGGTCACTGATGGTTCTGAGAAAACGGACAGACGGGGAGTCAAGGCAGCAATGGCAACACGGCGGGACGAGCTCAACGCGTACAGCTTCGCGCGCAAGCGCACCGTGGCTTCGTTCCTGAAGCCCCTGCCGAACGGTTCGACGGAGAGCGCCCCGCGGCCGGTGCGGACGATCCTGCCGACGGTGGTGCTGGGCACGGTGATACTCGTCGGGTTCGGGGCCTGCGGCATCCTCAAGCCCAGCGCGCCCCAGGGATGGGACGAGCCGGGTGTCAAGGTGATCGTCGGCGACCAGTCCACGACCCGTTACGTCGTTCTCTGCAGCGAAGAGCTCGAGGGCGACCAGCCCTGCCCGAAGAACAAGCGGCTGCTCCACCCCGTGCTCAACCTCGCTTCCGCCAGGCTTCTGTTGAAGGACTCGGGCAACTTCGAGGTCGTCAAGGTCAAGGAGTCGGTCCTGGACGGTCCCGACGCACCGCAGCACAGCGTGACGGTGGGCATTCCGTACGCCCCTGACCGGCTGCCCAGCGCGGAGGTCGCGCGGACGAAGAAGACCTGGGCGCTGTGCGAGCGGCCTGGCGAAAGCGAGGACGCGAAGTCACAGCGGGCCGTCTTCGTCATGAGCAACCAGGACGAGCACCGCAAGAAGCTGACGAGCACCAAGAAGGGGAAGCTGGACGCCAGCCACTCGATGTACGTCGAGGACCCTGACGGCAAGCAGTACCTGGTGGACCACCGTGGCGTCGCCCACCTGCTCGATGCGACCGCCGCGAGCGGGTCGAGTCAGGCGACGATCCCCGGCGCCAACAAGGCCTACTACGACCGCCTGCTGCGCACCATCCTCTTCGGAGATCTGGCGAAACCGCAGAAGGTCACGCAGGAGTGGATGGGCACCCTGATCAAGAGTCCGCTCCCGATCTTCCTTCCGCCGATGAAGGGCGTGGGCGGCCCGTCATCCACAACGGGAGTGGATAAGGAACACCGCATCGTCGGCAAGGTGTTGGAGGCCAACGGAACGCACTACGTGGTCCTCGAGGACCGGGTGGCGCAGGTATCCGACTTCGTCGCGAAGCTGCTGCTAGAGGGACCGGTCGGCCGGGTGGCCTACCAAGGGCGGAACCCAGAGGTGATCCCGCTCGGCGCGGCCAGCGTCGTGGCTGACGACGAGCCGTACCTGGCGGAGCTGCGCCCAGGAGTCAAGGTGCCCTGGCCGACCGAGGTGACTCAACCGGCGAACACTGAGGACACGGGCAACCAGGTGGTCTGCAGCGTCTATCACGGCGGCAACAGGGAAGGTGCCCCGGGCGTTGCGACCGAGTACCGGGACATGTCGACGTGGGTGGGCAAGGACTACCCGGCACCGATCGCGGGCGGCGCCAGCAGCGCATACGTGACCCCGGGCAGCGGCCTGCTCTACCGGCAGGTGACGGGTGAGGCGAAGGACAGCGGATCGTTGTTCCTGCTGACGGACACTGGGCTGCGCTACTCGGTGCAGGCGAACAACGACAGCGCAAACAGCTCGGGGAACGCCCAGAATGACGTGAACCAGGCACAGATCCGCCTGGGATACCAGGAGATCAGCTCCTACCCGTTGGTGCCGAAGGAGTGGTCCCAGCTGCTGTCGGCAGGCCCGTCTCTCAACACGGGGGCCGCTCGGCAGCCGCAGGGCTCCTGACCGTAAGCTTCGGATTGGTGCGGGCTTGCGACCAATCCGCGTCCCACGGTGGACAGTTGTGGGAATGTTGTGAACCCGTCACAACTGACTTCCCCTCGTTGTGGGGATGTCAGACTGGATGGCTAAAGTGACAGTAGGCATCAACAGGCGATGCCGACCGTGCGGGCGCATCTCCAGCGCCGCGCGGACGACGTGCGAGTCTCATGGGGGACGCTGACTTATGGCTGGTCGGTTTACTACCACCGAGGAGGAGATGGTCGCGTTCAGCGGCAAGATCTCCTCCGTCAACAGCTCGATCCAGGGCGAGATCAAGCGCCTGCAGACCGTGGTCGACACGATCACCGGTGGCTGGAAGGGCGCGGCGGCGAACGCCTTCAACACCATGCAGACGCAGGTGAACGAGGACGCGACCAAGCTGAACCAGGTCCTGAGCGACATCAAGGACGCGATCGACGCGACCACGAAGAACTACGTGGCCTCCGAAGAGGAGCAGCAGCAGATCGTGTCGCAGGCCGGCGCTCAGTCCTCGCCGTTCGGATGACGGGGCCGCGTCGCTCCGCGACGCAGCCGAGCCGTTGATTCGATCCGACCTCATCAAACCCTGAGGAGACACGACCATGTCCGGCCCAATTCTCGTCAATTTCGCGACGATCTCGCAGGCCTCCTCTGACGTGCGCGGGACCGCCAGCAACATCAGGCAGCAGCTCGACGACCTCGAGTCCGGCGTCAAGCGGATCGCCCAGAGCTGGGAAGGCTCCGCGCAGGAGGGCTACCGGCAGAAGCAGGCGGAGTGGGACAAGCGCGCCGCTTCGCTGCACGCCACCCTGGAGGCCATCGCCAAGGCCCTGGACCAGGCCGCCCAGAACTACCAGTCCACGGAGTCGAAGAACGCTGGAATCTGGGGCGGGTGACCCCAGAAACACTGGCAGCCTCACGGCTCGCACAGTAGGAGAGGGGCGGGCGCGCTGTGACGGTGCGCTCGCCCTTATTTCCGTATCGAACCGATGCATGTGCGTACGCATCCCTGTGCGTGCGCACATACCGATGGAGAGCAGAAAAACCCGTGGGATTCCGCGTCGTAGGACACCGAGCCGGACGCCGTCGGCGTAACGCCGCATGCGTACTGGCCGCCCTCTGCGTCGGCCTGTCCTGCGCCACCGCCCAGCCGGCCGCCGCCGACGACGGCGACGGCGGCGTTCAACTGAACAACGGCCAGTGCCACTTCCCGTCGGAGGCGATCAAGGGCACACCCTGGTCCCTGCAGCGTCTGCTGACGGATCAGATGTGGGAAGGCACCAATCAAGGTGCCGGAGTGACGGTCGCGGTCATCGACAGTGGCGTGAACAAGGTGAACGCGCAGCTCAGTGACGCGGTCGCCAAGGGAGGCAAGGACTTCATCGAGAAGGGAGACGGCACCAACGACCCCGTAGGCCATGGCACCAAGGTCGCCGGCATCATCGCCGCACGTCCGGCCAGTGGCACCGGCTTCGTCGGAATCGCTCCCAAAGCGACCGTTCTTCCCATCCGGTCGAATGACGCGGAAGGCGGAGGCAAGGTCTCCATCCTGGTAGATGCGATCAACCATGCCGTCGCGCAAAAGGTCGACATCATCAATATCTCCCAGGGCGCCACGGCGAGCCTGCCGCCCGGCAGCAGCCTCGAGCAGGCCGTCGAGCGAGCCAAGAAAGCCGGCATCCTGATCGTCGCATCGGCAGGAAACAACGGGGCGAGCGGCAAAGAGAAATCCACCTACCCTGCCGCGTTCGACGGAGTCCTCGGCGTTGCCGCCTCGGACCGCAACAACGAGCGCGCCCCCTTCTCGCAGCCCGGCTCCTTCGTCGACCTCGCGGCGCCCGGTGTGGACATGGTCTCCACCGTCCCTAAGGGCGGCCACTGCGTGGACCAGGGCACCAGCTTCGCAGCGCCTTACGTCACGGGCGTGGCGGCCCTGCTCAAGGCCAAGCACCAGGACTGGTCGGCCGAAGAGATCACCTGGCACATGCAGCAGACTGCCGAGCGCGTCAACCTTGAACGCGACGACAACGTCGGCTGGGGCGTCGTCGACCCGGTCGCAGCGCTGAGCGAGGACACCAAGCCCACCGGCCCGCCCACGGCGGACACGAACCAGGCCGGACGCTTGAGCGCCGACAGCATCCACCCGGCCAAACTCACCCTCGGTGAAACGCCCGCAGAGCGGCGCACCCGCTACGGGCTCTATGTCCTCACCGGAGGTTTGCTCGCGGTCGCCGTGATCGTGGGCTCCGGCGTCGCCATCCGCGACTGGCGTCGCAAAACTTCATTGGAAACTCACGGGGAGGGTAATTCATGAGCAAGGACGAGTACTTCGTCGATCTTGAAGCGCTGGACACGGTCGGTCGTAAACTGAACGGCGTACTCAGGGCCATGACGGAGACGAAGGGCAAGTCCGCGCACAGCACCTACTTGCCCGAAGGAGCCCTGGGTAAGGACTTCGGCGAGGAGAACGAGCTGCGCCAGGCGCACAACACCATGAAGTCGTTTATCGAGGACGAAATCCTGAAGCACCTCGAGGACCTCGTCGACGATCTGGCACAGAAGACTTCCAAGACGCGTGGTGCCTATGAGGATCGCGAGTACGACGCTGGCAATGCGCTGAACCCCGGTGGGAATTGATGGTGGCCCTGAGAAGCGACGTGACATGGGGGATGACAAATGACTGAGCCTAAGCCTTCGATGTGCTACCGCGAGACGCACACGACCAAGTTCAACCTGATGGATCTGGACACGCTGAAGGCCATGGTGGCCGGCGCCGATCCCGGCAAGGTTGAAACAGTCGCCGACAACTGGAAGTGGATCAACGAGCGCTTGGTGGGCGGCTCGGACGGCGGCCTCAAGAAGGAGTTCGACGACGCGGTCGAGGAAGTCCTCGAGCACTGGAATGGTGCCGCGGCCGAAGCCTTCCGCAAGCGCGCCAAGCTCATCAGCACGAACATCGCGAACGCGGCTCCGTACGCGAAGAATGTCGAGAACGCCATGCGGGGTGCCGCAGCGGGTCTGCGCGAGTACAAGAAGCAGCTCGACGCGATCGAGAAGCCCAGCGGCGCCGCCAGCGCTGCGGACGCCGCCGGCAACTACGGCCTCAAGATCGTCACACTCGGCGCCAAGGGTGGCCGTGACGACAGCAAGGCGAACTCCGAGATCGCAGCGGGCAAGCGCACGGAGGACGTCCTCAACGGCAACGCCGGTGAGCTCTCAGAGGGCAAGGAGCGCCAGCTCCAGGGCGCCATGGTGATGGAGTACCTGGGGGCGTCGTACCGGTCGAACGCGAAGGCGATCGGGACGCCCCCTGGGAAGATCGACGACGAGGTTTACCCTTCACCGCCGGACAACAGCACCTCCGTCCCTCCGGTGGTTCCCGTCCCCACAGGGGTTGGCAAGCCGAAGGCCGTGGCTCCAACCGCGACGCCCACTGCCAAAGGTCCCGGTTACTCCTCGCCGAACGCGGTCACTGCGCCGCGCCCGAATGGCATCACCGGCGGCGTCGGCACATCACCGAAGCCGACTGGCCCTCAGGTGGGGACTGGTCTCGACGGCCTTTCGGGAGGCTCCAGTGGGCTTGGCACTGGCGCGGGCCTTGGCCGTGGCGGGCTCGGGGGCGGCTCCGTCGGCGGAGGCCCTGGTGGCGCTGGAACGGGAAGCGGACCGGTCGGAATGCCTGGCATGCCGGGTGCGATGGCAGGTGGTCCTGCGCGTGGCGGGGCCGGTACCGGCGCTCGTAGTGGGCGCGCCGGCATGCCTGGCATGGGTGGCGGCGCCGGTGCGGGAGCAGGCGCAGGCGGCGCCAAGGGAGCTGGTCGCGGCAGCAGCCTTGCTCGTCAGCGAGGCGGCATCGTTGGTGCTGCCCAGGGCAAGTCGGCTGCAGGTGGCCAGGGCGGCTCAGGTTTGCACCGGAGTCGCGGCGGTTCGCAGGCCGGCAAGCCCGGGACTGGCCGCGGCCCAGGCATGATGGGTGCGCCCGGCGCGCACGGTGCCAACACGAATGAGGACAAGGGACGTGGACAGCGTCCCGACTACCTGGTGGAAGATGAGGAGACGTGGACGCCGGAGCGTAACGTAGCTCCTCGGGTCATCGAGTAGGCAGCTGCTGGCGAACTAGGCGGCGGAGACGACATGGGGCCCGCAGCCTTCGGGCTGCGGGCCCCTCGTATGAGGAGAGGTGTTACAGCATGAGCTTCACGCGGACACTGCGTGCAGTTGGTGGCGCGGTAGCGGCGGGAGCGCTGCTCCTCGGGACCGCCCCGCTTGCTTCGGCAGATCAAACTAGAGACAGCCAATGGGCCCTGGACATCTTGGATGCAGAGAAAGCGTGGAGGGAGTCCACAGGCAAGGGAATCACGGTTGCTGTCATCGACGATGGGGTGAATGGAAGTCATCCTGACTTGCGGGGGAATGTGCTGCCCGGCAAAGACTTCATCGACGGCGGTCATGCGGATGACCAAACAGAGGAGGACCACGGCACTGCGATGGCGTCGATCATCGCAGGCCATGGGCACGGGGCTGGTAACACAGCCGGAATCAAGGGACTTGCGCCTGACGCCAAAATCCTGCCAATCCGCTACTTGAGCGAAGGGCAATCTGATGGAACTAGTACCTTCGCCGAAGAACTCCGATACGCAGTTGACCAGGGTGCGAAGGTCGTCAACATGTCGATTGCAGACTATGATCGACGTGAAGACGAGGAACAAGCGATCGCCTACGCCTTGCAGCACGACGTTCTGGTGGTTGCAGGCTCGGGTAACAGTGGATCCGGTAACAGCCAGTACCCGTCGGCCTCGCCGGGTGTTCTCGCCGTGGGCGCTGTGGGGAAGGATCAGAGAATCTGGGAAGACTCCAATTACGGCTCTCACATTCTCCTCGCTGCTCCTGGCGTAGAGATCGCTTCCGCGGCAGCGACAAAGCCGTACCGCTACGCCAATGGCACGTCAGATTCCACCGCATATGTCTCGGGTGCGGCAGCCTTGTTGCGCTCCAAATTCCCCGACCTGACCGCAGGTCAGATTGCGAACCGCCTGACGAAGACCGCCGTAATCCCCGAAGGTGAAGCTGCTGACGGAAAGCCGGATATCCACTATGGCTATGGAGTCATTCGCCCATATGAGGCCCTGACCGCAGATATCCCTGCAGGTTCCAAGAATGGCCCACTCAAGACGCCCGAAGCAGCCTCGGGCCCGACCGGCGCAGAGCCTCCGAACGCTGCTGCCCCAGGCGCCACTGACAGCTCGGACTCCGACACGCGCGCAATCCTGGGCATCGTCGGCTTCGTGTGCATCGTCGCGGTCATCGTCACGATCATCGTCCTGATCGTGAAGCGCAAGAAGCGCCGCAACGGCCCTCCGCCCGGCGGCCCTGGCGGCTACGGTGCCCCGGGTGCTCCTGGTTATTACGGCGCTCCGCCCCAGCCAAACCAAGCCCCGCCTGGCCCCTGGTCGAACCAGCAGTAAAACTAGACATTGAGGCTCGTCTTCATGGTTGGGCTGCGCGATCCTTTCTCTATTGGCTCGACCTGCTGATCATCATTTGCTTAGCTCTAGCCTTGGGAAGTCTGACGACCGCGCGATCGCCCCGGCGGCGTCGCGCTTTCCCCCAAGGGTGAGGCAGAAGCGGCAGCGAGCGTAAGAAATGTGGACCCAACGGGGAAAGGATTCCAGGTGGCTGACAAAGAGTCATATGTTGATCACGGTGAGCTGGTGAAGCTGGCGCGGAGCTTTGAACGGTGCTCCTATGACCTGGAGTCAAGTCTGAAGAAGTTCACAGCGGAAACCGGAGAAGAGGCGATCAGCGACGGCTTCGGCGTCCTGACGGAATCCGAGGAGGTAACCTCGGCATATATTGACTATGCCGAGGACGTCACCAGTGCCATGAAGGCCGTGTATACCCATCTGGACGCGATCGGCGCCGCGTTGAAGGAAGTCACGAAGAACACGGAAGCCAACGATGAGAACGTCGGGGCGCTCTTCGGGGACAACAGTGGGGATACGCAGTGAGCGGGAACGAGTCTGCCGCCGAGGAGATCGTCGAACTCGGAGTCGAGATCATCAATCCGGGTGGTCGTCCGGATGAGCTGGAACAGGCCGCTAAGGCGTGGCGCGGCCTCAAAACCGAAATTGATCGCATATTCAGCGACTTGGACCAGCAGGTCAACAGCACGGTTGGCCATACGTGGCGGGGACCGGCTGCTGAAGCTTTCCAGGACCACTGGAACAAGTGCAAGTCGTCAGTTGAGAAGGCGACCGAGCATTTTGATGAGGCTGCCGACGGTCTCGACGAAGCAGCGAAAGCGATTCGTGAGGTCAATTCAGAGATCCACGACATCTATCTGGAGATCGGTATTTCCATCGGCATCTCCGTCGGGATGTCGTTCCTCACTCTGGGCGTCTCGGCCGCGGCGGGTACGGCACGCGTCGTGATGCTCGTCGAGAGAGCCCTCGACGCGGCTGGCAAGCTGGGGCGGATGCTGAGGGCGATTGCGAACGCCTATCGGGCGTTCAAGGGCATCCATACCGCTACGAAGGTGATCGCCGAGACAATGTCGGCGTTCGCCGTGAACGTGACCACCGGAACCGCCGGGGGAGTGGCCACCAGCCTCCTCAGCGGCAAGGGACCGGAGTGGGAGACCAATCTCGCGGGCGGGGTCGCCGGCGCGACCGTCGGCGCCGGGGCGGGCAAGCTGACAAGGGCGTTGGGCGGTGGCGACTTCGTCAGCGGCGTGGTCGGCGGTGCGACCGGCGGAGCCGGCGGCGATGCCCTGGATGCTGCCTGGAAGGGTAAGCCCATGGACTTCCGGCAGACCGCGGTCACCGCCGTCACTGGCGGCGCGGCTGGCGGAGTCGGCGGCGCCGCCCGAGGCTTCGACAAGGGCATGACCCAGATCGCGAATGATCTCAAGGGCACGCACACACCGGAGCACCATGACGCCAACATGGATACCGCGTGGGGCACCACCGTTCCCATCGCCGGAGGCGTCGCAGCGAACGATGCCAAGGACGGCTGGGACGACGTCGACAAGAGCACAAAGGAGGGCCAGTCGGGTGCAAAGCAAGGAACCCAGGGCAGGAATAGGACGGCCACCGACGAGGTCCGCGATGTCTTCGGATGACGACGCCGTGATGAGTGCCGCTGCCCACGGCCGCGTGAGCGCAGCACCCCGCCGAGCCGGAGCATGGTTCGCTGCACTTGCGTTGGCGGCCATTGTGCCCGTACTCCCTCTCTGGCTCTTCAGCTCAAATCCAGACCTGCGGCAGAAGGGAATCCTCGTCGCCCTAGGGGGCGCTCTCTGCTGCATCGCGGCAATAGCCCTGTATCAACGCAAGGCGGGTGGCCGACGGCTGTTCCACACGATCGCCGTCGCCGAGTTCTCGGAAACCGCCGAAGGGCACGGGGCTTCCACGGCGGGGTCTGCGGCTCTGCCGCGCGTCCTCCCCTCGCGGCGGGGAATGCAGTTGCGCTCGCTCGGGTGGTACTTCGGTGCGTGCACGGTGTTGGTGGGACTGATCGCCCTCGCAGCAGGATCTCCTCAGCGGCCGGAACTGATGCAGCGGATTCATGACGCCGGTGCGGAGTTCGCGAACGTCCGGGTCGAGAAGGTCAGCGATGTCGAATTCCATGATCCGAGCAGGGGCAGCGACTTCTACACGTCGACCGCTGTCGTCCAACTTGCCCGCGGAACAACCGCGGTTGTGCACCCGACCTCGCCCGACCGGTTGGGCCCCGGGGACCGGGTCCCTGTGCTCTATGCCCCCACGCAACCCCACCTGGGCGCCATTGCGGGAGACGAGCGTAGTCTCGGTCATGCCCTGCAAGGTGAAACGATGTCGATGGCGGGTGTCTGGCTCGCCATCGGTGCCTGGATCTTCGGTATGGGCCTCTCCGCGGCTGCCCTATCAGTCCGCTATGGGTTCCGTTCGTTCTCCCGACTGGGCAACGCTGATAAGGCCATTCGAGCGAGGTGCATGGGGCCCGGCTTCTGGCGACAGGGCTCGAGCAAAGAGCGCTGCCTGAGGATAGTGACCGCGTCATCCCGGACCGCACACTTTCTGGTCAACGTCACGGAGCGTGATCTCCCTGACTCTCTGAACGGTCAGCATCTTTGGCTCTGTTGGGACGCCCGCCGCGGAACCGGAGGCAAGCGTTTGTCTCCAAGTAGTACGCCGGCGGCGCTGATTTCTGACGACGGCTGGGTAATGCACGGCATGCTCAAGGTCGACGATGCGAAGCTGCTGGCCGCCGAGGGCGTCTCAGTGGAAAAGGCCGACGCCGAAGGAAGAGAGGCAAGCGCCCTCCACGTATGGGACCCGCGCGCTGCCTGGCCTCTCCTCGTGACGCCCTTGGTGCTGACGTTGTACGCCTTGCTCATCGCATGCGGCGTGCTCCTCACATGCGACATCCCAAGCGTCTGGCGCTGGGTGACCGGGATCGTCGGTGTCATTGGCGGCCTTGCGCTCGCCTATGCCTTCACGGCTCACGACTCCCTACCCTCGTCTGCCAAAGCGGCAGCTTGAGACAGCAGGCTTGCGATGGCGACCAGCAGCAGCCCTACGCCTGTCCGATTTCGGGCCGGGTTCGCCCCTTGGGTAGAGGTTCCGTCCTGAGTGCACCGCAAGGCTGACGTCTCTTGTTTCGAGGCTGGCGAAGGGGGCAATCCCGTCACGTACATCTGGCGACGCTCAGTATGGCGACGTGTCTGGTGCTCTGCTCAGCGCTCTTCTCGCTCATGTCTTGACGGTGGTATGAGGCAGGGTTGGCCAGCACCGAGTGAACGGGAACTGGCGGGGAGGCGTGGCTGGTTCAACGAGAGATCTCCAAGGCACGGGCTTAGGTGAAGGCACAGAACTCGTCTCAGCGGGAGGAGATTGATGAGGAGCGACCCGAGAAGGCTCAACAGGCGCGACCAAGGAGTCGTCACGATTCGAGTGGGTGGAGTCTGTACTGAGCTCATGTTCTTGCGACGCTAAAGAACCCGGGCCGCAGATGGCTTAGGGCACATTGGAATCCTGTGAGGGACTCAATGAACTCTGAATTTCCAGAACTTGAACCCATTAGTCCGACGCAGGACTTGGCCTCGCGACAGCGTGATCAGTGGACGGCATTGCTGTTCGGTCTCGGTGTCCTGGCCCCTTTGGTGCTCATCGCTCTATCGATGATGACAGGGAAGCACCTCTGGCTAACACTGCTCAATCTCTTGGGCATGTATACCGCCCTCTTCGTTATGGTACGGGGTTGGCGGAGGACTCGCCGCCGCCTAGTCTATCTTGGCGCAGGCGGTATGCTAACGTCCCTCTTGGCCTGCCTGGGAATTCTCTCACTCCTCAAGTGACATGAATGGCTATTTGTGGCGAACTGCCGTTGAAGACTAACGCTTCTGCTGTGCTTTGCCCCTCCTTCCGGCTACCGGGCGTGTTTGCACCTGCCTTGCGAATTTGAACCTCGTTCGGTGAAGCGCTGACGGGTAATAACTGAAGAGAGTCATGGATACCCCAGAGCTCTCTGATGTGGGGAATCCCTATCCGTTGCGGGGACTGCTGGCATCTGAGTATCGCTACTACACTCGTGCGTAGCTGGTCATTAGCGTGTTGTTGCCGTGGTTTCTCATCTACATGTCGAGAAGCCATATAGAGCTACTCTGGCTGCCTGTACTGAATCTGCTCGGTATCTATACAGGACTCTTCTTTGCGGTTCGAGGCTGGCGAAGGGAGCAGACCCGTCAGGTGCACGTGGCAGCGGCCAGTATGGCGGCGTGTCTGCTGCTCTGCTCAGGGCTCTTCTCACTCATGTCTTGACGAAGGTATGGGCCCCGAAGGGTGTGTCCCGGGGGCGCGTGAGAAGAGACCTGACGAGAGGGTGTGGCCCTATTGCGGACAGGGGGGCGGGGCCGAGACGGTAGATCGCCCAAGCGGGACTGGAACACTGCCTAGTTGAGCCCTGCGCGAGGGACACCCCGACATCGTAGTCTCCGCCTTCGGCGCGCTGGTCGGCGCCGAAGGCGCCGACCAGCGTAGTCGGCGAGCAGTTGACGGTCCGGCGGGCAACACCCCGCCGGACCGTTGTCCCATTACCAGCAATGCGCAGGGCTGTTGATCAACGGCCTCGGGCCAGTTCGCCAGTGTGTGGGTCCTCTGACGTCACGTCCCTTAGCTTCCAACTCAGCCACAGGGCCGCGTATGACGACCCGCCAGTAGAAGCGGACGACTGACGTTGACACCCGAGATTCTTCCCGCAGGTTCCCGCTCAGGCGCGGGAGTAGAAGTTACCCAGCTCCGATGCGCCGACTGGGTTGTATACATAGATGGAGAACTGGTATTTCCTGCCTTCGCGCAGGTTGAGATTGCAAACCTTCTTCTTTCCGTACCCCGAGACCTGGCACCTAGCCACGGTGTCCCAGTACCCCTTGGCTCCCTTCTTCTTCTGATTGACGTACACCCTTATGCCAAAGTGGTCACGCCGGGTGTCCTTGACCGTAAGGATGTCACCCTTCTTGTTGAACTTCGCCTTACCTGAGCGGTACGTGTGCCAGTCGCCAGCGTTCGCCGTCCCGGTGCCCGCCACCAAAGCCAGGCCGGTGATTAGGGCAGTTGCTGCAACGAGGCCGTGGGCCCGCTTCTTCATTCAGCACTCTTTCTCTCTCAGGGGGGACGTCGTACCCCACGCGTAAGCGTCAGCATCTCTTTGGGGCTTGACGGTTTGTAGAGATGATCCTACGTCAGGGTGACGCCCCTTCGCATTCCACTGCGACGAAGGGACGACGAGTTCTCGTCAGGATCCGGACCTCTGGCTGAATGAGAGAGTGCGTGAACAAGTCCGACGCAGTCCTGCGATGCGCGACAGCCTCAGAAGGGCAAACTATCCCGCAATGTCACGGCGATGGGCGCCGTCGAGGGTGGGATACGGCAAGCGACGTCTTTCGCAATGGTTTCGATGCCGCAACGCAACGGCTACAGGGCCGGGTTCTCGGTGCCGAGAACTGCGCTGCTCGGTAGCGAGACCGGGGAGAGCTGCGAGTCTAGTAAGCCCAGGTCCTGGGGCGGCCGTCCTTGGTGAGGCCGGACTCCTCGGCAAGTGCGTTCAGTTGTGGTGTCGCGCGGAGCCTTTCGTGAGCCTTCTTGGGGTCGACGTTGACCACACGTGTTGGTCGACTGCCGCCGACCTCGGTCAGGGCTCCGCCATACCGCATGTCTCCGGCGAACCAGAAACGGTCGGCGTTCTTGAAGTGTGTGCGCAGCGGGAGTGACCTGATCCGGAACTCAAGGCCCTTCGCAGGCCGGAGGATGACAACGCTCTGGCCGTTCTCGGGTTCGCCGATGCACTCCTGCCAGGGATAGGCGCGCAGGGTCCGCCCCAGGCGCCTCGCTCCGCCGACTGCCAGGGCGGCGAACGAGAGGGTGAAGGGCGCGATGACCATGAGGGTGACGGCCGCGGGAAGTAGTGGGCCGGGGTCCTTCACCAGACTGATGCCCGTGTAGAAGATCGCGAGGGCGGCGATCTGGCCGTACAGTGCGGCGCTGCGGCGCAGCATGGACCGTCGCCAGCCTGCTGCCGTTTCCGGGTGGTGCATGGCCACCTTCGGGACGCCCCCCACCCGGACCGGCCCGCGGGCCAAGGCCCCTTCGGGAGGGGCCACGCGTGCCCCGACGGCGAGGGCACGGCGACGTGCTTCCTCACTGATCGGACCGTCATAGGCGGCGATCCGGCTCTCGAGCGCGGAGGGCTGTATCACGGTGCGCATCCGCCTTGGACCGGGAAGAGCGACCACCGTTATGAAGCGCGGGTCGCCCGCGAACCACACCTCGTCCGGAACCATCGAACCGGGTGGGGGCGGCCCGTCTTCGCGGGAAGGGAAGAGGCGGGCACTGGCGAGCAGGTGGACATCCAAGTAAGGAGCGTCAGGGTTGGGAAGGACGAGTTTGTGCTGTCCCGCGGCATCGACGTAAACCGCACCGTGGAGGCGCTGCCAAGGATAGGTACGCAAAACCTTCTGTTCACCGTGTGCCGCGATCGCCTGAGCAACTGCCCTGGCGCAGAGGGAGAACAGCACGAGCGACAAGATCCAGAGGAACAGGAAGCCCCAGCTCACCGTCGCATCGGGAAGGTTGTGCAGGGCGACAAGACATGCCACTCCGAGCGCCAACAGTCCAAGAGCTCCGGCGGAGTGCAGAAGGAGTCTGACGCGGATCGCGCGCTGAGTGGCCGGGTGGTCGTAAGCGCATGCGTACGTCGAGACGGCGCGGTTTGTGGATGAAACGCTCACGAGGTCCTCCAATCGTTCAGCCGACCCGGGCGCCTACGGCGAGCGCTCGCTCCCGGGCTTCTTGGGTCACGCCCTTACGGCGTGGCGACATGCGTCGGTCGACGGCCTCACGTTGAGCTACCAGCCTCAACCGACCCTTCTGGACGTCGCGGTGGGCGACCACTCCGACGAATCGGGGATCGCCGCAGAAATGCACCTCTTGCCCGTCGTGCGCACGACACCAGCGGCCCCAATAGGTGAGCCTCCCGGCGAAGGCCATCCGCAGGCGAACGGAAACGTGCTGGGCCGGATTGTCCGGATTGACTCCCTCAAATCGGCATCCGGGCTTGTCGGCTGTGCGGGCGACGGCCGATGACCACGCATAGACCTTCAGGACACGCCGGATCTGCACCAAGCTGAACAGCTGCGCAACCCGGTAGAGGATGTGGAGTGCAACCGCCATTCCCACGCCCACCCACAGCGGGACGAGCCAGCGCGGCGTCATGACCGTGGCGAACAGCCAGGCCGGAAACGTGATGCCGGCGCAGAGGACGCCCACCAGCTCTTGAAGCAGCGATGTGCGCCAACCCTGGCGGGTGGCGGAATCACCCCATGCGGGTGAGATCGTGGAGAAAGCCATCCTGAGTTTTCCGGTATTCGAAGTCAGCGAGTTTTCGACGTTGGTCCCTATATCTGTCGCATATGTGGCGGCCCTGACGGTGTTCGGGCAGTGTTCGGATTCTCCGGAACCCTACCGACGGGAATCGGTGGGTCAACCGGCAGTCGCGGATGACTGTGCGTGAGGGCCTCAACGCTCCCCGGCCCCCGGGCGGAGCGACGCTGTCTCGGCCGTGTGCCGCGCGAGCGGCCGGATGCCGGGAGCGCGCCATGGCATGTCCGGTGGGTCAGGTCGTTGTCGCTAGGATCACGGATTCCGGCCGACGCCGGCCGGGCGCGTGAAAGGGGGAGGCGTGGAGTGGTGGCAGGTCGTCATCGTGGCAGTGGGACTGCTCTTCCTGATCGTCGGGGGGTTCTCAGGATGGCGACGCCGGTCGAGGCCGGAAGAACAACGGATCGCGGAGGCCGAGCAGCGGTTCTTCGTCGAGGCGGGGCCCTCGGTCGAGATCGACTCGACCGAGGCGAACCTGAAGAGCGAGCCGCTGACCCACCTTGCCCTGCAGCATGGCTATGAGCTGGACAGAACCGAGCAGCGCCGTGTGGGTTACTTCAGGACCTTGAAGTACCACTTCGTCTTCCGGGGCCCCGACGCGAAACCGGCGCCGTACCTCCCCGAATCTCCGCAATACGGCGCATACATGCGCTGGGAGGCGCGCCAGAGGCAGAGAACCCTCCGGATCGCAGTAGTGGTGTGGCTGATCCTGGCCGTGCTTGTCGGTGCCACCGTTGTGCGGATCCTGGTCTAGGTTCCGGCTGGAGTCGAGGTCGGGCCACTGGGCATGGTGTGACGGTTGCGGAGGGCTTCTCGTACGGCTGAGATGCCGCGGGCGGTGATGGCAGGCCGTACGTCTTCGGGGGCCGGGAGGACTCCGGCGCACCGGCTGCAGATGCCGACGTCCTGGCCCCGGGGGAGTGGGTCGCGGCACTCGGCGCACTCCGGTAGCGGGCCGGCCGGAGCGGCGGGGTCGAGTGATGTGCGCGGTGCCGGGAGCTTCCGGCGCAGACGGTCGGCGACGAATGCCGCGGGTGCGTGCACGATGGGCGGCAGGCCGGTGGTGAGGGCGCCTTGCAGCTCCAGCTCCGACGCTCCGCGCGTCAGCCATTCCGCGGCCAGCGGCGCAAGCGCTGCTGCCTCGGCCGCACCGAGGCGGAGCCGCGGCTCACGCTCGCCCAGCCGGTAGAGCACGGCTGCTGTGGGGCCGTGATCGGATGGCGGCGGTTCGGGCAGGCCTGCGGACGGGGTCGCGCTGGTGGAAGGTGTGCTGGGCGGCAGGATGGGGTGGGTGGTGTTCTCCTCGGTGTTCTCTCCTTTTGGAGATGCACCGACGGCCTGCACCGCCGGTTCGACGACAGTCAGGACCCGGGCCTTCGGGCATGCGGCTTCTTCGAAGGCGGCATCGATCTCCTCAGGTGCCGTCAACGCGACATTGGAGACGAGCACTTGGGTGCACCACTTGTCCGTCGCCCGGTCCCGCTTCCGGCGGGTGTGCAGGAGCCCCTCTGCTTCGAGCTGCCTGCGGGCGTTGCGCACGGCGATACGCTCTTCTGGCATCTTCTCTCCGATGCTCTGGACGGTCTCCCGGGAGCCTTCGGGCAACGAGAGAGCCCATTGGAGGAGGCGTACGGCGGTGCCGTTGAGGCGCGGATGGCGGATGATCTCGTTCGGCGTCTGCGAGAAGGAACGCGCGGGGGCGATAGCATGCCTGAGCATCCCAGTGGACCTCGATTCCACTCGGTGGTGAAGGCCCTCAGACGGTGTTGGCGCACCGCTGAGGGCCGCTTCGTTGGGCACGAAGCGTAACCTCATCGCTACTCTAGCGTGATCTCGCCGCTCGTGCGTCCAACCCGTCGTATGACGAAAGTGCCCATGCAAGGACCGGAGTTGGGTCTCAATAGTTGGCGCGAATCCCCAAGGTCACGTTGCTCTCGCCCCTCACGCCCCAATCGGCCATGACGCACAGGGTGAGGTGCAGAAGGAGGGGGTGGACCAGGCGACCGTCGGGAGTGGGCGGGAAGCGCCAGGACAGCGGCCACGTCGCTCCCTCCAACGCTGGAATGCCCACGTAGCAGGCCCGGCGATGTGGCTCGCCGCTAGTGAGTCGGTGCGCCGCGGTCGGCCAGGGGCGGTGGCGAGTGCTGCCGGCGGGGACCAGGAAGTAGACCGAGCGATCGCCGTTCGCCTGCTGGATCACGGGTCCGGGGTCGCCGCCGGTCAGCTTGGCGAGCTGGTCGGCGAGCTCACGGCCGAACGCTCCGGCGAGCCGTACGGCATCGAAGTAGACGCCCGCCTTGCGGAGTTGAATCCCGGATTCCGGAACCCAGGGCAGAGGAACGCCGACCTCGTGACTTTCAGTGTTCATGAGACCACTGTCGGCGCTGCTGGCTACTGTCGATAGTGACTGAGCGTCGACGGGCGGCAGCGTTTGGCTGCGCTCGTACGCGAGTTGAGTCGGGTTGAAGCGGGTTGTGAGAGGGGGTGGCCGGCATGACGCGGGCAGTGCGCAAGGAGACGGCATCGGCGACCGGGCAGTACTTTGCCGAGATGGTGAGGACGCTGCGTGAGCAGGCAGGGCTGACGCAGGACGAGTTGGGCAAGCGCATCAACTACACGGGCGCGGCGATCAGCAACGTGGAGAACTGCAAGGGGCTGCCGAGCGAGAAGATGATCGCGGGGCTGGAGGAGGTGCTGGGCGCTGGGACAGGGCTGCTGCAGATGGCGGGCAAGTACCTCGTACTCGACCGCTATCCGCCGTACTTCAAGGACTACGTGGTGCTGGAGGCGGCGGCGAGGAATGTCTCCTCGTACCAGACGATGGTGATCGACGGCCTGTTCCAGACCCAGGCGTATGCCCGTGCTGTGCTGCGTTGCGGGTTCCCGCCGTTGAGCGAGGAGGAGGTGGAGCAGCTGGTCGAGGCGCGGATGGACCGGAAGGCACTGTTCGATCGCAAGCCGATCCCGCTGATCGAGCTTGTCCTCGAAGAGTCTGCGCTGCTGCGGCAGGTCGGCCCCAAAGAGGTGATGAGGGCCCAACTTGCACATCTTGCTGAGTGCGCCGACCGTCGCAATGTGACTGTTCAGGTCATTCCGCTCAGTAGAGGTGCCCGGGGTGAACACGCTGGCCTCGACGGTCCGATGAAGCTGATCGAGACTCCAGAGCACCATCACCTGGTCTACCTGGAGTCCCAGCGCAAGAGCCTGCTCATCAGCGATCCGGAAGAGGTCAGCGCTCTCGCGACACGGTATGCAATGATCCGCGCACAAGCACTGGGCCCGGATGAATCTCTCGAGCTCATCAAGCGGTTGGTTGGGGAGTGATGAACACCTTGCAGTGGTTCAAGTCCAGTTTTAGCGACTCCGGTGGCGGCGACTGCGTCGAGATCGCGATCCAACCCGGCGAAGCGGTTCACATACGGGACTCCAAGAACCCTTCCGGCCCGTCCCTCACCTTCGCTCCCACCGAGTGGTCCGCGTTTGTGGCCTTCGCGTCCGCCCACGTTGAGCCGCACGAGGCCTGAGTTGCGCCTAATGTTGTGCACAGCCTGACGGCCCTGCACCCCCCGATCCGGTCTCTGTGTGCCGGGGCTCGCCCGCGTCTGTGGTTGCGGCTGTGCGACAACGGCGTTGTGACGACGGCGTGATGGAGCCGCTCCCGGCGCAGGGCGTCGTTCTGAACGTTGTTAGGGTCGCCTGTTGATCACCAGTGCCAGCAACGACCTTGGGGGGCCGTGTCGGACGACATGTACATCGATAACAGCAGCTGCTGAGGTTGAACTCGCGGTGTCGTGCGGGGCTGACAGTCCTTGATCCGTGCGGTTCTGGCGGTGAGCCCGCCGCGCGACCGCGTCGTCGTCCCCCTCCATGGCCCGGCCGCACACCAGTCGAGCGGGTCCGCGGCCGCTCCCGCAGACGGGTCTCGATCGCCGCGTTGACCTGCTACAAACCCGGACACAGGTCCCGGCTGATCTACCGGCCTCGTCGCGACGACTGGCGGCCCGATCGTCCTCGTGTGGGACAACCTCAACGTCCACAAGGCCGCCGGGACTGCGGGAGTGCGCCACATCACGGGACTGGCTTACCATCTACTACCTGCCGCCCTACGCACCCGACCTCAACCCCGTCGAAGGCATCTGGTCCCTGCTGCGGCGCAGCTGGCTCTCCAACGCCGCCTTCACCACCCCCGAGCACCTCGTCCGGCGCATCAGGCGCGGCTTACGCCACATCCAGTACCGCAGCGACCTTATAGACGGCTGCCTCACCGAGACCGGCCTGATCATCAGCCCCTGAGCATCCAGGACGACAGCACCAGTTCAACCTCAGTAACAACCTCGTGCATGGTTGGCCGAGGCGGTTGTCCCAGATGCAGAATGACGGGCCGCCGCATCCGGAGTCGTTGCTCGGTGGCCGCCAAGGTCGTGGCGGGGCGGCTTCCGGTGCCGTACGGTCCTGCCGGAGCGCATACACAGGGAGGATGGAACACGCGTGGGGTCTGGGTCGGGGGCGGCACTGCCAGAGGATGGACGCCGCCTTTTCCAGCTGCTTTCCGACCGACCCATCGAGGCGGACAGTGCAGACCGGCTCGGCTACGGGGTATCCGCGGACGCGCTGGCCGATCTTATGGACCATCAGGAGACGGAGACGCCCCTGACGGTCGCCATCACCGGCCCGTGGGGATCGGGCAAGACCTCGATGGCCCGGCTGGTGGAGCAGCGTCTGACGGTGGTGCACAGCTGGCCCGAGCCGCACCTGATCTGCCGGTTCAACGCGTGGCTGCATGACGATGCACCCAGTCCCGGGTTGGCGCTGGCGTCCGCGGTCACGCGCCTGGTGGACCGGCATCGGCCGTTGTGGCGGCGAATGTTCCAACCAGTGGCCTTGTCGATGATCTCGCCGAGGCAGCGGTGGCACCGGCAGTGGTGGGCCGGCGCGCTGGCGGTGGTGGCCGCGGTCGCCATGATGTTGTGGGTGCGGACCCGCCGCGTCGCGGACGCTCTGGCCGGCGGCAAGGGCGCGCTGAAGGATCTCGAAGGGATCGTACGGCCAGATTTCGTGGTGGCCACCGCGCTGGTGGCGCTGCTGTTCTGGGCGGTGGCCAGCAAGTTGTTCACCGCGACGACGGCGGTCTCCCGGTTCTTAAGCAGTCCGCAGGAAGAGGCCGCCAAGGGCTCCATGGAGGCCGTGCACAGCGAGCTCGGCAAACTGATCGGCCAAGCCTTGGGGAGCCGTCGGCGCAGGCGCCGACTGGTGATCGTGGTGGACGATCTGGATCGCTGCAGCGGTGAGCGGGCCCTGGAGATCTGCCAGGTGGCGGCCAAGCTGCTGAGTCATCCCGACGTGGTCACCGTGCTCGTCGGCGAGCTTGATGCGCTGGGGGCTGCGGCCGCGGCACAGTTTGCCTCAGACGCTGAACCGGCCGATACCCCCATGGACTTACAACAGGGCCGGGCATATCTGGACAAGCTGATCCAGGTCAGGATGGATCTTCCGGCCCTCGATACTCCCGAGATCCAGGCGATGGTCCTCGCGGGCAATCCCCCACGGCCTGCCACATCGCCGCCTTGGACCGTGCGTACCCACCGGTGGCTGCGCGAACTTCCCAGCCGCCTGCGGCAGGCCCTGCGCGATCTGGACCGGGAACACCTGAAGAGGTACGCCCTCTACGCGCCGCTGGTGGGTGTCACCCTGCTGTTTCTGTTCCCCATCGGGGAATCCCTCGCCCGGTCACCTGATCGTTCAACCACTGCACCGCACACTGCGGTCGCGGCCGCTGCCGCGCGCCCTGCAATCCAAGAACGCTCGATAAGGCAGCCGTGCCCCGCGTCGATCAAAGTGGCTGATTCCGCGGCCGCACCAGCGACGTCGGTCACCAGGACCATCGCCTTCGCAGGCGCTGGTGACGACAACCTCGACGGCGACAAGTTCGCCGAGAATCTGAAGGACTTCTTCGCGCCCATCGCAGCTGTCCTCATCGGCGTCATCGGATTGAAGTACCTGTTCGGACAACAGAAGAGCCTCGCCGGATTCGTGGGCTTCATGGTGCTGGCCATCGCCGTCTTCGCTCTCATCAAGCACGGCGAGGACCTGCTCTACTGGCTCGGCTGCACACTCAAGAGCTGGCTCGGGAACGGCAACGAGAACTGTGACGGGGCCGGCTATCGCGGTATCAACGACGTCGACTTCTTCCGCGGCATCGACTTCCTCGTCGCCGCGGTCGGCAGCGCGTTCACCGTGGCAGCCGGTATCCGGATCCGCCCAGGCTACGGAGCCCGGCGCCAAGGCGAGAACCTCGACGAGGCGATCCGGCAGGCCGCTGCCCGCCCCGGCACACCGCTCGCCACCGTGGCCGCCGAAGCGCGCAGCCGCTTTCCGTGGGTATCCCCAGAGCAGATGCGCCGGCGCATCGACCGCATCATGCTCGAGCACCCCACCATGCAGCAGGCCCAGCAGGAGCTACTGAGGTACCTGCCGAGCAACCCGCGAGCCGCGAAGCGGACCATGACCCAGCTACGGATCGCGGTCATCATCGCCTTCGGCCGCGGCCTGATCAGCGACAACTCCCCGCTCACCGCCGCGCATCTGGCCAAATGGGTTGCCCTCAACGAACGGTGGCCGATGGTCGCCGACACGCTGCGCCGTACTCCCGAGCAGCTTGCCCGGTGGGAGAGCTCCGACCTCGACGCTGTCATCACCCTGATGGACCAGGTCGCTCCTGGACAGTCGGCAAGCGACTTCCACGACTTCCTGCACACTGCCCCGTCCCTGGTCCCGCACCAGTGGCAGCTCCAGCACCTCAACCGCGCCACCACCATGGCGCAGCCATCCCCCAGCCCCTGACATACGGACAAATAGCAGCCGCAGTCAGCCAAGTTGGGACGGGGGTTCCAGCTACTGCCCGCATGACACACGGACCGCTCGATATTGGCCGCGGACCGCACCTGCGGTGAATCCACCCGCCTGCGACACGGCGAGTTCAACCTGAGTAACAAAAGGAGCTGAGTTGTCGGTGGCTGATCAGACAGCAGGCGAGTTTGAGGAAGGCTTCGTGCATGTCGGCCCGCCGTTCCCAGCGGACGCGCAGACGCCGGAAGCCGTGCAGCCAGGCAAAGGTCCTCTTGACCACCCACCGGTAGGTACCCAGTCCTGTGCCATGCCGGGTGCCGCGCCGCGCGATAGCTGGCACGATTCCTCGGGCATGGACCTTCTCGCGGTAAACGTCGTGGTCATAGCCGCGGTCGGCGAACAGCGAGTCCGGCTTCCGACGGGGGCCGCCCAACGGCGGCACCGGACGGGCGGGATGGCGTCGAGTAGCGGCAGGAGCTGGGTGACATCGTGACGGTTGCCGCCGGTCAGGATGACCGCGAGCGGAGTGCCGCGACCGTCCGTGAAGAGGTGGTGCTTGGAGCCGGCCCGGCCCCGGTCGACCGGCGACGGGCCCGTGTGGATCCCCCTTTTAACGCCCTGACATGGGAGGAGTCGACTACACAGCGGGACCAGTCCAGCTTCGCTGCCGCGTTCAGTTCACCCAGCAGCACTTCGTGTAGCCGCTCCCACACCCTGGCCTCGTTCCAATCCCGCAGCCGCCGCCAGCACGTCAAGCCCGAACCGAAGCCCAGTTCCCTCGGCAGGTGTTCCCACTGGATACCGGTGTGCAGCACGTACAGGATCCCGCACAGGACCTCGCGGTCGGGCAACGGCTTGCGGTCCGGATACCGGAACCGCCGTTCCTTGCTGGAAGCAGCGGTTCGATCCGCTCCCACAGCTCATCCGACACGATCCACGGCGGCGCTCCCACGCGAACGACAACGCCAACTCACCATCCAGGCACGGCTACCAGAACCGGACCACCTCATTGTGTTAGCCGTTGTTAGACAAGCCTCATCGTCCCAGTTCAGAAGGCACTTTCGCTTTCCCGCTCAAGATCCGGGCACCGTGGCAAGTGAAACGCGCAGATTAGGAATCCGGTCACCTCCAAGCCGACACATCACTGCGAAACCAGACGTGCTGTGACCACGCCGAAAGACCTGGGCTCGACAGGGCCCCGCACACCTACGTCCCGTAAACGCGGAGACGGAAACTGACCCGCCACCTGATCCAGGCGCGCCATGACCGCCTGATGCGCTCCGGCCCCGCGTTCTTCCGCTCCCCGGCGAACAGCCTCCACGCGTTCGGCTGCATGAACAGCAGCTCACCACTGCCCGGCACTATGGCCGCCCCGCCGAACGGATCATCACCTGCGAACCACACACCGTCCGAAATGCCCTCCGGCCACCTGCGACGCCCCAGAGGATCCTTCGCGCGCATCGTGGCTTCCTGACCCTGGCCATGAAAGCGGAAGGAGAGCAACTCGCCGTCCTTCCTCACATTGGTGACCGGCCCCCGGAATTCGAGGGGGTAGGTATGGAAGACCCGCGAGCACTTCAAGATCCAGAGCACCCGGCTCCACAAGAAGATCACCGTGACGATGAACCCGAAGAATCCCACAAGGCCCGGTAGGAACAGGTAATCGATCTCCGAGTAGAACGCCAGAAGCCACACAGCCAGGAAGATCGGACCCCGCTTTGCGAAGCGCTTCAGCGCGAAAATGTAGTGGTGCCTCAACGCCCCACGGAAGTCCGTTCCATCAGTCGCGTAAGGCGCTTGGCTTGACTCTGACACAGCGCGCTCCTCGCCCTTTCCAGTGTTCACCCGAAACGACTCCTTTCTTCTGAGACGAATCCGGAGCTGAGAACAGTCCGGGCTGGCCGGTGCTTCGGCGGGCTCGTCCGGATCTGTGAACGAGAGCGTACGAGCGACACCGAGCAGTACGCCGCGGTAGTCCTCGGCGAGATCCAACGACGCGGTCACCAACTGCGCTCTATGGACAGACGTGGCATGTCGGCACAGTGCATTGCCTGAAGTTGCTGGACAGATTCGCATTGACGGAAATCCGAGCTCAGACCGGGCTCCTCACCGGCATCGACCTTCGCCTGGCTGATCCGCAGCCGCACCGCAGTCTCGGTCAGGTCGAAGTCCTTCGCCCCCTGACCAATCGAGCGGCCTCCGCGCCGGCACACGCTCGACGATCTCGGCCTTGAACTCTGGCGTGAACGACCGCCTGCGACGCGGCTTCTTCTTCCCCATCCTCTCCATGGTGGACATCCTCCCGGGGCCGTAACCCCTGATCTCGGATGTCCGTCAAAGCGGATCAAGCCCAGTGCAAAGACCCACACCACCTCAGACATCCGACATCCGCCGCGCCATCGGCATCAGGAAAGGTCGCCGCCCATGACTCCGGCAAACGAGGCCGGGTCGGCATGGAACCCCGGATGACCCTGCGGAACTCCCAGCTCCGCCCTCTCCCGGTGCGGCACCAGCAGAACCACCCGGTCCGCCGTCTGGCCGGGAGCCGGTGCGAGAGCCTCGTAAGCCTCGGCCTCGGGCTGCTCGTTCAGCCGGACCAGCACCCGCTCCGCAACGACGAGTTCCTCTCGTTGGGCCGTCACGACGCCGTCCTGATCTGTCTCTGGCCTGCCGCCGCGTCGACGTCCTGCACGCCATTCTCAAACACCGCAGCTTCTACCAGCCGAAGGACGACCAGACTGCCTGAACAAGCCCGCGCACCTTGACCGAATCAATAGAAGCAGCCCCATGCCGCGAAGCTCCAGGTTCCCCGCCCTCGACGAATGAGACTCACGCAGGCAAGTCGGTGTGGTCCCGCCAATCTCACAGCTTGCCGGCGATGACTCCGCGCCAGGTCCACCCCGCGCCCAGGACGGTGTCCTGCAGGGGGTTCTTCAGGTCAGAGCTGTCGAAGCTGAATGTCTCGGTCGCTTCGAGGCCGCCATCTTCGCCCCCGCCGAGCGTCCAGCGCTTCGAGACCGTCTGCACTTGGCCACGTTGGGCCTCGGCCGCGATGGCCAGCCTGGGGGTGTCGCCAACCCACGTGACCTCGTATTGCTGGTCGAGGGAGCGGACTTCGTGCTTCTCCGGGACCAGGCGCATACGGACCTGGAACACTCGGCTCACCTGGGTGCGGACGAAGAAGGTCTGCCAGGCCGGGTCCAGGATGCGCCACTCGGCCACCAGGTCCGCGCCCTCCGCGCGGCCGTCCCGGATGACGTATGGGACGTCAGGGCGGTTGAGGCCGAGTAGAGCCGCCTGGACCTCAGCGGCGGATCGCGGGGCGACACCGTCGGCGGGGCGCTTGGTTCCGGTCAGCCTGTCGAAGAGTCCCATGAAATCAACCTATGAGGAGTCGGATTGACGGTGCAAGATCTGCCGCTTCCGCGGGACGCGCTACGAAGCTGCGCTGGTGTCCGGGCGAACTGTGCGCACGAAGTCCTGGAAGTCGTCCAGGACGGCGGGGTGTTGGGACGCAGTGGCCGTCAGGACCAGGCGGATCACCGCCCGCTCGCGCGGATCGGCAACGTCCAGCATGGAAAGGTACACCTGGGACTGGACGAGGTCGCGGCGCACGCCGCCGATGACGGTCGAGACGGCCAGCGTCTGCGTGAAACCGGGCGCATCCGCAGAGCCGATCTCGCGGCGGCCGGTGACCACGACCGACGTGGCGGCCTGGCGCAAGCGCTCCACAGACTCATGGGCGATCTCGGACAGCGTCGCCTCATCCGGGCGGTACTCGCCATCGATCGTGATGTTCGCGGTGAATCCGTCATCCGGTTGCGGATGCAGCGCGACGAACGCCGCGCCCCGTGCGCCGACTTCATCCGGCGGTGCGGCGCGCCAACCTTCCGGCAGTTCGAACTCGATCGGTACGGGCAGGGTCGTGGGCATCTCGGGCCCTCCTTACTACGGCAGTGTGCCTACGACAGTGGGTCTGTGGAAGGGTGCATCAGAACACGCTGCCGATCGCATCGCCGACCGCCCCGGCCGCATCGCCCACGGCGTCGGCCGCATCGCTCGCGGTGTCGGCGATCTTCCCCGGATCAACGGTGACCTCGAAGCCCACCTCGCCGCCGAGCGCCAGGGCGACGCCCGCCTTCGCGCCGATGTGCCACTTGCCGTCTGTGCCCTTGCCAAGAGTCGCCTCGGCCTCGGCCCCGACGCCGGCCCAGCCCTCGGCCGTCGCACCCGCCCCGATGCCCCCGATGTCCGCGCCCCCCGCGGCGCCGGCCTTCGCGCCGGCGAACGCTTCCGCGCCCGCCTGCAGCCCCTCGAGGCCTGCCCCGGCGTTGACGCCCGCCTCAGCGCCCGCCTTGGCCTCCGCCCGTCCGTACACGCCGACGGGGCCAGCGTCGGCGCGGCCCTTGGCCGAGGCTTCGCCGCCTGCGAAGGCGCCAGCCTCGCCCTTGATGCCCTCGTTGGTGATGCCGCCGGCCGCGGAGGCCTTGGCGCCCGCATAGGCTTCGGCCTCCCCGGCGAGTTTCATCGGGCCGTTGGTGAGCGAGCCCTCTGCGCTCGCCCGGCCGAGGTCGGCATGCGCCTCGGCCTCGCCCAGCTTGCCAGCCCCGGTGTCGGGTCCCGTGGCCGATGTCCCAACGCCGGGGCCGGAGGCTTCGGCCTCGCCTTCGGCGACCCACCCGTCGGTATTCGTGCGGGTGTCTTTCTTCATCAGCTCGGCCGCGCGGGTGGCGTCGGCGTCGTCGAGGGAGGTGACGACCTTGGAGTTGAAGTCGCTTCGGCTTCCGCCGAGATCGCGGCGCAGGGCCCAGCAGGCGGTTTCGTCGGCGTCGGCGGCACGCTGCAGGATGCGCTCGATGCGGCGGGCGAATGCCTCGCAGGCTTCCTGCTGTTCGCGGATGGCGGCCTGGCCATCGGGGTCGTGGCGGGCGCCGGTGTCCTGGGAGAGGTCGTAGCGCGGGGTGACGGTGCCGGTGGTGCTGACGTGGAGGTCCTGCTCCTTGGCCTCGACGTCGGCGAGGTGGTGGAGGTCGTCCTTGGCCTTCTTCAGCTCGGTGTGCAGTGACGTGAGGACACCGGCGATGCCTTTTGCCTCCTGGTGGGCGCTCTCGAACTGCCGCTGGGCGGCGCGTACGTCGTTGTCGGCCTTGGCCGCCGTCAAGACGGGCTGGGTCCAGCCGGCCTGCCGGAAGGGGCGGGCGACCTGGTCGCCGTACGCGGTGTGCAGGCCCTTGAACTTGGTGGCGGTCTCCTCCCAGCGGTCGGCGGCCGCTTGGAGGTTGCTGAGGTTGAGGTGGTACAGCTCCTCGTACGTCGGCATGAGCTCGGCGAGTCCCCCGTGGAGTCGTGAGTCTTGTCAGGCTGGCGCGGTGGCGGTGGCGGGTGGAGGGCCTGGTTCAGCCGAAGGGCGAAGGCTCACTCGACAGAGAGCGCATGGTCTGCGTGTTCGCGTCTTCGGTGCGCTGATACAGGATTCCCGAACCGCCGCACTGGCCGGCGAGGCTGTCGCAGTCGGCCACGAGTGCGGAGACCTGAGCTGACCAGGTCTCCGCCAGGCCGGTAAGCGCCCCGCCCAGCCCGCCATCCCAGTTGCCGGTGCCGAAGTCCCGGGATGCCGAGCGCGTCTCGTCCACCGGATGAGCGCCGACGGTTCGCGTCTGCCTCGCGATCTCGCGCGCGCCGATGCCCGCATGATTGAGCGCTACCGGATCCTCGATTTCCGTCCCGGCTGACACGCCATATCCCCCATGTCATTCTACGTTCCGTATGGAGCTGAAGGTATCCGATATTTGACGCGAGCACGTCGGCAGTGAGTGAGTATAGCCCTGGCTCCCACCGGAGTTGAGTGAGGGCCCTCGGGAACGCATGTGCTGTTGGTACTGGCCTGACGAATTTTGGAGGGCTGCCGCGCTGTGCCGAAGACGCCGAAGGTTCCTGTCCGTCTGGCCCACTGCGGCATCGACCGCGGTGGGTGGTGGCGACGGCGCGGGAGGCGTTCGGGTGAGTAAGACAAGTCTGCGGGCCGCATTCCGGGGCTTGCCGGAGGCGAAGGCGAAAGCAGCGCACGCGGTGCCAGTCGGCGAACGACCGCTGGGAAGCCAGTTCGCGTGGCCAGGGCAGCGCTTGCCGAAACCACGCAGGTGGCGTCGACCACTGGTCCTTCGCGGGCAGCGGATGCCTGGGGACCGGTGGGTCGGGACGAGGCGGCTGCTCGGGCGGGTGTTCATCATCGGCTTCTTCTGGGAATACCTGGGAGGCTTCGATTGGCTCTTCGAATGGGAGCGCAAGAGGGGTAAGCCTCTCAAGGGCGGATGGAACAGTCTGGCCGGGCAGCTCGCGATAGCACTGCATCCTCGTGCAAAGACGACCGGCGTGCTCCAGGTGCTGCAGTTGACCGAAAGGCGGTTGCACGTGGTGTACGTGCAGCACGGGCGCCAGAAGGGCGACATCGGCGTCGTAGAGCCGGGTTGGAGTACGGACGTCCGGCAGGTGGCTTGGCTGCGTGATCGTACAGCCGTGTATCACGACACGTACGAGATCGGCTTTGAGGACGGATCGTGGGTCCGAGTCTGGCTCCGGGGACCGGAGTTGGACGCGTTCCTCGCCTGCTTCCCGTATCGCCTCCGGCACACCGACCCCGTTCCCTGAGGTCATGAAGTCCAACTGACCTCGCCGGGGGCGGGCAAGGGTGCTGTGCGTTGTCGGCGGTCGGTGAGCAGGGAATGGAAAGGGAAGCAGTGAAGGACTCGGACGACGTTCGGGTGTCGCTCGACAAGGGCGCGGAGGCTGCGGCGCCGACCGTAAGGCCGGTGCGGCGGTGGGCGTTGGGGCCGTCGGTCGTGGTCGGGTGGGTGGCCGCGGTGGGCGGGGCGGTGGCGGTCGTGGGCTTCATGGCCGGTTGGCTGTTCCTGACGGACCTCGATCTCCGGTACGCGATCGTCATGCGCTGCCTCGGCGTACTGGCTGCGCTGACGGCGCTCGTCATGTTCTGCAGCGTGGTGGCGGGCAAGGTGGGGCTCAGCGACACGTACGCCTATGCCGTTCGCCGTGCGGGCCGGAGCGGCGGTGGCGCCGGCGGTGTGCAGACCGGGACCGTACCGCCGTTGCCGGAGCGGCTGCCGGGCGGGTGGTTCTCCCGGTGCCGGCGGGCGGCGTTCTGCGTGTGTCTGGGGACGGTGGCCGTCGGCTGGTGGGCGCTGGCCGTCGGCGGGCGGGAGGTGAAGCCGGAGGTCGAGTGGATGGACGTGGACGGCTCCGCGGTCGTACGGACCGTACCGATCCGGGAAGTTCGCGAGATGGAGTTCCACGACTTCGACGAGGGCTACTACACCGGTCGGGTCACCGTCTCCCTCCCGACCCGTTACGGGGACCAGGAAGCGGACGTCGACGTCACCAGCGACGCGCGCCCGGGCGTCGGTGACCGGATCTCCGTGCTGTATTCCATGGAGGCCCCGTCCCGTGGGGTGTTCTCCGGCGATGCAGCGGAATTGCGCGAGGCTCTCGCCGGGGAGTCCTTCACCCCAGCCGAACGTTGGACGGTATTCGGCTGCTGGTTGCTCGTATCGGGCGGCATGCTTGCGGTGTTGAGGTACGAGTCGCGGCCGGGCCCATGGCGACGTCGGATCGACCCCGGCGGTCGCGCGCTGCGCGGGACGGTCGTGGGCGGGTCGACGTGGTCCTCCGACGAGGGTCAGGCCGAGGGGCGGAAAGCGTCCGGTGTCCACCACTGCCTCACCATGGATACCGAGGCCGGACGGGTGACGTTCCTGGTCGACTCCGCTGCCGGAGCGGAACTCGCCGAGGCGCTGGGCAGGGCGGACGTGTGGCTGTACTGGGATAGGCGCGGCAGCACGGATCTCTTCGCTTCGGGCGTGCTCGTGGGAGACGACGGGTGGTGCCTGCACGGGCGGCTTCCTGTCGCCGGGCTGAAGGCGGTGGCCGTTGATGCCCGCAGTGCAGAGGCATTCATGGGTGCCGGGCGCCGCGTCCGGACGCTCGATCCGCGTGCGGCGTGGCCGGCCCGTGCGAACCGGGGCATGCTCACCCTGTCCGTCATCGGCCTGTTCTTCGCACTCCTCCTCGTCCAGGACGGCGACTGGGACCTCGACAGCGGGAAGCGATGGTTCGTCGCGTTCTTCGCCACGCTGATGGTCTGGGGCTTCTACGGGCTCTGCCTCAGGGCCATCAAGCCGCCGCCAACGAGGCGGCCAACGCCGCCGCCGGTCCGGCCCGAGGGCGGGGCTGAGGGCGAGACCCGCACCGGCTGCTGAGAGCGCCTCAAGGCGAGCGGGTCTTGGGTGTCGCCCTCTGCGTCCTGAGCGCCGAACGTGTCTCGTGCCCGCACAGTTTGAGTCGGACGCTGGGGAAGTGGATCCGGACATGGCGTGGGCCATCGTCGCTACTCGAGAGGCTCGGCGATCAGTGCGGTGGCCACGTGGCGGAAGCCGAGCCGGGCGTAGATCCGGGCGACGTCCTCATCGCCCGCTGACAAGAAGATCGTCTCGACACCTCGCGATCGGGCGTCGGCTACCAGCGCCGTGGTGACCGCGAGCGCAAGGCCACGACGCGGGCGGTCGGCAGGGTTCCCACCCCGACGATCTCACTGACCGTTCCTACCGGCTGGTGCTGACCGGCGCACAGCGCCGTTCCGTCCTCCACTGCGGCAGCAACGCAGGTCAGGCCGGCCAGGATGCGTGCCGCCATGCGTTCCACCGAGCCGTCACCGGCGCGGGCCTGCACGGCCTCGTTCAGTTCTGCCACGCCGACCACACCGACACGGGTTCCGGGGTCGGCGAAGGCCAGGTCAGGGACGGCCAGTGCGCTCGGCAGCACGGAATCGTCCGGTCCGACTGTCCGCAGCTCCACGCCGTCGGGCCGCTTGAGCACGGAGGGGGTCGGTACGTCCGGGCCGAGCACCATCAGGGGGTGCTCGCGCACCACGAGCCCCGTCTGCTCGACTGCGGTCCTCAGTGCCGGCGTGGTCTGGGCAACCCACTCGAAACTCTCCGGGATGCCTAGCTCCCGCTGCCGAACGCGCACCCGGGTCACATCGGCGGCACTCACCGATCCGGACCACCCCAGGGCCGGGCGTGTGTAGAAGGGCCAGCCCTGTCCCTCCCGGATGAACAGCGTCAGAGGCCCAAACTCTTCGACCCGGGCACCGGAACGGGGAACGGCGTCGTAGTACTGCTCGAGCCTGTCCAGCAGTTCACGGCGTTCCTCAAGATCCACAGATGTCACGCCGCTCATCCAAGCAACAGATCGTGAACTGCTGCCACCGCATTACGCCCGGCCACAGTCAGTTGCTGGACGTCGCAGCGATGGTCGCGCTCAGCCCCTTGGGCGGCGGCTGCGGTCCGGGACGCCGAGGTGGCCGGGTTCGCGCTGGGCCTCGCCGAGCCACAGGTGCGAGGGCGCGTACTGACGTACGGCCGCTGTGAGCTTGTCGCGGGCACCCGCCGGTACCGGCAGCCGGTAGCGCAGCCGGGGCAGGTCGGGGCCGATCGGCTCCTCGTCACGGACCAGCGCCCACAGCACCGGGTCACGGTCGTCGATCGAGCCGCTCGGGCACAGTTCGATGGAGTACTGCTTCGCCCCGCGCCCCATACGACTCCACTGCACGCCGACTCCGGCCAGCACGGCCCAGGGGATCACCTGTCGCGCCCGGCCGTTGTCCAGCCACACACCCACCGTGTCCACCGATACCGCGGCGCGCCTGCCGAACCAGATCGGAATGCCGAAGAGCACCCCGATGGCGCCGAGCGCCAGCATCACCACGATCCCGATCACCCCGCGTACGGAGGGCTCACGGGGGGCTGTACCGGTGACGAACATGATCAGTCCGACCAGTCCGGCCAGGCCCAGCGCGATCAGGATCAGGCAGATGGGCAGGCCGGTCATCAGGCCCCGGCGCCCCGTGCGTACCACCGTCGCATTGGGGTCGGGAGAACCAGGGGAAGGGGAATGTGGTGTAGGCGTGGACATGGTGCGGGAGTCTATGACCCCAAGCCCAAGGACCCACACCGGGCTTCATAGAATTCCGACGCATGACGGGATACGAGAACGAGGGCGACCGCACCGAGCAGATGCGGGCTGGCTTCCAGCAGCAGGGGGAGCCGGGCCTCGCCGCGGATGCCGAGCGCCAGGTGCGGCAGAAACGCCTCCTGTACACCGCGCTCGGTGCGTTGCTGACCGTGCTCGGCGTGGTCGCGACCATCTTCCGCCTCACGCGCGGCGATGACGTGGGCCCCTGGACCGGTTTCTACGCCGCGGGCACGATCCTCGCCGCTCTGGGTGTTCTGCTCGCCCGGCGCGCTTCCCTTCGCCTGGCGTTCGTGGTGATCGTCGTCGGTGGTGCCGTGGCGGGACTCGGCGACTCGGTGAGTCGATGAGGTCGCGAGAAGAGGCTGACGAAGCACGGCAGTTCACGAGAGCGCGACCGGCTGATAGGGGGCACGCATGAACGGTACGGGCGGCAGCGGTGGCACGAGCGGATCGCCGGAGCGCCAGGTCGGGGACGAGGAGTTCCTGGACATCACCCAGAGCCAGGCCGAAGCACGGCTGCTCCGCAAGGCGCTGCAGCAGCTCTCGGACGGCGGCGCGGGCGACGCTCTGCAGGAGATGGCCCGTGAGGTGCTCTCCGGGCGGATGGGGCTGCGCGACGCGGTCTCGCACAGCGCGTACGGCGAGGAGTTGATCTCCAAGAACGCGTCCTTCCGTGAGGAGTGGGAGTCCATGTCCGAGCGTGAGCGCGAGGAACTCGCCGAGCAGGGGCAGCAGCTCATCGAGAAGGAGCAGCGGGAGATCGAGGCCGAGAAGCGCGAGGCGGGCGGCGGGCGGCCGGGGAAGCATAGCGAGCGCGGTGGGCCGACGTACTGAGCCGCCGTGCTGAGCGGAGGTACTGCGCCGACGTACTGAGCAGCTCAACAGGCAGACACGCGCTGCGCACAGCAACTGATGTACGGGAGAACAGGACCGAAGGCGACACCGGACCGTCGCGGTCGCGGGGGAGAGGAATACGAGTCATGTCATTTCGAGTGGAGTCGGGCGATGTCGAGTCGTTCGGAAAGCTGGTCGGGCGCGCTGTCGAAGACGTCAGTAGTTGTGTCGACTACCTCAAGAAAGTGACGGTCGACAAGGGCCTGGCGGCGGAGCTGTGGGAGATGTGCTCCAGCGAGCACGAGAAGTACGTCGACGACGGCAGTCAGGTGATGACCAAGGTCCGCCGCATTCTCGACTCCGCATCAGGTGAATTGGGCAAGGTCGCCACTTACTACCGCGACACCGACCGCGAAGAGGCGGCGCGCGTGGATGCCACCTATCCGTGCTCCAAGAAGCCGGCTCCGGACAGCGCGGGTTCGGGCAGCGGTGCCTCGTTCAACGACGCCAAGGACGCCGGGGCCGAGCTGAAGCCGGTCGGCGGGGACAAGAACTACGCGGAAGGGCACCTGGCGGAGTACCAGTTCGCGCCGGTGCACAAGACCATCGGCACTATGCTGGATTTCGGCAGCCCGTCCGCGCTGGTGAATGAGGGTTGCAAACTCTTCTTGGGCATCGATCCGTTCGGCGAGGCCTTGAAGTGGGTCACCGGCGACTGGGACACGTACACCGACTGCGGAACGGCATGGGCCAACCTCGGCAAGGCCTGCGGGGCGATCGCGGACAACATCAAGTCCGGGAACGACACCCTGGCCGGCAGCTGGGACGGCAACGCCGCGGACGCGGCATGGGCCTACTTCGACGAGCTCCAGGCCAAGCTGCGCGAGATCGAGGAGGGTTTTTCCTCACTCGACGGGCACTACTACCAAGTCGCCCACTTCATCTTCTCGCTCGCTGAAGTCCTCAAAGCGGGACTGGCCTTCATCGCCGACCGCATCATCACCGCCATGGTCTTCCAGGCGGCGGCGATTGCCGCGTCCGCCACGGGTGTCGGGGCCTTCGCGGGAGCGGCGAGCGCTGCGCTGGCTGCCTCGCAAGCCCTGCTTGCGGTGATGAGGTGGGCTGAGCTGACGGCCCAGTACACCAAGGTCGCCCTGGCCCTCACCGGAGCCCTTACGGCCGGCTCGGCGATCATGGGGGCGACCTTCAACGCCGTGAAGGACTTCCCCGAGGTCAGCGGCGGATACGACCACAAGGCGGTGTGACCGTGCAGCAGGACGACTACGAGGTGGGCGGCTCGTACGACCGTGGGCTGACCACCCTGCTCTGGTCGACTGCCGGAGTATCGGCGATCGTCCTGGTGATGTCGGTGATCGGGCTGGCGAAGGGGAACGCGGGCTGGGCCGTCGTCCCGCTGCTCGTCGGCTGCCCGGCGGCGACGTTCTTGGTCGTCCAGGGCCGGCGGCAGGCGTGGATGGCGAGGAGTATCGCCGGGATGGTGGTCCTGCTGCTTTCGCTCGGTGCGACAGGGCTGCTGATCAGGCTGATGGCCTGAGGGCGACCGCCACAGCCAGCTGAGGGCGCCGGCCGGAGCGGCAGGGGGCGCCCCCGGGAGTCGCGGCCGCTGCAGAGGGCGGCGGCCGCGATCTCGGTCACCGGGGCCGTGGGCGGGTGTCCGATAACCGCACGTATACGCTTCCGTATATGACTTCAACCGACAAGGGTGAACTCGACGGCGAGCAGTTGGAGCTGCGGTCGCAGACCGCGACGCCCGAGGAGCGGCGCGACCTCGTGGAGGAGCGGAAGCGACCGCTGAGCCCTCGGCAGGCGCGCCGTATCCGCATCGCCGTGGCCGCGGTCTTCATGGCCGCGGCTGCCATCGCCCTCGTCGTGCGGTTGAGCGAGCAGAGCTCGGTGCTGACGGTGGGCGTCTACGGGGTGGCGCTCATACTCTGCGGCGTCGTCATCGAACTGAGCCGCCGTGGCCGGACCCGACTGGGCATGTGGCTGCTGGTGGCCGGGCTCGGTGCCGTGGCCGTCGCTGATCAGCTTCTGCGGTCCGCCCACTAAGAAGGGGTACGCGGCCCGCCCGAGAGCGAGTGCGCGGGCCGTTGGACAGCACCACCGCCGAGCCGCCCGGTGGAGTCACAGCTTCCAGTCGTGGCCGCTGTGGCGCGGCGGGCGCCCAGTGCCTGAGCCACCGCGCTGCTCCCGCTGCTCCTCCTCGATCTCCTCGCGCTGTGCCTCCAGGAAGCGCTGGGCTTCCTCCTTTTGCCGTTCGAGTTCCTCCGGGGAGAGCTGCTCGTACGCCTCCCGCGCCTGCGCGACGCGCTCGCCGAGCGCCTCCGCGTACGAGTTGATCCGCATCGCCTCGCGCAGGCCGACCCGCCCGGCGAGCACCTCGCGCGCCATCTCCTGCAGCGCCGGCCCCGCCTGCTCGCTGCCGGCCAGCTTCTGCAGGGTCTTGCGCAGTGCGCGGGCGCGGACCTCGTCGCCGCCGGTGATGTTCGTGAGGTCGGCGTCGCCTATCTGTCGTTCGTCGTCGCTCATGGGCACGTTTCTTTCCGTACGTCGTGGGCCGGGGGGCGCGGTCAGATCTTCTCGTTCGGGTGGTTGTAACCCCCGCCGGGGGCCGGGAAGGTCGTCGACGCGTGGTAGATCGTGGTGCCCAGAGCCTCGATGACGCCCACACCGCCGTTGACGATCGCCTGGGCCTTGGCGAACATGGCGGTGGCCTGCCCCCACAGCCTGAGGATGTTGGCGATCTCCAGGGCGGCCAGGCCGTAGCCGACCGCCGCACCGACACCCGTCCACGACAGCAGAGTTCCGGCGGCCATTTCGATGGCGACGATCAGCAGGCCGTCAATGATGCCGCCGATGATTCCCTTGATGGCCTCGGCCGATGAGTATGCCGCATGGGCGAGCTGCCCGTATTCGGTGCTGAGGGAGTCGAAGGTGGACTTGGACTCGTTGAGGAGTTTGGCCAGCCCCTCGAAGTACACCTGCGCGGCATCTGCGGCATGACCGTTCCAGGTGGCGTCGAGTGTGGTGTTTCCCGCCGTGAGATTGGTCGCCACGCCCTCGCAGGCCTCGCCGAGGTTCGTCCACAGCTCGGCGCACTTGGCGAAGGATTCCCAGTCGCCCGCGAACCACTGGATCACCTCGTCGAGCGGGTTGAACCCGAAGATCGCGTTGTACGCTTCGGTGATCCAATACGTCGGACTCATCAGGTCGCTGGCGTCGTTGAAGGTATCCAGCAGAAGTCCCTGTGAGAACTCCTCCGGGAGCTTGGGAGGGGTGAGGAAACTGGTCGGTTCCACCTTGTCCGGAAAGCCAGAGGTCGGAGCCCCTGGTGAATCCGGGGTGCTTCCCCGCTTGCTCGCCGGATACGTGGCGTCGAGCTTGGCCGCGGTCTCCTTGTCGGTCTCGCGGTAGTACGTGCCGGCATTCTCCATCTCGCGGCCCGAGGCGCGGACCGTCTCCTGCGAGGCTTTGAGCGCGGCGGTGACCTGTTGGGTCGTCGCCGTGTGGGTGGTGAGGCAGAGGCTGATCAAACCCTCGTTGGACAGGGCGATGTTGCTGTGATCGCTGCAGTAACGCTTGGCCTGCTCGAGGTCCTCGGCTGCCCGCCCTATTTGTGCCGAATACTTCGTCAAATCGGCGTGTTCTACTGCAAAGTCAGCCACGAAGACCCCCGACGTTCCGAACTCAGCCCCCTGTTCGCGACGCCTTTCGCCGCCTTGCGGGGCGTGGGTACCTTACAGGGCGTGTGGAACGACAGAAACGACAACGGGCGCTTTGATCTTGACGGTCCGCGCGCGAACGGCCCGCTGGGCAGGTTTGCCGACCCGGAACTCTCCGATCGCATGTGGAGCCAGGCCCTTGTGCTGGCGATGCTTCTCACGGTCATGATCGGTGGAGCGTGTCTGGCACTGTTGGCGATCGGCTTCACCGCCGACCCGTCGAGGTACGGCATCGCGGCCCGCGTCGTGGCGGGTATCGGTGTGCCGCTCGTGGCCGCTGCGGGGGTGCTGGCCGTGCGTGCCCGGCGCAACCGCAGTCCGCGATGGCTGGTGGGCGTGGTCGCCGTGGAGCTGGCCTGGGCCGCTGTTCTGGTGCTGACCGTGCGGGCATGACCGTACGGACCGGTGCCGGGAGGCTGGTGGCCAGGGAGCTGCGACGACGGCCGCCGTTATGCTGTCGCCCCATGACCGCTTCCGGCAATGACGAATCCGAGCGCAAACACAACTTCGGCCTCCGGTGGGCCACGTCGACTCCCCGGGAGCGGCGAGCGATGATGCATGGCGAGATGCGCCGGACTGACCCGCAGACCACCCGTAACGCCTACGTCCTCGTGGGCTTGGTCTTGATGGCCGCCGCGATTGCCGGGCTGATCAAGGCAATCGCCGCCGGAGGCAGCGCACTGAACATCGGTCTGTTCGCGGCGGCCGTCGTGGTCAGCGGGGCGATGGCCGAACTCAGCCGTCGGGGTCGGACCCGGCTCGGATTCACGGTGCTGGTCGTCGGCATGATCGGCCTTGGGCTCGCGGAGACGATGCCGCACTGAGCACCCCGCGCCCGCGCCCGCGCGGAGACACTGCAGCGCTGCGGGCTCCTGGGGCCATGCCCAGTATGGCCCTAATGTTGCTGCCGCTCCTATGATCACGCGGTGGACAAGTATCAGCTCGTGAGTACGTTTCAGAAGCGTGTTGCAAACCCGCTGATCAGGTGGATTCTGCTGCGTGGAGTGTCCCTGCCCGGCCACGCACTTCTGGAGACGATCGGCCGCAAATCCGGCCAAGCACGGCGCATACCGGTGGGAGAAGGTCTCGAAGGGGACACGTTCTGGATCATCGCCGAACATGGCCGCCGTGCCGCGTACGTCCGCAACATTGAGGCGAATCCATGCGTGCGGGTGAAGGTCCGGGGCCAATGGCGGAGCGGGACGGCGTATGTGATGCCAGAGGATGACCCGAGGGAACGCCAGCGCAAGCTGAGCCACAACCTGAGCCGTCGACTGAATGCTGCGGCGGTACGGGCTTTGGGAACCGAGCTGCTCACCGTGCGCATCGATCTCAACAGCAGTGAAGCAGCCACCGGATAGCTTCGTTCGCTCAGATCATCGTCGGTGGGCTTCGGCGCCCCGCATGGTTGGCCGTACAACGGGTCAGAACAGTCCGTCTGCTCGACGATCACGGACCACCAGTTCTGCGGGTCGTCCAGCGCCGTCGCGTCGATCGCGGCCAGCTACTCCTGGAACGCCGCGACCCCCGCGCCGGCCCCGACCGGGTCCAGGCCCTGCATCCGCTGCCGGGTGCCGGCGAGCAGCGCCAGCGGGCGGGCGAACGCAGCCACCGAGGCGTTGACGCGACGGGTCATGGCGTCGCGTGGCGCCACCGCCCAGACCTGGCCGACGGGGCTCATCGTGTGCTCAGTCGCCGTGCACTGCACCGTGATCGCAGCCACCCCGTCCGAACCGATACGGACCTGTCCGCCGAGGCGGTTCAGTCACGTCGTCGGCGTCGTAGCGCCGTACGTCGTCGGCACCGAAGACCTCGGTGAGGTGGCGGCCGAGGGTGACATCGCGCAGCGGCTCGGCGGACGGGACGTCCGCGGGCACCGGGACGCGATGCGGGGCGGGCGGAGGCTTCCGTGTGGACGGCGGCGACGTTCTGCGCGGGCACACCCATCCGCTGCAGCTCGGCCATCGCCTGGTACTTGGCGTGCGGCAGGCCGGGGCCGGAGGTGCGCCCGGTAGCGGAGGAGACCGCTGGCTCCATGCTGGTCACGGCCGTTCACCGCGATCATCGTGCGGCCGTCCCAGCCGGCGGACCGGCGATACCGATCCGATACCGCGCCGATACGCACCCGCCCCAGGATTCGAGACGAACAACCAGCGGGGCGGTCGTGAGGGCTGAGCGAGCGGCCGCACTCGGCCTGGGGTTGCAGACCATTCATGACAGGAAAGAGTCTGATGTTCACACGCAAGCAAATCTTGACCGTTGGATGCGCCGGTATTGCACTGGCGTCATTAGCCGGGGGCGCAGTGAGCAGCGCCGCTGCGTCTACCTCGACCGAGCTGTCGGCGGCGAAAGCCACCACCTACAAGGCCCACATGCCGTACAAATCCAAGGGCCGGATCTACGCGAAGGGCAGCATCAAGGGCACTTCGAATGGGCGCAAGATCTGCGTCCAGCTCTGGTTCACTGACCCGCCCACTTGGCCGCAGGGGCCGGTGACCGCCAAGAAGTGCATGAGCGGTTACCTCTATGGGTCGGGTTGGTACCACGTCTCCAAGCAATGCGGAGGCGAGGGCCTGTACTTCACCAAAGCATGGTTCTACAACCGTTCGGGCAAGCTCGTCGCGAAGAAGACCTCGAAACTCAAGCCGATCCGGTGCTGAACCTACCGGCGGGCACTCGTCGGAACTCGTAGACGCCGAAGCCCAGGCTCAGCCATGTGTCCTGAGCCTGGGCCTTCGGCGTCTGTAGCGTGACCGCTTCGTCGAGGCGAAGCCGCCGGACGCGCACCGGGGATCACGTTCCCGCTGGTCAGGGGCGGTTGTGACTGCCGCCGGGTAGACAGACCCGCCTGGCCTACTGCCTGTGACCACAGCCGCCGTGTCGCCGCTGACCCGCGATCGGCTGCGTGTCCAGGGCAACGTGACAGGCCGTCGACTAAACGAGGAGATCCGGTGGGGACGGCAACCACGTCAGCCGGCTCACGCGTGTAGCGAAAGGAAGCCCGGACCAGGGCGACACCTGAGCCACCTCCGCTCGGAACGGACGGCTCCGCGGGCCACGGAACGGGTGTGCTAGACCTGGTTCGGCCGTATTGCGAGTAGCTCACCCGGGGAGATACAGATGTCCGACGAAGTCCACGTCAGCACCGATGAGCTGCGAAAACTCGGTACGGCCTTCGCCCTGCACGCCTACGACCTGGGCCGCCATCTCTCCGAGTTCAAGCGGCGCACCGACGCGGAGGTGCTGCGCGACGGATTCGGGACCACGGAAGCGGGGCCGGGTGAACGGCTCTTGGAACTGTCCGAGGTGGCGGGACAGGTCATCGGACGGCTGCAGGAGCGCCTGGACGAGGTCGGGAGCGGTATGCGGGAAGGCGCGCTGAACACCGAAGCAGCCGAGGCCGAGATCACCGAGCTGATGCGGGGTGTCCAGTGACGCGTGACGGCAACGCAGAGGCGCTGCGGGAGGCCTCCGCCGGATGGCGGGAGATGGGCAAGCAGCTGGACGACATCGTCCGCACGCTCGACCGCGGCGTGACCAACGCGCGTGCCACGCACTGGCAGGGCCCGGCCGCCGAGGCGTTCGACGCGGACTGGAGCCAGCTGCGGAAGTCCGTCGACGAGGCCGTGCCCGTCTTCGAGTTGGCTGCCGCCGACCTGGACGCCGCCGCCGACCGTATGGCGGAGTCCCGCGATCCGGCCGGGGCGGACGACCACCACGACGCGGACCAGGAGTCCGACCAGGCCTCCACTCCGGTCGCGTACCAGGCCGCCTACGCCCTGATGGCTCTCTCTCAGCTCGGCGCCTCGCTGGGCTCGGTATTCGGCGGAGGGAGGAGCGGTGGCCGTGGCCGTACGTCTTTGGCGCGTACGGCGGCGCGCGGGGCGAGCGCGGCGCCGCGTACGGCCGACCCGTTCGGGCCGCCGGAGGTGCAGGAGCCGCCCAAGGAGCGGCCCAGCGGCGGACTCGGCATCGCACGCGGGATCCGGACGCCCGGCAGGCAGCCTGCCGACCCGTCACCTCTCGACCCGCCTGCAGAGACGCCGGAGAGGGCGGACAACCAGCGGGCGAGGGGAAGCGCAGGCGCGGAACCCGGCGGTCGGCCGGAGCGGACTGCCGCCGGGGAACCGCCCCGGCAGTCGGGCCGGGGCGGCGGAGCCGACCGTACGGAAGAGGCGACCGGGCGGCAGCAACCCGCAACCGTCGGCGCCCAGTCCGCGCAAAGCGCCGAGCAGGGCGGGCCGCCGTCCGAGCGACGGACGAGCGCGTCCTTGGCGAAGGCCGAGGGAGCGAGCGGGGCGAACCCGGCCGACAGCACGGGTCAGGACACCGAGCGGCGCGGCGCGTTCGGCTGAGCCAGGGACCGCGCGCTCGTCTCCCGTTCAGGAGCGTTCGGTGTCGCCCGCCTCCCGTACCCCGCATATGCAAGAAGCGGCGGTGGCACTC